>NZ_JBHXAU010000001.1:822401-1266429 GCF_042727395.1 Nocardia sp. NPDC060255 | reverse complement strand
GCTGGGCACGTCAGGTGGGGTACCCGACCTGCTCTTCCGCGGCTTGTGATGGGCAACGCTTGAGTTCCAGCGTGAAGACTGGCTGTGGTCCGGTTCAAAGATGCTCGGGAAAAGCGAGGCAAGTCACGTGGGCGCTGGCGTCGGCGTGATCGAGCAGAGTCAAATGGTCGTTGGCGCCATCGAGCAGAGTCATATGGTTGCTGGTCAAGATCGTTTAGCGACCATATGACTCTCGACTCGGTGGGCGGTTACGACGCGGGGACGTAGCGCTCGCGGAGTTTGCGCTTGTAGAGTTTGCCGTTGGGGTCTCGGGGGAGTTCGGCTAGGTAGTCGACCGACTTTGGCATTTTGTACTTTGCTAATTGTGTTGCGGCGAAGGTGAGTAGCTCGGTGGTGAGTTCGGGGGTGCCTTCGATGCCCTCTGCGGGTTGCACGACGGCCTTGACCTCGGCGCCCCAATCGGGGTGTGGGATGCCGAAGACTGCTACGTCGGCGACCTTTGGGTGGGTGATCAGGACGTTTTCGATCTCGGCCGGGTAGATGTTCACGCCGCCGGACAGGATCAGGTCGGAGCGGCGGTCGTGCAGGTAGAGGTAGCCGTCCTCGTCTAGGTGGCCGATGTCGCCGACGGTGAAGAGGTCGCCGACGCGGGAGTCCTCGGTCTTGGCTTTGTCGTGGTGGTACTCGAAACTCGAAGCGCCCATGCGCATGTAGACCAGGCCGGGCTCATTGGCGGGGACCTCGGTGCCGTCTTCCTCGCTGAGCACCTTGATCACCGACCACGGCCATGCCTTGCCGACCGAGCCGGGCTTGCGCAGCCACTCGGTCCCGTTGATCACCGTGCCGCCGCCCTCGGTGGCCGCGTAGTACTCGGTGACGGTCGGACCCCACCACTCGAGCATCTTCCGCTTGGTCTCCTGCGGGCACGGCGCGGCGCCGTGCACCATGCTGCGCAGCGAGGACACGTCGTACTTGGCGCGCACCGCCTCGGGCAGCGCGAGCAGCCTATGGAACTGGGTCGGCACCATGTGACTGTGCGTCACCCGGTACTTGTCGATCAGCCGCAACATCTCCTCGGCTTCCCAGCGATCCATCAGCACCAGCTTGTGCCCCAACTGGATCGAAATGGTCGCGAAGTTCAGCACCGCGGTGTGATAGAGCGGCGAGCCGCAGATGTGCACGTGATCGTCGTACGGCGCCAGCTCGAACAGGCCGAAGAACGCGCCGGTATGCGGCGGAACGACATCCGGGTCCGCGCCGGTGAGCGGACGCCGAACACCCTTGGGCCGCCCGGTGGTTCCGGACGTGTAGAGCATCGGCGCACCGGTGCTGCGGTCGGCCGGTCGCCCGGTATCCGCGGCGCCCAGCCAGGCCACCGACTTGAAACCCTCGATCTCGCCCACCGAAAAGCGCGCCGCGGCAGGCAGTTCCGCCTCGTCGGCGGCGGCCTTCCCGGTGGCGGCGAAACGATCGCTGACCAGGAACGCCTTGGCCTCACTGTCCTGCAGGATGTAGGCGACCTCGGGGCCGGTGAGGTGCCAGTTCACCGCGACGATGTACAGCCCGGCCTGGTACGCCGCGAAGTAGGCGGCGATCGCCTCGACGCAGTTGTGCACCATGCTCACCAGCACATCGCCGGTTTCCAGGCCGAGCCCGCGCAGGCCGGTGGCGTACCGGTTGGCCAGCGTGGCCAATTCGCGATACGTCACCTCCCGGCCCGCCGGATCGACCATGGCGATCCGATCGGGTTCGGCTTCGGCGATGTTCCAGAGACCGAGAATTTTTACTGACTCCTGCGTCGTCACAGTATTGAATCTAGAACGTGTTCTACATATCAACAAGGGGGGTGAGCCGACGTAATTGCTCAACATCCGGAGCCGACACCAACATCATGGTGACGCCGGCCGCCGACCAGACCCCGAGTTGCTTACGAACATGCTCCTCGTCGCCGATGATCGCGGTGTCCAGAATCATTTCGTCGGGCACCACGGCCGCCGCCTCCGCCTTCTTGCCGGACAGGAACAGCCTGCCGATCTCATCGACCTCCCGCTCGTAGCCCATCCGCCGATAGACCTGCGCGTGGAAATTCTGTTCCGGCGCACCCATGCCGCCGATGTAGAGCGACATGATCCAGCGCATCTTCTCGAGCTCGCTCGCCGGATCGTCGGTGATCACCACCTGGCAGCTGGCGGCGATCTCGAAATCCTCGCGCGAGCGCCGCGCACCCGCCCTGGCGAATCCCTCGTCCAGCCAGTCGTTGTACATGTTCGCCAGCCGCGGCGCGTAGTAGATCGCCAGCCACCCGTCCGCGATCTCTGCGGTCAGCGCCACGTTCTTCGGGCCTTCCGCGCCGAGCCAGATCGGCAAATCCGCACGTAGCGGATGCACGATCGGCTTGAGCGGCTTACCGAGTCCGGTCGAACCCGGACCGCTGTAGGGCAGCGGGTAATTCGGCCCGTCGTTGCTGACCGGCCCTTGCCGCTCGAGGATGCGCCGGATGATCCCGACATATTCGCGGGTGCGCTGCAACGGCTTGGCGAACGGCTGCCCGTACCAGCCCTCCACCACCTGCGGCCCGGAAACCCCGAGCCCGAGGATCGCCCGGCCGCCGCTGAGATGATCCAGCGTGAGCGCGTGCATGGCGGTCGCGGCGGGCGTGCGGGCCGACATCTGCACCACGGAGGTGCCCAGCCGCACCCGCTCGGTCGACGATCCCCACCAGGTCAGCGGGCCGAACGCGTCCGATCCCCACGATTCCGCCGCGAACACGGCATCGAACCCGGCTTCCTCGGCCGCGACCACCAACTCCCCCGCATGTTGCGGCGGCTGCGCCATCCAGTACCCGAGTTGCAGTCCGAACTTCATGGAACACCCTTTCCGAGACAACTGCTTGCCAGCAGAATAAGAACCTGTTCTACTCGACATTGTGACTCAGGGGAATACTGCATCCGGCACAATCGCGGATGAGAGAGGGTCGGAATTGAACGCCGTGCCCGATGTGCTCAGCGCGCCCCTTCGGGTGCGATTCGACTACACCCGGTCCGTGGGACCGACGATCGGCAACTTCCTGACCAACCTGCGCGCCCGCAAGATCGTCGGCGTGCGCGGGTCGGACGGGCGGGTGCTGGTGCCGCCGCCGGAATACGATCCGGTGACCGCCGAGCCGCTCACCGAATTCGTCGATGTCGCCGACACCGGCACCGTCGAATCGTGGACCTGGGTGCGCGAGCCGCTGCCCGGCCAGCCGTTCGACCGGCCGTTCGCGTGGGCGCTGATCCGGCTGGACGGCGCGGACACCGCACTGCTGCACGCCGTCGACGTCGCCACGCCCGATGACATCCAGACCGGTCAGCGAGTGACCGTCCGATGGGCCGCGGAGACCACCGGCAGCATCCACGACATCGCCTGCTTCGTACCCGGCGAAACGTCCGACGCACCAGCCGAAACCGCGGCCGACGGTGACCCGGTCACCATCATCACTACTCCGGTCGATCTCAACTACAACCACACCGCGTCCCCACAGGAGACCGTCTACCTGCGCGGACTGGCCGAAGGCAAGCTGCTCGGCGGCCGCACCGACGCCGCGGGCAAGGTGTACTTCCCGCCGCGCGGCGCCAACCCGACCGACGGCAGGCCCACCGACCAGGTCGTCGAACTGCCCGACCACGGCACCGTCACCACGTTCTGCATCGTGAACGTGCCGTTCCTCGGCCAGCGGATCAAGCCGCCGTACGTCGCGGCCTACGTGCTGCTGGACGGCGCGGACATCCCCGTGCTGCACCTCGTACTCGGTTGCGAGGCAAGCGAAGTGCGCATGGGCATGCGGGTGGAGGCCGTGTGGAAGCCACGCGAGGAGTGGGGCTTCGGCCTGGAGAACGTGGACCACTTCCGCCCCACCGGCGAGCCGGACGCCGAGTACGACACCTACAAGCACCACCTCTGAGAGGCGCACGTGACTGACAACGCCACCGACATCGCGGTCGTGGGTTTCGCCCACGCGCCGCACGTGCCGGAGACCTTCGGCACCACCAATGGTGTGGAGATGCTGGTGCCCTGCTTCCAGCAGCTCTACAGCCAGCTCGGCATCACCAAGTCCGACATCGACTTCTGGTGCTCCGGCTCCTCGGATTACCTTGCCGGACGTGCCTTTTCGTTCATCTCCGCGATCGACGCGATCGGCGCGGTGCCGCCGATCAACGAGTCGCACGTGGAGATGGACGCGGCCTGGGCGCTGTACGAGGCGTGGGTGAAACTGCGCTCGGGACAGGCGAAGACCGCGCTGGTGTACGGCTTCGGCAAGTCGTCGGCGGGCACGCTACGTCAGGTGCTCACCATGCAGCTCGATCCGTACCTGGTGACGCCGCTGTGGCCGGACGCGTGGTCCATCGCGGGACTGCAGGCCAGAGCCGGGCTCGACGCGGGCCGCTGGACCGAACGCGACATGGCCGCGGTCGCGGCAGGCGACGGCGGCGACGTCGAAAGCCTGCTCGGCGCACCGTATATCGCCGATCCGCTGCGCGCCCACGACGTCGCCCCGATCACCGACGGCGCTGCCGCCATCGTGCTGGCGATCGGCGACCGGGCCCGCGAACTCTGCGAGCGTCCCGCGTGGATCACCGGGATGGCGCATCGGGTGGACACCCCGGTGCTCGGCGCTCGCGACCTCTCCGTCTCGCCCTCCACTTCGGCTGCGGCACAGGCGGTTACCGGTGGCGATACCAACTTCGACATCGCCGAACTGCACGCGCCGTTCAGTCATCAGCAGCTGATCCTGGCCGAGGCGATCGGACTGAAGAACGGCACGAAGGTGAATCCGTCGGGTGGCGCGCTCGCCGCGAATCCGATGTTCGCCGCTGGGCTGGAGCGAATCGGCTTCGCCGCCAAGGCGATCATGGCGGGTGACGCGAATCGCGCACTCGCTCATGCGACAAGCGGGCCCGCGTTGCAGCAAAACCTTGTGACAGTTCTGGATTCGGAGGCGAGCCGATGAGCTTCCCGGCCGCGGTGCTCGGCACCGGACAAACCCATCACGTGACGAAAAGAACCGATGTATCGATGGCGGGCATGTGCCGCGAAGCCATCGATCGCGCACTCGACGATGCCGGCCTCACCATCGCCGACATCGACGCGGTGGTCGTCGGCAAGGCGCCGGACCTGTTCGAGGGCGTCATGATGCCCGAGCTGTATCTGGCGGATGCGTTGGGCGCCACCGGAAAACCGCTGTTGCGGGTGCATACGGCCGGTTCGGTCGGCGGCTCCACCGGCGTGGTCGCCGCCAATCTGGTGCAGGCCGGCGTGCACAAGCGGGTGCTCGCGATCGCCTGGGAGAAGCAGTCGGAGTCGAATGCCATGTGGGCGTTGTCGATTCCGGTGCCGTTCACCATGCCGGTCGGCGCGGGTGCGGGCGGCTACTTCGCCCCGCACGTGCGCTCCTACATCCGGCGCTCGAACGCGCCGAGCCATATCGGCGCGATGGTCGCGGTCAAGGATCGCCGCAACGGCGCCAAGAACCCGCTGGCCCACCTGAAACAGCCTGACATCACCCTGGAATCGGTGCTGGCCTCGCAAATGCTGTGGGACCCCATCCGTTTCGACGAGACCTGCCCGTCCTCCGACGGCGCGTGCGCCCTGGTGATCGGCGACGAGGAGGCGGCGACCGCGGTCGAGGCCACCGGCAAGAAGGTCGCCTGGGTGCACGGCACCGCGATGCGCACCGAGCCGACCACCTTCGCCGGCCGCGATCAGGTCAATCCGCAGGCGGGACAGGACGCGGCCGCCGCGCTGTGGAAAGCCGCGGGCATCACCGACCCGCTCACCGAGATCGACGTGGCCGAGATCTACGTGCCGTTCTCCTGGTTCGAGCCGATGTGGCTGGAAAACCTCGGCTTCGTGCCGCAGGGTGACGGCTGGAAACTCACCGACAAGGGCGAAACCGAGATCGGCGGCATTCTGCCGGTCAACCCGTCCGGCGGCGTGCTCTCCTCCAATCCGATCGGCGCCTCCGGGCTCATCCGGTTCGCCGAGGCGGCCAAGCAGGTGATGGGCCGGGCCGGTGCCTGCCAGGTCGAGGGGGCCCGCAAGGCGCTCGGCCACGCGTATGGCGGTGGGTCTCAGTACTTCTCGATGTGGGTTGTTGGGTCGGATAAGCCATGAGCCCGTTGCAGTTCAGCCTCGGCATCGCGCTGAGCCCGCTGGAGCAGCTGCCCGAACTGGCGAAAACCGCTGAGGAGTGCGGGTTCTCGTCGATCGCGCTGCCGGACTCGCTGTTCTATATGAAGTCGGCGGCGGCGAAGTACCCGTATACCGCCGACGGCAGCCGGTTCTGGGGGCCGGAGACGCCGTGGGTCGATCCGCTCATCGGGGCGACCGCCATGGCGGCGGTGACCAGCCGGATCCGGTTCTACACCAACGTGCTCAAGCTCGGTTCGCGCAATCCGCTGCTGCTGGCCCGCCAGGTCGGCTCGGTGGCCAATCTTTCCGGCAACCGCTTCGGCTTCGGCGTCGGGATCGGCTGGGCGCCGGAGGAATTCGAGTGGTGCGGGGTGCCCTACTCCCGGCGCGGCGCCAGGGTGGACGAGATGATCGAGGTCATCAAGCTGGTCCTCGGCGGCGGCATGGTCGAATTCCATGGCGAGTTCTTCGATTTCGACCAACTGCAGGTCAGCCCCGCACCGACCGAGCCGGTGCCGTTCTACATCGGCGGGCACACCGAAGCGGCGTTGCGGCGCGCTGCCCGGGTGGGCGACGGCTGGACCTCGGCCATGATGACCTACGACGAACTCTGCGGCACCATCGGCAAGCTCGACGCGCTACGCGCCGAATTCGGCCGCGGCGAGGTGCCGTTCGAGATCCAGGCGGTATGCGTCGACCGATTCGGCCGTTCCGGCTATCAGGATCTGGCGAACGCGGGCGTCACCGACGCGATCGTGGTCCCCTGGCTGTTCGACGGCATCGGCTTCGACGGCGAACTCGCCGCCAAACAGGACTCGCTGCGGCGCTTCGCCGCGGCGAACATCGAAGATCCGATCGTCGCGGAGGCATCGAAATGACGACCACCACCGACCATCCGGCCCGGACCGCCGGGCTCGCCTCGCAGGCCGCGGTGCGGGCCAGGGACAAGGACGCGTGGGTCGCGCTGTTCGCCGAGGACGGCATCGTCGAAGACCCCATCGGCCCTTCGGGTTTCGACCCCGAGGGCAAGGGCCATCGGGGTAAGGTGGCGATCGCGGCGTTCTGGGACAAGGCGATCGCGCAGACGGAGCTGATCGAGTTCCTGTTCGGCGACTCGTTCGCGTGCGGGAACGAGATCGCGTTCACCGGAACCATCCGCAGCACGCTCGGCGGTCATCAGATCGACGCCGATGGGGTCTTCACCTACCGCGTCGATGAATCCGGCAAAATCGCTGCACTGCGGGCATTTTGGGAAGTGGACCGGGCGATGGCGACGGCGAAGAAGATCAGCTGAACCAACGGGCGAAGGGCCCTCGAACCGGAGTGGGGACTACCGGTGCGAGGGCCCTTTTCGTCGGCGCCCGGCAGGCGTCAGTGTGCGACCGGGCAGGTCTTGAAATCGACCGGGAATTCCTTGATGCC
This sequence comes from Nocardia sp. NPDC060255, assembly GCF_042727395.1. Taxonomy (NCBI): domain Bacteria; kingdom Bacillati; phylum Actinomycetota; class Actinomycetes; order Mycobacteriales; family Nocardiaceae; genus Nocardia; species Nocardia sp. NPDC060255. The sequence goes on along the minus strand of NZ_JBHXAU010000001.1, from coordinate 1,258,836 downwards.
GTTGAGCCAACCGGACCGTAGCCGCTTCGGGTCACCGATCTTGGTGATATCCGGCAGGTGATCGGCGATGGCGTTGAAGATCAGGTCGACCTCCAGCCGAGCCAGGTTCGCGCCGACACAGAAGTGCGCGCCGGTACCGCCGAAGGACACGTGCGGGTTGTCCTTTCGCATGATGTCGAACTGCTCCGGGTTCTCGAACACCTCGTCGTCGAAATTGGCCGACCGGTACAGCATCACCAGCCGCTGCCCCTTCTTGATCTGCACCCCACCGAGTTCGGTGTCTTCCAGCGCGGTCCGCTGGAACGAGATGATCGGCGAGGCCCACCGGATGATCTCGTCGACGGCGGTCGCCGGACGCTCCTTCTTGAACAACTCCCATTGATCCGGGTTGTCCAGGAAGGCCATCATGCCGTGGGTGATCGCGTTGCGTGTCGTCTCGTTGCCCGCCACCGCGAGCAGGATCACGAAGAAGCCGAATTCCTCCGGCGTCAGCTGATCACCGTCCACGTCGGCCTCGACCAGCTTGGTGACGATGTCGTCGGCCGGACAGGCCTTGCGGTCGGCCGCCATTTGATAGGCGTAGCCGAGGATTTCGGCGGATGAGGCGACCGGATCGACGTCGATGTCCGGGTCGTCGTAGCCGGTCATCTCGTTCGACCAGGTGAAGACCTTCATCCGGTCCTCATCCGGGATGCCGATCAGTTCCGCGATCGCCTGCAGCGGCAGCTCGCACGCGACCTTGGCGACGAAGTCACCGGAGCCGGATTCGGCTGCGGCCTGGACGATCTCGTGGGCGCGCGCCGAAAGCCGCTCGCGCAGACCGTTGATCGCGCGCGGGGTGAAGCCGCGCGAGATGATTTTGCGCAGCTTGGTGTGTTCCGGAGCGTCCTTGTTCAGCAGGATGAACCGCTGCAGTTCGATCTGCTCGCGGGTGATGTCGTCGTTGAAGCGCGGGATGGCGGTGTTCTCGAAGGTGGAGAACACCTCGCCGCGCCGCGACACCTCTTTGACGTCGGCGTGCTTGCTGACCACCCAGAAGCCCTCGTCATGGAAGCCACTGACCTCGACCGGCTGCGGATTCCACCAGACCGGGGCGGTGCGGCGCAGCTCGGCGAATTCCTCGACCGGAATCCGGTCGGCGTAAATGTCGGGGTCTGTGACGTCGAATCCGTCCGGCAGATTCGGCCGGACATTCCGAGGGTCTACCACCAGATGTCTCCTTCGACAAACTGAAACACGTTCTATAATCATTGAAGCATAGGCGACTGGATCAGGGAAGAAACCGGACAGAACCGCCTCCTCTCTACCGGAACTCGTTTCAGTTTCCGTATCGAACGAAAGGTTGGACATGGGCACACCCGTCATCGTCGAGGCCGCTCGCACCCCCATCGGCAAGCGCGGCGGCTGGCTGGCCGGCCTGCACGCCAGCGAGCTGCTCGGCCTGGCCCAGCGCGGACTGCTCGAGCGCGCGCACCTGGATCCGGCCCTGGTCGAGCAGGTCATCGGCGGCTGCGTCACCCAGGCGGGCGAGCAGTCCAACAACGTGACCCGGGTCGCCTGGCTGCACGCCGGATTGCCCTGGCAGGTCGGCGCGACCACCATCGACGCGCAGTGCGGCTCGGCCCAGCAGGCCAATCACCTCATCGCCGGGCTCATCGCGACCGGCGCCATCGACATCGGCGTCGCCTGCGGCATCGAGGCGATGAGCCGAGTTCCGTTGGGCGCCAACGTCGGCGAGCACGCCGGGCCGCGCAGGCCCGCATCCTGGAACATCGACCTGCCGAATCAGTTCGAGGCGGCCGAGCGGATTGCCAAGCGGCGCGGCATCACTCGCGCCGACGTCGACGAATTCGGCGCCCGCTCGCAGCGCCTGGCCGGACAGGCCTGGGCCGAAGGTCGCTTCGATCGCGAGGTGCTGACCATCTCCGCACCCGCAGTAGATAAAGAGGGAAACCTGACGGGCGAGAAGCTGGACGTGTCACGCGATCAGGGCCTGCGCGAGACGACCATCGAGGGGCTGGCAAAGCTGAAGCCGGTGCTGGAGGGTGGCATTCACACCGCGGGCAGCTCGTCGCAGATCTCCGACGGCGCCGCCGCGGTGCTGCTGATGGACGAAAAGGCCGCGCAGCGAGCCGGATTGCGGCCGCGCGCGCGGATCGTCACCCAGGCGTTGGTCGGCGCGGAGCCGGAGTTCCATCTGGACGGCCCGGTTCAGGCCTGCTCGCGGCTACTGGAGCGATCGGGTATGACCATCTCCGACATCGATCTCTTCGAAATCAATGAGGCGTTCGCCTCGGTGGCGTTGTCGTGGGCCTCGGTGCACCGGCCCGACATGGACCGGGTGAACGTCAACGGCGGCGCGATCGCGCTCGGCCATCCGGTCGGCTCGACCGGATCCCGGCTCATCACAACGGCTTTGCACGAGCTGGAGCGAACCGGCCGCAGCACCGCCATGGTGCTGATGTGTGCCGGTGGCGCATTGGCGACAGGGACCATCATCGAACGGATTTAGGGCCTTCAACCCCTGGAAACAGGATTGTTGAACGTTCATCCCCCAGGCCCGGAAACGTGTCGTACGCCACATGATGTCTTCGACTTGCAACTAGATGAGACGTCAGCTATCTTTCCGCTATCAGGACCGTATCGGGGAAGACCTCCGCGACGGGCCAGAACCGGTCCGTACCTCGGCTTCTCGAGAGCCGTTGGGGTGACCCGCAAACGCGACGGTCCCAGTGCCTTCGCCGGAGCGGCACCTAGAAGCTTCAAGGAAATCCGGAATCAGGCGTAGGTTTTCAGTTACTGAGCCGCTAATATCAATGATACGTATCCGAGATAACGACTGTTAGTACAGCGAAGGGAATTGGGCGGCTCACAATGGCTGATTTCGCGGCGCGGCTGAACAAGCTGTTCGAAACCGTGCATCCCCCGGGGCGTAAGCCGCACACCAACGCGGAGGTTGCGGCTGCGCTGACTGCCTCCGGACATCCGATCTCGAAACCGTACCTGTCGCAGTTGCGGTCGGGACAACGGACGAACCCGTCCGATGAGACGGTGGCCGCCCTGGCGAAGTTCTTCAAGGTCAAGCCGGACTACTTCTTCAACGACATCTATGCCGCCAAGATCGATCATGATCTGGAGTTGCTGTCCCAGCTGCAGGGCTACGGACTGCGACGGCTGTCGAGTAGAGCGTTCGACCTGTCCGAAGAATCTCAGAACCTACTCACGTCCATGGCGGAGAAGTTGCGGGCAAGTGAAGGCTTGCCCGAAATTCCTCCGGATGGCACCGAATAGGTTCGCTTGCACGACAAGCACAGTGCGACCCGTCCGGGTCGCACTGTGCTGTGTTATGTGTGCGTCCAATGCGGAGAGCGGACAGGGTGGGCCCGGAGAAATAGGGGCGTGCCGTGTCAAGGCCGCTGACGATGTCTCGATCTCCGCCGGGTGCAAGCACATTCGACAATTTTGGAACTAGCGCACGCGCAAGTTTTCCCGGGACAACTGATTTCGACTCAACCGTATCCGGGACTACTGTCCCGGACGCTCATCTCGCAGCACGCACTAGTGCGTGGAATACACGCTGGCGCCCTTCGCGCTCAATTTCGGACGTGCTCCAGCGATGTCGCGTCATACGCCCTGGCGATCGCCTGGACCCAGCCACGCGGACTAATCCCCTCCGGCGGAGCAATCCACCGCGCGTCGACCGCCACATCGCCCAAAGGGTTTCTCGCCCACTGCGCCACGGTGTCCGCGCGCTCGGCCACCGATCGGGGCGGCGGCGGCACCGCGGCGAGCACCACGCCACCGCCCGACTGCAGATACAGGGCGTCCATGATCTGTGCCACTTGGTCGGACGCCTTCAACTGAGTCGACGTGCCGGTCTGGTCGTGCGCGACCACCTCGGGGAAGCGACCGATCATGATGCGGTGCAGCAGCCGAATCTGGCGCAGCAGCACCCGCGCGCGCACCCACAGCTCCACCACGATCCACACGGCGCCGAACGCGACGAGCAGGCTCGCGATTTCCCACGCCTGCCACGCCCAGTTCGGCTGGGCCGGCGGCACCGGTGGCGCGTCGGTGAACGCGCGCCGAATTTCCAGCACCGCGAGCACCGCGACCACCGCGGACCCGGTGGTGTAGATCGCGATGCCGCGACCGAGCGTGGTCCAGTCGAGGTTGCGCAGGCCGGTGATGACGATGAACACCGCGCCGAACGCGACGACCTCCCAGCCGAAGGTGAACGACCACGCGATGGCCGCGGCCACCGCCACCAGACCGATGCTGTAGATCACCATGGCGACCTGACGCAGGTTCTGCCGGGAGACCACCGGCCAGGCGGCCGAGGCGACCACCGAGGTGGCCGTCACGAAGGCGATCCAGGACGACACCACCACACCGTCGGACAGCCAGCCCGCGTGCACGCCGTGCGGGCGCAGGTTGTCGATGGCCACGGCGATCTCGGGCACCGCGACGGTGGCGGCCAGCGCGACGGCGGCGACCGCGACCACGATGGCCACCCGGGCCGTGGTGGCCGGCTTCACCAGCACGCGCCCCACGCGCGCGCCGGCCGCCATCCAGACCAGCAGTGCCGTCAACCAGAGGGTCATCCCAGCGCCTCATCGAATCGAAGGACCGAGACGCCTGCGCCCCGGCTGTTGAACACGCGAAGCCGGGTCATCAGCATGGCGGCGAAGGTCTCGGCCTCCCACTCGGCGAGCTCGTCGGCGCCGTCGTCGACGATCTGCTGGTGCGCCCGCTGGCTCAGCATGTACGCGATCAGATCGTCGCTGGCTTCCAAGGTCACCTCGGGCGCGGGTGCGCCCTCGTGGTTGAACACGATGTGCCCCAACTCATGTGCCAAGGTGTGCTCCCGGCTCGGCAGTGACCGGGCCAGCACGATCACGTCGCGATCGGGGTAGAGCCTGCGCTGCCCGCACACTCCCGGCCCCAATTCCGCACTGGCGATTTCGATTTCGCGATGCCGCTCGCTGGCGATGGCGAGCACCACCTCGTCGAGGGTGGTCGCATCGGAGTCCGCCGCGACGGCACACACAGCATCCACCGCAGCCGCGACCCGACGGTAAGACCGCGAGCTGCTCTGAGTCTTGCTTTCACTCATGCCTGCACCCTCACGGCCTCGGGAAGAACATGGCACGGGCGGCGTCGACTCGGGCCTGCGCGGCCGAGGCACCCTGGAAACTCACTGCGCCGGAACCGGCTCCGGCCAACCCGAGGGCCAGCAGGCCGCCGATCACCGAGAGCAGTTTGGGTTTGGGGAGCCCGTCGTTGGCGCTTGTCGGGCGCACGTCGGGGTTGGGCTTGGCGGGGGCCGCCTGCACCGGGGCGGGCGGGGCAGGCGGAGGCGGCGGTGGCACCGCCGCCGGAGCCGCGGCGGGCGCGGGCACGAGTACCGGCAGCGCCGGGATGGCCGGTATCACCGGGGAGGGCACCGGCGGGACCGCGACCGGCGGCGCGGCGGGGGGAGCGGGCGGCGCGGGGATCGGGATCAAGAGCAGCAGCAGCGGGGCGGCGGAACCGACAGCCGCCGAGCCGACAGCGGCGGAACCCACTGCGGCAGAACCGGTTGCGGCCGAACCGACACCGGCGGAGCCGACTCCGGCCGAGCCGACACCAGCAGAACCGACACCGGCCGAACCGACACCTGCGGAACCCACTGCGGCGGAACCTGTTGCGCCCACACCGATTCCGGCTGACCCCACGGCGGCGGAGCCCGTTGCCAGCGCACCAACACCCGCGGAACCGGTGACGCCGAGCCCGGCAGAACCGGCGCCGAGGACGATGCCGAGTCCGGCCGAACCCGAACCGAGCGTCAAACCGAGCCCGGCGGATCCGGTACCGAGCACTGCGCCGAGTCCGGCAGAACCGGCGGCACCGGCCGCAGCTGAACCACCGGCCGCCGCGGAACCGCCTGCCGCCGATCCGCCGGCCGCAGCGGAACCGGCAGCGGCGGAACCGGCGGCCGAGCCCGAACCGATCGCGGGATTGGTCGGCACCGCGCTGACGTCTGTGGGCTGACCGGGCACCGACAGTGGGTACCAGGGATCTCCGGTGTCATAGGGCGGCGGAGCGGGGTCTACAGCGCATCCTGGACACCGTTGCGAGGGCTGTGCTTCGGCCGCGACCGGGCCGAGTAGCGCAAAGCCGGCCACAATCCCAGCTACCGCGACCACACGGAACGTGCGACCAATGGCCATGCGCCGGACCTTCCCCTCATTCATAAAGCGCAGATCTCACCCGGTCGCGACTCTCACACGGGACTTTTAACGGATGGGGGCCATAGTAAACCCCTATCGGTAGGTGCGCAGGAAGAAGGTCGTAAGCCTGGTCAGGCCCCATACACCGGTTCGGGCGGCATCCCCTTGGCAATCAGGTCAGCTACCACCGGGCCCAGTTCGGCAGGCGACCACCTGGCGCCGCGATCGACCGCGACGCCGTGCCGCCACCCGTCGGCCAGGGCCACTTTCCCGCCCTCGACCTCGAACATGCGTCCGGTGACCGCCGCGGATTGCGCGCTGCCGAGCCAGACGACCAGCGGCGAAATGTTCTCCGGAGCCATCGCGTCGAAGCCGTCGTCCGGTCGCGCCATCGTCTCGGCAAACACGGTTTCGGTCATCCGCGTCCGGGCCGCAGGTGCGATGGAATTCACAGTCACTCCGTAGCGGGCGAACTCCGCGGCAGCCGTCAGTGTGAGTCCCGCGATGCCCGCCTTGGCCGCGCCGTAGTTGCCCTGACCGACGCTGCCCTGCAGGCCGGCGCCGGAGCTGGTGTTGATGATCCGGCCGTCGACCGGACGACCCGCTTTCGACTCCCCGCGCCAGTACTCGATCGCATGCCGCATGGTGACGAAGTGCCCCTTGAGGTGGACCCGGATCACCGCGTCCCACTCGTCCTCGCCGAGGTTGACCAGCATCCGGTCGCGAACGAAGCCTGCGTTGTTGACCAGCACGTCCAGCCCGCCGAAGGTGTCCACCGCCTGGCGGATAAGCCGTTGGCCGCCTTGCCAATCCGCGATGTCGTCGCCGTTGGCCACGGCCGTGCCGCCGAGCGCGGCGATCTCCGCGACGACCTGCTCGGCGGGGGTCTCGCCGGTCGCGGCGCCGTCCAGCGCCGAGCCGAGATCGTTGACCACCACCCGCGCTCCGGCGGCGGCGAAGGCGAGGGCGTGTGCGCGTCCGATGCCGCGGCCCGCGCCGGTGACGATGACGGTGCGGCCTGCGCAGATCTGCTCGGTGTCCATACCTGTGTCCTCTTCGTGGGTGTCCGTTGTTTTCAGGACTGCTGACCGATGTCCGCGGTGGACGCGGCCAGGAAGGCGGGGCGCTCGCCACCGCCGTGCACCAGCAGGGCGGCCCCGCTGACGTAGCCGGCCAGCGGGGAGGCGAGGAAGACGGCGCAGCGGCCGACGTCGTCCGGCTCGGCCATCCGGCCGAGCGGGATGGTCTGTCCCACCGCGTCGATGCCGGCCTGGTCGCCGTAGTGCAGCTGGCTCTGCTCGGTGACGACCGGGCCGACGACGAGCGAGTTGACCCGCACCTTGGGCGCCCATTCGACGGCGAGCGACGCGGTCAGGCTGTCCATCCCGGCCTTGGCCGCGCCGTAGGCGGCGGTGCCCGGGGACGGCCGGTGGCCGCTGACACTGGAGATGTTGACGATCGAGCCGCCGTCCGGCTGCTGCTGCATGACCGTGTTCGCCGCCTGGGAAACCAGCAGCGGCGCAAGCAGATTCAGCTCGACGATCTTGGCGTGGAAGTTCTTGCTCGCGGTGGCGGCCAGCGCGAACGGGGCGCCGCCCGCGTTGTTGACGAGGTGGTCGAGGCGACCATGGCGCGCGATGACCGCATCGATCAGTCCGCGCACCGCATCGGAGTCGCGAATATCACAGGGCAGGAATTCGATGGCGCGGCCGTCGGCCTCGACCGGTGCGTCGCCCGGCCGCCGGGCGCAGGCGAGCACCGTCGCACCCGCGGCGAGGAACGCCCTGCTCACCCCGGCACCCACGCCACGGACGCCGCCGGTCACCAGAACTACGCGGTCGGCCAGATCGATTTCGAGTGCCACCGTGCTAACCTACCAAGCAACTGCTTGCTTTGCCAATGCTGGGCCCGGCCGAGCCTGGTCGCTCACGGTGGGCCGTGGCCTGCACGAAGGGATAGTCGATGGGGATCAACCGTCACTCCGAATCAACCGGCATCACCGTGGTCACGGTCGACTATCCGCCGGTCAACGCGATACCGACGGACGGCTGGTTCGATATCGCCGACGCCGTCCGGGAGGCCGGGCGGGACAGGGAAACGCGAGTCGTGGTGCTGCGCGCCGAGAATCGCGGTTTCAACGCCGGTGTCGATATCAAGGAGATCCAGAGCAAGCCGGGTCATCAGGCGCTGATCGACGCCAATCATGGCTGCTTCGAGGCCTTTGCGGCGGTGTACGACTGCCCGGTGCCGGTGATCGCGGTGGTGCAGGGCTTCTGTCTCGGCGGCGGAATCGGCCTGGTCGGTAACGCGGACGTCGTGATCGCCTCGGACGACGCCACTTTCGGCCTGCCCGAGGTGGATCGCGGCGCGCTCGGCGCGGCCACCCACCTGTCCCGGCTGGTGCCGCAGCATCTGATGCGGGCGCTGTTCTACACCGCGAGCACCATCACCGCGCAGCAGTTGCAGCACTTCGGCTCGGTGTATCAGGTGGTGCCGCGCGCCGAACTCGACGCCGCGGCAATGGAAGTCGCCAAGAACATCGCGGCCAAGGACGGCCGGGTGATCCGCGCGGCCAAGCGCGCGCTCAACGGCATCGACCCGCAGGACGTGCACCGCAGCTACCGGTACGAGCAGGGATTCACCTTCGAACTCAATCTCGCCGGTGTCGCCGACGAGATCCGCGCCCGGTTCGACGACGATCTGGCCGCGCGCAAGGCCGAACAGTAAGGGAACTGAACAGTCATGCGAGACAAGCGAATGTCGCTCGACGAGGTCGTCGGCGAGTTGCGCAGTGGAATGACCATCGGGATCGGCGGCTGGGGGTCGCGGCGCAAGCCGATGGCGCTGGTGCGGGCAATCCTGCGGTCGGACGTCACCGATCTGACGGTGGTCAGTTACGGCGGACCTGATCTGGGACTGTTGTGTTCGGCGGGCAAGGTGCGCAAGGCGTACTACGGCTTCGTGTCGCTGGATTCCGCGCCGTTCTACGATCCGTGGTTCGCGCACGCCAGAACCTCCGGTTCGCTGGCGGCGCGCGAGATGGACGAGGGCATGCTCAAGTGCGGGCTGGAGGCGGCCGCGGCGCGGTTGCCGTTCCTGCCGATCCGGGCCGGGCTCGGCTCGGATGTGCCGAACTTCTGGGACGGTGAATTGCGCACGGTCGCTTCGCCTTACCCGGACGCCGACGGGCAGGCCGAGACGCTCATCGCGATGCCCGCGTTGCATCTCGATGCGGCACTGGTGCATCTGAACATCGGTGACCGGCACGGCAATGCCGCCTACACCGGTGTCGACCCGTACTTCGATGATCTGTACTGCCTGGCCGCCGAGCGTCGCTACCTGTCGGTCGAGCGGATCGTCGAGACCGACGAGTTGGTGAAAACCGTTCCGCTGCAATCGCTGCTGCTCAACCGGATGATGGTCGACGGCGTCGTCGAGGCGCCCAACGGTGCGCACTTCACCCTGGCCGGCGACAGTTACGGCCGGGACGAGAAGTTCCAGAAGCACTACGTGCAGTCGGCGAAGACACCCGAGGCGTGGCAGCAGTTCGTCGACAAGTATCTGGCCGTCTCCGAGGACGAGTACCAGGCCGCCGTGCGTGAGTTCGCACAGGAGGGTTCACGATGACCAGCACCGAGACCATTACTCGCGCAGAAGTCTGCGCGGTCGCCTGCGCGGAAATCTTCAGTGGCGCAGGCGAAATCATGGCCAGCCCGATGTCGCCGATGTCGATCATCGGCGCCCGCCTCGCCAAGCTGACCACCGAACCGGATCTGCTCCTCTCCGACGGTGAGGCGCTGCTCTTCGCCGACACTCCCCCGCTGGGCGGCAAGGCGCCGATCGAGGGCTGGATTCCGTTCCGCCGCGTGTTCGACGTGGTCGCCTCCGGCCGGCGGCATGTGGTGATGGGCGCCAACCAGATCGACCGGTACGGCAATCAGAACCTGTCCGCGTTCGGTGCCTTGCAGCAGCCGACCCGGCAGATGTTCGGTGTCCGTGGGGCGCCGGGCAATACGATCAATCACGCGACCAGCTACTGGGTTTCGCGGCACACCAACCGGGTGTTCACCGATCGGGTCGACATCGTGTCCGGCGTCGGCTACGACAAAATCGACCCGGCCAACCCGGCCTTCCGGTTCCACCACCTGCACCGGGTCGTCACCAACCTGGGCGTGTTCGACTTCGCGGGCCCCGAGCACACCATGCGGGCCCGCAGCCTGCACCCCGGCGTCACCGCCGCCGAGGTCGCCGAGAACACCTCGTTCGAGATTCACGGTCTCGCCGATGCGGGAGAATCCCGGCTGCCCACCGCCGAGGAACTGCGGCTGATCCGGGACGTGCTGGATCCCAAGAAGATTCGCGACACCGAGGTGCCGTCATGACCGGTCGGCTGCGGACACCGCTGACCGAACTGGTCGGCATCGAACATCCCGTCGCGCAGACCGGCATGGGCTGGGTGGCGGGTCCCAGCCTGGTCGCGGCCACCGCCGAGGCGGGCGGTCTCGGCATCCTCGCCTCGGCCACCATGACCTACCCGGAGCTCGAAGCGGCGGTCGCGAAAACCAAGGCGCACACCGGGAAACCGTTCGGCGTGAACATCCGCGCCGACGCCTCGGACGCACCCGAGCGCATCGATCTGCTGATCCGGGAAAAGGTGGCGGTCGCGTCGTTCGCGCTCGCGCCCAAGCAGGACCTCATCGCCAAGCTGAAAGACGCGGGCGTGGTGGTGATTCCGTCGATCGGTGCGGCCAAGCACGCGGTGAAGGTCGCGTCCTGGGGTGCCGACGCGGTGATCGTGCAGGGCGGCGAGGGCGGCGGGCACACCGGTCCCGTGGCCACCACGCTGCTGCTGCCGTCGGTGCTGGACGCGGTCGATATCCCGGTGGTGGCCGCGGGCGGCTTCTTCGACGGTCGCGGCCTGGCCGCGGCGCTGGCCTACGGCGCGGCGGGCGTCGCGATGGGCACTCGTTTCCTGCTCACCCAGGAGAGCACCGTGCCCGAGGCCGTCAAGCAGGAGTACCTGCGCAGGCAGCTGCAGGACACGGTGGTCTCCACCAAGGTCGACGGCATGCCGCACCGGGTGCTGAACACCGAACTGGTGCAGCGCCTGGAACATTCGGGCCGCACCCGCGGGCTGGCCGCGGCAGTGGCCAACGCCGCCAAGTTCAAGAACATGACCGGCATGAAGTGGTCCACCCTGGTGCGCGATGGACTGACCATGCGAAAGACCAAGGACCTCACCTGGTCTCAGGTCGTGATGGCCGCCAATACGCCGATGTTGTTGCGCGCCGGTCTGGTCGAGGGCAACACCCAGGCGGGGGTGCTCGCCGCCGGTCAGGTCACCGGGATCATCGAGGACCTGCCCACCTGCCAGGAGCTCATCGACCGCATCGTCGCCGACGCGATCGCCCGGATCGAGGCGCTGCAAAAGAACCTCTGAGCCCGCACCGCGAATCCCCCGCACCCGCCGTGGGAGCGGGGGCATTTCGCTCAGCGAACCGCGGTCGCCAGGCAGGTGACCGGGCCCGTACGATCCGCTCATGAACCAGCCGATGCCCCCGCAATACCCCCAGCAGCAGCCCGGATTCCAGCAGCAGCCACCGCCCGGGTACCAGCAGCAACAGCAACCTCAGCCCGCACCGCAGTTCCCCATCCTCGTCTCCACCATGAACGACGTGCCAGGCCACGAGGTCATTCGGGTGTTCGGCGAAGTGGCGGGCCTGACCGTCCGCAGCCGCGGCATCGGCTCCAACCTCGCCGCGGGCTTCCGCTCGCTCGGCGGCGGCGAGATCACCGAATACACCCAGCTGCTCTACCAGTCCCGCCACGAAGCGATCATGCGAATGTGCCAGCACGCCATGTCCTTCGGCGCCAACGGCATCCTCGCCATGCGCTTCGACTGCAACGAGATCGCCAACACCATGAGCGAGGTCGCCGCCTACGGAACGGCCGTGCTGCTCAAGCCTGCCGAGAAGGCGTAGTTACGCGGCGAGCCATTCCGGGCGGCTGGAGCCGCGGGGTGCCAAGCCGAACCGGTACCGGCCGGGCGTCCGCGACATCCGGACCTGCTCGGTGACGCCCTGGTACATCCCCGCGGGGCCGTCCATGGTGAAGAGGTCCGGGTCGAGGTAGCGGTGGTCGTCGTCGGAGTCGAGCGTGGCGGCCACGTACTCCTTGTCGAAGATGCCCAGGCTCAATGTCCAGAGCGCGACCCGGGACAGGCTCACGTGCACGCGATAGCTGCCGCCCTCCTCGGCTCGACGCTGCAACGCGGCGGCGATGGCGATAGTGGACAGCCAGGGCATGATCCAGTCGTTAACCACACCTAGGATCGGCAGCCGTGGTGCGTCGAGACTGCCCTCCAGCAGCGTCATCCCGGTCGCGACGCCGGCGTTCTGGTCGAACCCGACGCGATCGGCCCATGGCCCGGTCTGCCCGAAGAGCGAATTGGTGACATGGATGATGCCCGGCCGGATCTCGGCGGCGTCCGCGGGCGAGAGCCCGTGCCGGTCGAGGTAGCCCACCCGCCGGTTGGCGTAGAAGATATCCGCTCCCCGCAACAGTTCTCGCATCTTTGTGATGTCGTCGGCGGTGTCGAAATCGAGGAACGAGGAGCGCACGCCGACATTCGCGGTTCGATAGAGCGTGTCGAGTTCCCCTTCCCGCGCCCGCCAGATGTTGAGCACGTCGGCACCGTGCAGGGCGAGGGTGCGGCCGATCCCCGCGCCCGCGATGATGTGTGCGTGGCCGAGTGCCCGGAGGCCGTCCAGCGGCGCGGTGCCACCGGCGGGCAGCGGCTCGGGATCGCTGTCGCCGATCTTCTCGACGGCGATCAGCGGCATATTCGCCAGCACCTCGGTGAACTGTCGTTCGGCCATCAACTCTTCCAGACCGAGCGCTTTGGTCAGCACCACGCCCGCGCTGGCGGCGGCAGCCTCGAGTTCGGTGGAATTCCAGGTACGTACTTGGCGTGCAACGGATTCGACGCTGTCGGTGGCACCGAGCAGCTCGAGCAGGTCGGACTTCAACTTCGGATAAACCGGCACCGGCATCACGTGGCGGTCGTCGGCGGTGCGGTAGAACCGCAGCGCGTCGACCGACGCCGGGTCCAATGGCTGCGGTAACTCGCCGTTGAGCATCTCCCATTTGCCGTCGTAGAAGGGACACAGCCGATGCGGCGCCTTGCGCAGGTCCATGCTGATGTCCTGGCCGGGGCCGCCGCGCAGCTGCCACAGCTTGGCCATGGCGACCGACTTGCCGACGAGCGCGATGCCGGGCGCGGCGGCCAGGCTCAGCGTGCTCGACACGATCGGGTCGGCGCCGACGAAGGTGATCTCGCCGCCCGAGTCCTCGGCGGCCAGGCCGACGCCGCCGAGCACCTCCTGCAATTCGGCGTGCGGGTCGACCGGCCGGTTCTTGTTGTGCAGCGCGTTCTTCAGACGTTGAGTGAGCATGGCCGACCTCTCAGACGCTCGGGCTGGTGTAGACGTCATCGACCTTCGCCAACGCTTCGAGTACCGCGTTCGTGCGGCGATCGCGCTTGTCGACCAGCCGCTGGTAGTTCTGTTCACCGGAACCGTATGTGCCCTCGATGTTCTCGATCAGTGACTCCATCGCCGCCGGATCCGACGAGGGCCGGCCCGGCTCGATCTTGCCGACTTCCGCGCCGACACCGGCGAACAGATGCCGTGCGCCACCGGGGCCGCCGCCCAAGACATTGCCTTCGAAGAGGCCGATGGTGGCCCAGCGCAGGCCGATCGAGTTCTGCAGAATGATGTCCAGGTCTTCGACGCTGACCACGCCCGACTGCACCAGATAGGTGGCCTCGGTGCTCAGCACCTCCTGTAGCCGGTTGGCCACGAATCCGGGGAGTTCCTTACGGATCACGACCGGGACGCGGTCGAGTTCGGTGTAGAGCGCGACGGCGCGGGTGACCGTCGATTCGTCGGTCTTCTTGCCGGGCAACACCTCTACGAGCGGCATGAGCTCCGGCGGATTGAAGGGGTGCCCGACCAGGATGCGGCCCGCGTTGTCCAGGTCGGCCGCGATCAGGGACGCGGTGATCGATGAGCTCGAAGTGGCCAGCACGGCGTCGGCGGGTGCGGCGCGCAGGATTTCGGCGAAGATCTGTTGCTTGATGGGCAGCCGCTCCGGTCCGTTCTCCTGGACCAGGTCGGCGTCTCGCACAGCCGCTGCCAGGTCCGCGGTCCACGACACGAGGTCGTCGGTGCCGAAGGTGGACTCGACCAGTTCGCCGAGATCGGGACGCGGGTCGGTGATCGTCACCCGCCAGCCGTGCCGCTGTGCCAGTCGAGCCCAGGACAGCCCGATCACGCCCGCGCCGACCACGGCCATGGTGCGCTCAGTACTCATTGGACACCTACGATTCCGGTCAGTGACTGACCCTCGAATTTCGCGATGACGCTGTCGGAGGAGCCGTCCAAGGCCACGGCGCGGACGCTACCGCCGAGGTCGGCGACATAGGCCAGGCCTGCCTCGAGATCGACGGCCAGGCCGATGGCCTCGGCGAAACCGCGAGCGAGGATTTCCGGATCATCGCCGGGTTCGCCGCGCGCTGGAACCGGCGCGCGATTGAGTGTGTTGCCTGCGGGCTCAGCGCCGCGGTCGGTCCAGTAGAGGTAGCCGTTGGTGGTGTCCAGCCAGAGGTCGATCGGCTCGGGCAGGCGGTCCCACAGCACCTCGATATCGGTGCGCGCGGCGGCCGTTTGCCCTTCCGGCATAACAAGATTCGCGCGGAAGATGCGGCCGCGGCCGCCCTTGGCGGGACCTTTCTGGGTCCAGTACAGCGCGTTCCCGGCCGGGTCGATGGCGATGCCGACGCATTCTTCTGCCTTGTCTCCGGTCGCGGGATTGACCACCAGATCCGTCAATCCCGTGCCGTCGAGCGCGACCCGGCTTACCCGATGACCTTCTCGGTCGCTCCAGTAGAGCTGTCCGGCAACGAAATCCGCGTCGAGTTGCTTGCCGGTGGTCAACGCGCCGACAGGGAGGACCTGCTTGCGATCCGTGCCGTCGAGTGCGGCGGACTCGAGCGAACCGTTCTTCGGCGAGAAGTCGTAGTTGTTGTCGTCGAGCGGCAAGGCCGGATCGAAATCGGGCACGCCCATGTTGGTCCAGTAGATGCGTCCGGCGGTCTGGTCATAGACGATGCCGTCGGGAACCGGGCCGACCTCACTGAGCACCGTCGTCACGGACCCGTCGGTCAGGTCGATGCGGGCGATGCTGCGGCTTGCCAGGTTGAGTACCAATAACTCCTGGAACACGAGACACCTCCATGGTGTGGCCACCTGCTCGAGCGGGTCGACTTCCACGCTAATTCGATAGGTCAGCTAACGGGATTACCATGTTCCACAGTGTGACTATGTCCACGCCGATAACAATCGGAAACGGCGTCTAGCAGCGACTTTATCGCACGGGCGAATTGTCAGAAATGTCCGAGGCCAGCCAACCGGAGCACGATCGAGTCAGATAGTTACCATGTCGCAAATGGAGATCTACCATCTGCGTTACTTCCTGACCGTCGCCCGAGAGCTGAATTTCACCAAGGCGGCACAGGCGTTGCAGATGTCGGTCCCACCGTTGAGACAACGCATCAAAGCCCTCGAAACCGAGCTCGGCACACCGCTGTTCGAACGCTCCCACCGCCACGTCCGGCTGACCCCGACCGGCGAACGACTGGTGCCGCTGGCCCTGTCGATCGTCACCGACTTCGACGCGCTACCCGACCGACTGACGGCCCCGGACGATCAGCAGATCGAGGTGCGCTTCGCCATCCCCGAACTGCTCAGCACCGACATCAGCCACCGGCTCACCGCCGCGATGACCGATCTCGCCGCCGGCTACACCTTCGCACTGGAGCAGATGCGCTCCGCCGACATCGGGGCCAGCCTGCGCAGCAACCACATCGACCTCGCCCTGTCCCACATCCCCGCCTCCGGATCGGGCGTCGAGTCCGCCGTCATCGCCACCGAACCGATCGGTGTCCTCGTCGACGCCACCCTGTTCGAGGGCCGAACCTCGGTGCGGGTAGCCGACTTACGCGGCTTCACCCACATCCAAGGCCCCAAACACTGGGAACTGGCCCTAGGCCACCGAGCCAAAGCCGCCCTCTCCGGCGCAGGCATCAGCGAGGGCCGAGGCCGCTTCAAAACCCTCGACGGCATGCTGATGATGCTCCGCCAAACCCAAGGTTTCATCGTCGCCCCCTTCGACTCCGAAGGCCTACACACCGTCGACCGAACCGAATACCGCTTCCTCCCCGTCGAAGACCTCAATCTCGACGTAAGCACCGCCCTACTCTGGCGCGCTGACGACACGCGGTTCACGCGGCTGGCCGCCGAGCTCGCCGCACGTCTACCCAGCTAGTTCACCGGTCGAGCCGCTCGATGATGGTGGCGTTGGCGGTGCCGCCGCCTTCGCAGATGGTGAGTAGGCCGTAGCGGCCGTTGATGCGTTCTAGTTCGTTGAGGAGGGAGGCGAAAAGTTTTGCGCCGGTGGCGCCTAGGGGGTGGCCGAGGGCGATGGCGCCGCCGTTGACGTTGACGCGGTCGGGGTCTGCGCCGGTTTCTTTCAGCCAGGCCAGGACGACCGGGGCGAAGGCCTCGTTGATCTCGATTACGTCCATGTCGTCGATGGTGAGGCCGGTCTTTTCCAGGGCCCACTTGGTGGCGGGGATCGGTGCGGTGAGCATGAAGATCGGGTCGGCGCCGCGGGCGCTGACGTGATGGATGCGGGCCCGCGGCGTCAATCCGTAAGCCTCGACGGCCCATTCGGAGGCGAGCAGGGTGGCGCTGGCGCCGTCGGAGATCTGGCTTGCGACAGCGGCGGTCAGCGGGCTGCCCTCGGCGAGCGGCGGCAGTGACGCCATCTTCTCGAGGCTGGTTTCGCGCGGTCCCTGATCGATCCAGAAGTCGCCGACCGGCACGATCTCCTTGTCGAAGCGGCCGTTCTTGATGGCATCACGCGCGCGCTCGTGGCTGCGTAAAGCCCAGCGCTCCATGTCTTCTCGGCTGATGTTCCACTTCTCGGCGATCAGCTGCGCGGCCCGGAACTGGGTGACCTCGGCGGTGCCGTAGCGATGGTCCCAGCCTTCGGAACCGACGAACGGCGAGTCGAACCCGTATTCCTTGCCCGCATACATGGCGGCCGAGATCGGGATGGCGCTCATGTTCTGCAGCCCGCCCGCGACGATCACCTCGGCGGTGCCGCTCATGATGGCCTGCGCACCGAAATTGATGGCCTGCTGGCTCGATCCGCACTGGCGATCCACGGTGACACCGGGCACCTCTTCCGGATAGCCCGCGGCCAACCACGCGGTGCGGCCGACGTTTCCGGCCTGCGGGCCGACATTGTCGACGCAGCCGACGATCACGTCGTCGACGTTGCCCGGGTCGATCGTGTTGCGGTCCAGCAGTCCGCGCAGTGCGGCCGCGCCGAGGTCGGCGGGGTGCACGGCGGCCAGCGCGCCGCCGCGCTTGCCGACCGGGGTGCGCACCGCGTCGATCACGTAGGCGTCCCGCAGCGGGGTGTAGGGGCGGCGTGGTGCGGATGGTGCTGACATCTTGGAACTCCTACGTGGTTTGCTCGGCCTCGGACAGCGTGAGGCCGTCGAGCACGATGGTCAGGTACTGCTTGGCGAGGTTGTCGACGGTGATCGGGCCGCCGGGCTGATACCAGCGCACCGCGACCCACACGGTGTCGCGCAGGAATCGGTAGGCCAGTTCGACGTCGATCTCGGGCCGGAAGCTGCCGTCGGTCACGCCGTTGGTGAGCACCCGATGCCAGAGCTCGCGGAACTCGCGGTTGTAGTCGGCGATGTAGGTGAACCGCTCTGCGGTGCGCAGCCGCTTGGCCTCGGCCTGGTAGATCGCCACCGCGGCGTGGTGCCGATCGAACGACTGGTAGGACGCGATCACCAAGGCTTCCAAGGTGTCTCGCGGGCTGAGCCCGGCACCGACGATCTCGCGATAGTGCCCGAACAACTCGTCGAGGAAGCCGCGCAGGATCTCGTCCACCATCGACTCTTTGGAATCGAAGTGGTGGTAGAGGCTCCCCGATAGAATTCCGGCCGCGTCGGCGATATCGCGCACGGTGGTGGCGCGCAGGCCGCGTTCGGCGAACAGTTCGGCCGCCAGCGTGAGCAGTTCATTGCGCCGTGCTGATTTCGAAGCCTCGGGTGCGGTCACATCGGCCATAATACAACCAAGCATTTGCTTGGTACAGGGTGCCGCGCGATCAATCACGCCAGCGGCGGTTGACAGGTCATGTTCGAGAGGGTTCAGCGCACCGAATATCGCAGGGGCGAGGACACCGATAGGTCGGCTAGTAGCCGGTCACAGATCACCACCGGCTCGACGCCCGCGCGCGCCATCCGCGCCACCAAGGCGAGCCGGCGTTCGCAGCTGTCCCACTCGACGGTGAGCTGGCCGCGCCCCGGCCCGGCGTCCACCGTCGCCATCACCCGCGGCGGGCCGTAGGCCATCGGCTCTTCGATCAGCTTGAGCACCATCCCGCGCTGCCACGCCTGATAGGTGTCCATGTCCGCGCCGACCACCAGCTTGTCGGTGGCGGCACAGAGCCCCTGGGCGATCTCTTCGTCGAAGGCCACCCGGTCGAACCGGAACTTCCGGCACTTGGCCACCACGTCGAGCAGGTCCGCGCGCACCTCGCACAGCAGCGCGGACTGCCGATGCCTGCGCCGGTCCAGCTCGGACTCCGCCGGATCGGAGCCGAGCCCGATCTGGTTGGCCCGCTCCCGATCTCGCGCCATATCCGCGCGCAACGCCGCCCGCGGGTCGCGCGTCACCTCGCGCTCGTCGACGGCGTATTGCTCGAGAATCTGTGCCGCACGCATCGCGGTCGCACATTCGGAGGCGTGCTCCATCAATTCGGCGCCGAGTGTTAGCGCGGCGAGCACCATGCTGTCCAGCCTGCGCCTGGCTAGCACCACTTCGCGCACCAATTCGAGTTCCAGTTGTTCGCGGGCAGCTGGGCTATCCAGGCCCATAGCCATCGCCCCTTTGGAGAGTGCGGGATCCGATCTCAACCAGCATCGCACACCCCGGGGACATCTGGCGTGACCTTTTCTACCTGATCAGCCGCCCATTTGCTCGAGGTACGCCGGAAGCTGGAAGGCGATCGCACTCTGGCGCGATCCGCCGGGCGTCCAGTCTGCTGTCCGCTGCCGGACACCTACCGCAGCCAACGACCGGCAACGCGAACGCGATTGGCGCAACTGTTTGCGAAAAATGTTGCGCGCTATGACAGATCGCCGAAATTTCCGGTGCGCGGCGCCGGTTATCCGCGAAGATCGCGGAGCGGCACTCGACCGCGCGATACCGGCTCGACTCCCGCGAAATCACCCATTCGGACCATTGATCGAGTTCCCCGCGATGGGATATTCCTGCCTATTACCACTGCGGCACGACCGGTCGCGGTCGACAAAATTCGTCGCCCCAGCAGCACCAGCTGGGGAATTCACTGAACCGCCTCAGGCGCGTTGACTGCTGACCGAGACGACCTCGCCGGTCAGATAGGACGTGTAATCACTGGCCAACATGGCGATGGTGGCCGCGACCTCCCACGGCTCGGCGGCCCTGCCGAAGGCCTCCCGCTCGGACAACCGATCGAGCAGTTCGGTCGAGCTGACCTTGTCCAGGAAGGCGTGCCTGGCGATGCTCGGGGCGACCGCATTGATCCGCACACCGAGTTCGGCCGCCTCGACGGCACTGCATCGGGTCAGCGCCATCACGCCAGCTTTGGCCGCGGCGTAGTGCGCCTGCCCGTGCTGCGCGCGCCAGCCGAGCACGCTGGCGTTGTTGACGATCACGCCGCCGTGGCCCGCCTCGCGGAAGTAGCCGAGCGCGGCGCGGGTACAGCGGAAGGTGCCGTTGAGAGTGATGTCGAGAACGCGATCCCACTGCTCGTCGGTCATGTCGACCACCGGGGTCTCGCCGCCGAGTCCGGCATTGTTGACCATGATGTCGATCCGGCCGACCGCCTCGGCCGCGCCGCGTACCAGCGCGTTGACCTGCTCGGTGCTCTGCACATCACAGGCGATCGAGGCGACCTTGCGCGCCGGGAATTCGGCCGCGAGCTCGGCGGCCGTCGCGGCCAGCCGCCGCTCGTGCCAGTCGGAGACGACCACGTCGGCGCCCTCGTCGAGCAGCCTGCGTGCGGTGGCCGAGCCGATGCCGGTGCCCGCCGCGGCGGTGATGACGGCGGTACGCCCGGTCAGCAGTCCGTGTCCTGGAATGGGCTGTGGCGCAACAGAAAGATCAGTCATGGACGGGTCTCCCGTGGCAGGCCGAGCACGCGCTCGGCGATGATGTTGCGCTGCACTTCGTTCGAACCTCCGTAGATCGTGTCGGCGCGGGTGAACAGGTACATCCGCTGCCATTCGTTCAGGTCGTGCTCCTCGGCCACCATGCCCGCGGGGCCGAGCACGGCCATGGCGAGCTCGCCGAGGCCGCGATGCCAGTTGGCCCACAACAGTTTCGCGACCGAGGCCTGTCCGCCGTCGTCGACGCCCGCGCCCTCCATGGTGCGAATCGCGTGGGCGCGCAACACCCGCAGGCCGACCCAGGCGCGGTCGATCCGATCGGCGATGAGCGGGTCCTCGGCGGCGCCGGTGCGGCGGGCCAGCGCCTCGACGTTGGCGAGCTCCCTGGCGAACCTGATCTGCTGGCCGAGCGTGGAGATGCCGCGCTCGAAGGTCAGTGTGCCCATGGCGATGCGCCAGCCCTCGCCCGGCGCGCCGATCACCAGGTCCGCGGCGGTGCGGGCGTTGTCGAAGAAGACCTCGTTGAATTCCGAGGTGCCGGTCAGCTGGACGATCGGACGCACATCGACACCCTGCTGATGCATCGGAACCAGCAGGTAGGACAGGCCCTTGTGACGCACCGAGCCGCGCTCGGTACGCGCGATCACGAAGCACCAGTCGGCGAGGTGGGCCAGCGAGGTCCAGATCTTCTGCCCGTTGATCGACCATTCGTCGCCGTCGAGCTGGGCCGCGGTGGTGATCCCGGCGAGGTCCGAGCCTGCGCCCGGCTCGGAATAGCCCTGGCACCACAGCTCGGTCACCGTGCGGATGCCGGGCAGGAAGCGCTCCTTCTGCGCCTGGGTGCCGAAGGCGAGCACGGTCGGCCCGAGCAGTTCCTCGCCGACGTGCGAGACCCGGGACGGCGCATTCGCTTTCGCGTACTCCTCGTGGAAGATCACCTGCTGGCGCACGGTCGCCTCGCGGCCGCCGTACTCCTTGGGCCAGCCGAGGCAGGTCCAGCCCGCGGCGGCCAGGTGCCGGTCCCAGGCGAGGCGCTCCTCGAAGGCCTCGTGTTCGCGGCCCGGTCCGCCGAGCCCGCGCAGCTCGCGGAATTCGCCGTTCAGGTTTTCCGCCAGCCACTCGCGCACGTCGGCGGCGAATCGCGCGTCTTGCGTCGCGGAAAACCGCCCGCCCGGCTCGGCGGTGTCGGATTCTGAGGTCTGGATCGCACCCACGCCGGTAGGATAACCTACCAAGCACTTGCTTTGTAGGGCGCTTGCATAAGTGCCCCGACACGGACGGTAAGGACAACCGTGACACCCCCTGCACTCACGACACCGCTGGCGCTGCAACATGCCGCGCGCACGTTCGGTACCGCTCCCGCCCTGGCCGACGGCCCGGTGCGGCTGGACTGGGCCGAGCTGCTCGCGGCGGTCCAGGAGGTGGCGCGGGCGCTCATCGCGCGCGGCGTGCAATCGGGCGACCGGGTGGCGATGTGGGCGCCCAACACCCATCACTGGGTCGTCGCGGCGCTGGCCGCGCACTACGTCGGCGCGTCGCTGGTGCCGTTGAACACCCGCTACGTCGCCGATGAGGCCGCCGACGTGCTGGTCCGGGTCGACGCGCGGGCGCTGTTCATCGCGGGCACCTTCCTCGGCCGCGATCGGCTGGCCGAATTGCGTGCTACCGCACCGGAACTCGATATCGAGACGGTGATCGTCATCCCGGTCGAGCCGGGCACCGAGACCAGCGACGAGACCGCGTTCGACTGGGCCGAGCTCGCGGGCATCGCCGAAAAAGCCACCCTGGCCGAGGCCGAGGAGCGCGCGGCGGCGGTCAGTCCCGAGGACACCGCCGACATCCTGTTCACCTCCGGCACCACCGGCCGCAGCAAGGGCACCGTGGTGGCGCATCGGCAGGCGCTGTCGGTGGTGCGGGCCTGGGCGGAGTGCACGACGCTCAACGGCGACGACCGATATCTAGTGGTGAGCCCGTTCTTCCACAACTTCGGCTACAAGGCGGGCATCCTGGCCTGCCTGGTCACCGGGGCCGCGATCATCCCGCAGGCGGTGTTCGACGTGCCCGCCACGATGCGGCTGGTGAGCGCGGAGAAGATCACCGTGCTGCCCGGGCCGCCGACGATCTACCAGACGATTCTCGACTACCCGGACCGCGGCGGCTTCGACCTCAGCACGTTGCGGGTCGCCGTGACAGGTGCGGCGACCGTACCGGTGGTGCTGGTCGAGCGGATGCGCTCGGAACTCGACTTCGATGTCGTCATCACCGGTTACGGGCTGTCGGAGGCGTCCGGGTTCGGCACCATGTGCCGCGCGGACGACGACGCGGCGACCATCGCGGGCACCTGCGGGCGCCCGATCGCCGACTTCGAACTGCGGCTCGCGCCGAACGGCGAGGTGCTGTTGCGTGGACCGAACGTGATGCTCGGCTACCTCGACGATCCCGAAAGTACCGCGGAGACCATCGATTCCGACGGCTGGCTGCACACCGGCGACATCGGCACGGTGGACGAGCGCGGCTATCTGAAGATCACCGACCGGCTCAAGGACATGTACATCTCCGGCGGGTTCAACGTCTATCCCGCCGAGATCGAGCAGGCCCTCGCCCGGCTGGACGGCATCGCCGAATCCGCGGTGATCGGCGTGCCGGATACCCGAATGGGTGAGGTGGGCAAGGCTTTCGTGGTCCGCAAGGCGGGCGCTCAGCTCACCGCGGATCAGGTGCTCGCCCACGCCACCACCGTGCTGGCCAATTTCAAGGTGCCGCGGTTCATCGAATTCCGCGATCAGCTGCCTTACAGCGCCGCCGGGAAAGTGCTCAAGCGTCAACTACGTGAGGAGATTTCGTAATGTCGGAACCGATCCCGGACGAGGGTGACGTCGTCACGTACGAGGTGCGTGGTCGCACGGCGATCGTCACGCTGAACCGGCCGGACTACCGCAACGCGCAGAACTCGGTGATGACCTACGCGCTCGACGCCGCCTTCGTGCGGGCCGTCGAGGACCCCGAGGTCGGAGTGATCGTGTTGGCGGGCAACGGAAAACACTTCAGCGCCGGGCACGATATCGGCACTCCCGGCCGCGATCATCACATTCACTACCCGAACAAGGCGGCGCTGTGGTGGGACCACGTCGACAAGGTCGGCGGCGATCAGCGGTTCGCTCGGGAGCTCGAGGTCTACCTCGGCATGTGCAGGCGCTGGCGCGAGATTCCCAAGCCGACCATCGCCATGGTGCAGGGTGCGTGCATCGCGGGCGGGTTGATGCTGGCCTGGGTGTG
Organism: Nocardia sp. NPDC060255; assembly: GCF_042727395.1. Classification (NCBI taxonomy): domain Bacteria; kingdom Bacillati; phylum Actinomycetota; class Actinomycetes; order Mycobacteriales; family Nocardiaceae; genus Nocardia; species Nocardia sp. NPDC060255. The sequence goes on along the minus strand of NZ_JBHXAU010000001.1, from coordinate 1,235,046 downwards.
CGATCTGATCATCGCTTCCGATGACGCATTCTTCTCCGATCCGGTTGTGCGGATGGGTATTCCGGGCGTCGAGTATTTCGCGCACCCGTGGGTGATGGGGCCGCGGGCCGCGAAAGAGTTCCTGTTCACCGGGGATCGGTTCGGTGCGGCGCAGGCCAAGGAATGGGGCATGGTCAACCGAGTGGTGCCAAGGGCCGAGCTGGAAGCCGAGACGCTCGCGTTGGCCGAAAAGATCGGCACCATGCCGCAATTCGGGCTCGCGTTGACGAAGAAGGCGGTCAACCAGGCCGAGGATCAGATGGGCATGCGCAACGGGATGGATTCGGTGTTCGGGCTGCATCACTTCGCGCACGCGCACAACGCCGAGGTCGGTGCCGATTCGCTGGGAGGCATGAACGCCAAAACGATGAAGGCCAAGGCGTCCTCGACCGGCGAGAACGGGGCGTCGTAAGTGGATCTCGAGATAGATCGGGCGACACAGGAATTCCAGGCCGAGGTCCGCGAGTTCTTGGCTGCCAACAAGCCTGCGCAGCCATTGCCCTCGATGGACACCAAGACCGGATTCGAGGCACATCGCGCCTGGGAGCGCACCCTCGCCGATGCTCGACTGTCGGTCGTCGCGTGGCCCGAGGAGTACGGCGGCCGGGACGCCTCACTGCTGGAGTGGGTGCTGTTCGAGCAGGAGTACTACGCCGCGGGCGCGCCGGGACGGGTGAGTCAGAACGGCATCTTCCTGCTGGCGCCAACACTTTTCGAGCACGGCACGCCCGAACAACTCGACCGGATCATGCCCCGGATGGCGCGCGGTGAGGACATCTGGGCCCAGGCCTGGTCGGAGCCGGAGGCGGGTAGCGATCTCGCGGGCATCCGCTCGACCGCGCGGCGTACCAATGGCGGCTGGCTGCTCAGCGGGCAGAAGACGTGGAGTTCGCGAGCGGCCTACGCGGACTGGGCCTTCGGCCTGTTCCGCAGCGATCCCGAGGCGGAGCGGCACAAGGGTTTGACCTACGTGATGTTCCCGCTGTCCGCGGATGGTGTTTCGGTACGGCCGATTCCGCAGCTGGACGGCGAACCCGGCTTCGCGGAGATCTTCCTCGACGAGGTGTTCGTGCCCGATCGTGACGTGATCGGCGAGCCCGGCGAGGGCTGGCGCGTGGCGATGAGCACGTCCAGCAATGAGCGCGGGTTATCGCTGCGCAGTCCAGGGCGGTTCAGCGCGACGGCGCAGCGGTTGATCGACCTGTGGCTCGAGACCGGCGACGAGACCAACACCGGGCAGCGAGATGCCGTGGTGGACGCCTGGATCGGCAGCGAGGCGTACCGGCTGCACACCTTCGGCACGGTGACCCGGCTGAACGAGGGCGGCAAGCTGGGCGCGGAATCCTCGATCACCAAGGTGTTCTGGTCCGAGCTCGATATCGCCATGCATGAGACCGCGCTTGACGTGCTCGGCGCGAGTGCCGAACGGTCCGGGCCGTGGACCGACGGCTATCTGTTCTCGCTGTCCGGCCCGATCTACGCGGGCACCAACGAGATTCAGCGCAACATCATCGCCGAGCGGCTGCTCGGACTACCTAGGGGGTCGGCAGCCGGCGAAGCCGGCGGGGTGGGTAAGCACAGAGGGAGCAGCCGATGAGATTCGCGCTCAGTCCCGAACAACTCGACTTCGGCACCAGCGTGCGTAAGCTGCTCGACGCGGGTCGCACGCCCGCGGCGGTACGCGGTTGGGCGACCGGTGATCCGCGCCCAGGACGCAACCTGATCCGTCAGTTGGCGGGTGCCGGTGTGCTCGGTCTGGCCATCGATGACGAGCACGGCGGTGTCGGTGCCGAACCCATCGACCTGGTGGTGGCGTTCGTCGAGCTCGGCCGCGCCGCCGCGCCTGGTCCACTGGTGGAGACGGCTGCCGCGATACCCGCTCTGCTGCAAGCACTTCCGGATAAGAGCCTGGCCGGTCGCTGGCTGCCCGGCTTCGCCGAGGGTGCCGCGCTGGGCACGATTGCTTTCGACGACGGTGTGGCGCTCGACGCCGACAGCGCGGAGGTCGTGCTGATCGCGGACGGCGGTCAGCTGCACACCGGTCACCGGACCGGGCTGGTGCGGTCGATCGATCCGGCGCGCCGCCTGTTCGCCGTGGCCGCCGACGAGTCGGTCGCCGAGGACGTTGCCGACGCCATCGCCATCGGGTTCGATACCGGCGCACTCGCCTGTGCGGCACAGCTGCTCGGCGCCGGGCGCGCGCTGCTGGACTCCACCACCGGATATGCCAAGCAGCGCAAGCAGTTCGGCAAGCCGATCGGCGAATTCCAAGCCGTCAAACAGAAGCTCGCCGACGTGTTGATCGGGCTGGACCTAGCCGAACCGCTGCTCTACCGCGCCGCGCTCACCATGGGTGACGCGACGCGCGGCCGCGATGTCTCGGCCGCCGTGATCGCCTGCGGCGACGCGGCTTACCGGGCCGCCAGGGCGGCCCTGCAAGTGCACGGCGCGATCGGCTACACCGCCGAATACGACCTGTCGCTGTGGCTGACCAAGGTCACCGCGCTCCGATCTGCCTGGGGCACACCGGATCTGCACCGAGCGCGGATCGCCGGCTCGCTCCGCGACGCGGCGGAACGGCAACTACGAGGGACGGCATGACAAGCACCGAACACCAGGAGTTCACCGCCTCGGTGCGGGCACTGCTCACCAAGCACGCCGGCTCGGCCGCGGTGCGCGCGGCGATGGACACCGAACTCGGCTACGACCAGGCCCTCTGGCAGCGACTGTGCGAGCAGATCGGCGTAGCGGCACTGGCTATTCCCGAGGAATACGGCGGCGTCGGCGCCGGTCTGGTCGAATCCCTGCTCGTGGTCGGTGAACTCGGCCGCACTCTCGCCGGTGTCCCGATGCTCGGCTCGGCCGTCCTCGGCACCCAGGCCCTGCTGCTGTCCGGTGACGCCGAGGCCTGTGCCCGCCTGCTCCCCGAGGTCGCCGAGGGTACCCGCACGCTAGCCGTGTGCTGGGCCGGCGAAACCGGCTGGGATGAACCAGGAGTCCACGAGTCGGACGGAACCCTCACCGGCACCGCCTATTACGTGCTCGACGGCCACACCGCCGACACCTTGATCGTGCTCACCCCGACCGGCTTCTTCGAGGTCGATCCCACCACCACCGGGGTCAACCGACACGTCGTCCCCACCATGGACCCCACCCGCAAACTCACCGAGATCACCTTCGCCGCAGCCGAAGCCCACCCCCTCGGCACCACCGACCCGGCCCTGGCCATCGCCCGCCTACGCGAAATCGCTTGGGCCGCAATCGCCGCCGAACAGGTCGGCGCCGCCGACCACTGCCTGCAGATGACCGTCGACTACACCAAGTCCCGAGTCCAATTCGGCCGCCCCCTCGGCAGCTTCCAAGCCCTCAAACACCGCATGGCAGACATGTACGTCCTGCTGGAGTCGGCCAAGTCCGCCTCCGCCGCCGCCACCCTCGCGGTAGCCGAAGCCACCCCCGCCGCGGCCGAAGACACCTGGGTGGCCCGCCTGCACTGCTCGGACACGCTGGCCACCATCACCGCCGAAACCATCCAACTACACGGCGGCATAGCCATCACCTGGGAACACGACGCCCACCTCTTCTTCAAACGCGCCCACGCCGACACCCACCTCTTCGGCACGCCCCGCCGCCCAGTCCCGCATAGTTCCTGAAAGACCAGGTCAAGGCCCCGGTACGCTCCTGTGTACCCGGGCTTTCGCGTGTTCGTGATCGAGTTCACGGGACATATATAGTTAGCTTATGTAATAATATCTAGGTGCAGCAGGCTCAGGTGAATACAGCGGATGACATTGTCGTCGATCTACTCGTTACTGCGGGCAGGCTCACTCGGCTGGCCGGGGTGATCAGCGGCGACGACCTGCCGCGGGCGGTGTTGCGGGCACTTGCGGTGCTCGATGAACACGGCGCCGTGCGGGTCAGTGAGTTCGCCAGGATCGACCGTTGTTCGCAGCCGGCGGCAACGACGCTGATCGGCAGGCTGGTCGCGGATGGCTTCGCGACCCGGCGCAAGGACTCGGCGGACTCCAGGGCCGTCGTCGTCGAACTCACCCCGGCCGGGCGCAACCGGCTCACCCAGGCGCGGCAGGCGTTCGCCGCCGCGCTCACCACGCGGCTCGACGGCTTCGACCTCGAACGCCTCGCCCGCATGGACACCGATTTGAACGAACTGCTGGAGGCCCTGAAAACGGCTACGCCACAGCATCATCCGATGTAGAGGGAATTATCGATGAGCACCTTGGCTCCTGATCGCGCCGTCGGCGCGGAAACCACTGCGACCAACCGCCAACCGAAAGCTGTGTGGGCCGTTGCGTTTGCGAGCGTGATCGCCTTCATGGGGATCGGGTTGGTAGACCCGATTCTGAAACCGATCGGCGAACAGCTGCATGCGTCACCGTCGCAGGTATCGCTGCTGTTCACCAGTTACATGCTGGTGACCGGTGTGGCCATGCTGATCACGGGCGTGGTGTCCAGCCGGTTCGGCGCGAAGAAGACGCTGGTGGCCGGTCTGGCGATCATCATCGTGTTCGCGGCGCTGGCGGGGTTGTCCGACACCGTCACCCAGATCGTCGGATTCCGTGCGGGCTGGGGTCTCGGCAACGCGCTGTTCATCGCCACCGCGCTGGCCACCATTGTCGGCGCGGCCAGCGGCGGCGTGGCCCGCGCGATCATCCTCTACGAGGCCGCGCTCGGTATCGGCATCGCGACCGGTCCGCTGCTGGGCGGCGTGCTCGGCGGAATAAGCTGGCGTGGACCGTTTTTCGGCGTCTCGGTGTTGATGGCCGTCGCCCTGGTCAGCATCGTCGTGCTGCTGCCCGAGGGGCCGAAGCCGACGCATCACACCTCGATCGCCGCCCCGTTCCGCGCGCTGCGGCACCGCGGCCTGCTGACCGTCAGCCTCACCGCGCTGCTCTACAACTTCGGCTTCTTCACCCTGCTCGCCTACACACCGTTCCCGCTGGACATGGGCACCTACGCGATCGGCTTCATCTTCTGCGGCTGGGGCATCCTGCTCGCACTCTCGTCGGTGTTCCTGGCACCGCGGTTGCAGCGGCGGTTCGGTTCGCTGCCGATGATGGGCCTGTCGATCGCACTGTTCGCCGCCGACCTCGCGGTGATGGCGGTGTTCGCCGAGCACAAGCCGGTGCTGATCATCGGCACCGTGCTGGCCGGGCTGTTCCTCGGCGTGAACAACACCCTGATCACCGAGGCCGTGATGATCTCCGCGCCGGTCGAGCGGTCGACCGCCTCGGCGGCCTACAGCTTCGTCCGATTCGCCGGCGGCGCGGCCGCGCCGTACCTGGCGGGCAAGCTCGGCGAGCACAGCATCGCGCTGCCGTTCTGGGTCGGCGCCGCCTGCACCGCGGCCGCGGTGCTGGTGCTGCTGGCCGGTCGCGCGGCACTCGCGCACATCGACGAGCACGACCCGGCGCCGCACAGTGTCGCCGAGGCGGAAGCGATCACCGTCGGCGACTGAACCGACCAGCAGCTGCCTGGACCCGCGCAGGGTTCAGGCAGCTGCGCTGTCTGCGATACCTGCCGGCGACGCTGCTCGGGAGTACCGTCGGATGTCATGGGCGATGCGCAGCGAGGCCGGGTAAAGATCGAAACCAGCCAGAAGCGAGTTCGGGTATTTCTCGGTGGCCGGGTGGTGGCCGATACGGCTCAGCCGGTACTGGTGTGGGAGGGTCCGCACTATCCGACCTACTACATTCGGGCCGCGGACCTGCAGGCGAAACTCGAGCCGACCGGTCAATCTCACCACTCCCCCAGCCGTGGTGACGCGACGGAGTACGACGTGGTCGTCGACGGCACCACCGCCGCCGCTGCCGCACTGCGCTACCACGATTCGCCACTGACCGAGCTGAACGACCTGGTGCGGCTCGAGTGGAGCAAGATGGACGAGTGGTTCGAGGAAGACGAACCGGTCTACGTCCACCCGCGCGATCCCTACTCCCGGGTCGACATCCTCGGCAGCTCCCGGCACGTGCGCGTCGAGATCGACGGCGTCACCGTCGCGGACTCGCACTCCCCACGCATCCTCTTCGAAACCGGCCTCCCCGCAAGGTATTACCTCCCGATGACCGACGTGCGGATGGACCTGCTGCACGCATCGGACAGCCACACCAGCTGCCCGTACAAGGGCACTGCCGACTACTGGACCGTCCGCCTCGGGGACAAGGAATACCAGGACTACGTGTGGGGCTACCGCACACCGCTGCCGGAGAGCCAGAAGGTCGCAGGCCTGGTCTGCTTCTACAACGAGAAGGTCGACACCTACGTCGACGGCGAACTTCAGGACCGCCCGAAAACACCGTTCAGCTGACTCGGTCAGCGGTAACGAGTCGAGCCGTCCGCCTATTTATCGGCACGAGACAATCAGGCCCGTAGTCACAATCGACTGCGGGCCGCTCTCGGACTGGTCAGAGATCGCGGTACACATCCCGACGCCACCCGACCTTCACGACCAGGATCACCAACACATCGTCCTGTATTTGGTAGACGACCCGGAAGCGGCCCACGCGCAGGCGGTAGGCGTCCACGTTCACCAACTTACGGACGGCCAGCCCTTCTCCGTACGGATCGTCGCCGAGGACAGTGAGCGCGGTGAGGATGCGCATCGCGTCTCGCTGTTCCAGATCTCGCAGTTCACGCCGGGCCGACTCGAGAAACCGAAACGTGTACTTCACTTACGCGCCTCGAAAATGTCGGCGAGCACCTCGGCCATGCTGGAGGTCTTCTCACCGGCGGCGAGGCGGGCGACGGCCTCCCGTGCCAGTATTTCGTCTTCGGCGTCGTCGACCGCTTCCACCACGGACAGCGGAACCAGCGCGGCGGCAGGGGTGCCGTCGCGGAGAATGATCACCTGTTCACCAGACTCGGCGGCATCGATGTATTTCGCCAGGTTGGTGCGCAGTTCGCGGGTGCTGATCTCACTCATACACAGAGTGTACACGCCATCGTGTACACGATGGATCTTAGGTCACCGCCGCTACGCATACTCCGACATCGTCAGGCTGCGGTCGAGGTTGGCCCAGCCCACGGAGCAATGCTGCACGCATCAGCAGTCGCGCCGCAGCGGCGGCCCGCGCGAAAGCTGACCACTTACTCGGAGCCAACGACCACGTAGTGGACTGCCCGCGCCCCGCCTCCTCCCGCCACGGTCAGACTGCGACGAGTGGTGGTTTGTCCTCGGCGCGACGGTATTGGCCTGGGGCTAGGCCGTATTCGCGCTTGAAGGCCTTGGCGAAGGCGAATTCGGAGGTGTAGCCGACCTTTCGGGCGATCGTGCCGAGGGGGGCGTCGGTGTCGCGGAGGAGGCGGGCGGCGGTGAGCATGCGCCAGCGGGTGACGTAGGCGAGGGGTGGTTCGCCGACGGTGGCGGTGAAGCGGCGGGCGAGGGTGGCGCGGGAGACGCCGGCGATATCGCTGAGATGCGGGACGGTCCACCCGCGCGCCGGGTCCTCGTGCACGGCACGCAATGCCGCGGCGACCGCCGGATCGGCGAAAGCGCCTGCCCAGCCGGTGGATTGAGCGGTGGACTGTTCGTCGAGCCAGGCGCGGAGGGTGAAGAGCACCAAGGTTTCGAGCAAGGCGGGAACGGCGGCGTCGCTGCCCGGACGCGGTTCGGCGATCTCGGCGGCAAGCAGGTCTACCGCGCCGCGCAGCGCCGGATGACGACCGGGCAGAGCCGGAAGATGGATGAACTCGGGCAGTTCGTCGAGCATCGGATGGCTCCGCTGTCTGCCGAGTTCGTATGCGCCGCACAGCAATGCCGTGCGCACACCAGGCCCGGTGATCTCCCTCGGCTCCCCCGGCTGCGCCTTCTCGTCGACTGAACTGTCGAGGCTGTCGACCAAGACATGGTCGGCGCCACGCGGCATGAATACGACGTCGCCGACGCCGAGCGCCATCGGCGTGCCACCCGGCGGCACCAGCCAGCAGGAGCCCTGCAGCACGACATGGAAACCGGCACCGGGTACGACGGGATAGCTGCGACCCCACGGTGCGTGCCGAATGAACATCCCGGAGGTCGGGCTGCCCGTGCGGATGGCGGCGATGGTTTCGCTGAGAATGTCCACCCACTCACCATAGCGCTCCACAGTGAGTGTTTTAGATATAGCAGCGATTAATACGGCCATTGGTTTACTCACACATCAATCATAGATTTTGAGTCATGCCATCGACGAGCTCCACTGAATCCAGCAAGACCATCGCCGTCTACGGTGCCACCGGGATCACCGGCGGTTACCTCCTCACCGAACTGCACCGTCGCGGCCTCACCCCAATCCTGGTGGGCCGCAACGAAGCACGCATCCGTGCCGCCGCGGTGGCCGCCGACCTCCCGGACGCCGAGATCCGAGTTGCCGACCTCGCCGACCACGACGCCTTGGTCACCGCGTTCACCGGCGCCGACGTGGTGATCAGCAGCCTGCCCGCGTACGTCGAGCACGGTCCAGCGGTACTGGCCGCGGCGATCGAGGCCGGAGCGAACTACACCGACATGTCCGGCGAACAGCTGTTCCTGAAGCAGGTGTTCGACGAGTTCGGCCCGCGGGCCGAGGCCGCCGGGGTGAGCCTGGTCGCCGGCGTCACCGACAGCAATCTGCCCGGTGACCTGCTCGGTTATCTGACCACCCGCCGGGTCGCCGGTCCGGCCGAGGTGGTGGTCAGTCATCTGAGCAAGAGCGGCGGCAACGGCTCCAAGGGCAGCGCGAAGACGGTGCTGGCGAGCCTGGACTGGTTCCGCAGCGGCGGCTGGAACTACGCCGACGGCGAATTCCGTACCGGCACAGCGGCTCGGCACGCTTCGATGATCTTCCCCGGCGACACCGCACCGACCGCGGTCGCGAAATTCCCGCAGCCGCCGGTACTTACGATCCCGCGCCACTCGGATGTCTCCTATGTCGAAGGCGTGCTTGCCACTTCGATCCTCGACACCCTGAGCGGCTTCACCGCCGACCTCATCGACTCGCTGCCCGACGCACCGAGCGCGGATCTGCGTTACGACCTGGTAGTCGACGCTTACGGCGTGGACGGCCGCACGGTCCGCGGCGTCGTCAGCGGCGTGCACTCCTACCGCGATTCGGCGCTGATGGCGGTGGCGGTCGCCGTCCGGCTGGCCGAGGGCACCACGAAGCCGGGCGCGCTGGCGGCGGCCGAGGCCTTCGACGCGACCGAATTCCTCGACGCGCTGGCGCCGTTCGGCATCACCTGGCGCATCGCGGAACGCTGAGCACGCGGCCCGGGAAGGCGCCGGTCCGGCGCCTTTTAGGGTGAGTGACCGGATTTGAACCCGCGACCTCCTGGATCACAACCAGGCGCTCTAACCAACTGAGCTACACCCACCATGGTGTTCAGCCAAGGTAGCGCGACAGTTCAGCTCCGGTCATCTGGTTTTTCACCGGGACGTCCGGGACTACCGTCCACGAATCAGGCATAGTCGAATGATGACCGACAACCGACCCGAACTCGCCGCAGCGCTCGACCTGGCACCGCACCCGGAGGGCGGCTGGTTCCGCGAAACCTGGCGCAGCGCCGTGGAATTCAAGCCGGAAGGCTACGACGGCGCGCGGTCCAGCGCGACCGCGATCTACTTCCTGCTGCTGCCCGGCGAGCAGTCCGCGCCGCACACGGTCCGCTCCGACGAGCTGTGGCTCTGGCATCGCGGTGGCCCGCTGGTGCTGAACATCGGCGGCGAGGAAGTGGTGCTCGGCCCCGATGTCGAGCACGGTCAGGTACTGCAGGCCGTGGTGCCGGGTGGAGTCAGCCAGGCCGCACGACCGGCGGGCGACGAGTACGTGCTGGTGAGTTGCTTCGTCTCCCCCGGCTTCGACTTCGCCGACTTCCAGATGGACTGAGCTTCAGGCTCCCGCGTATTCGCGCCGCGTCCGGTCGACGAGTTCGGCGACGCCGAGCACCTCGGTGACGCCGGACGCGGCGTGACCCGCGCTCCAAATGTCCGACCAGTTCTTCGGTGCGGCGGAGTCGGCGAAATGTGCTGCGGTATCGAAGGTTCCGGCCCGTAGGGCGGCGACATCGATGCCGAGCGATTGCATCGACCCCGCCAGCATGTTGGTCGGTAGGCCGGTGAAGGCGGAGGTCAGCACCACATCGTCGAGGCTGGACGCGGCCACCAGGTCCTTGTGCGCGGGCGCGGCCATGCTCTCGGCCGTGGCGAGGAACTTGGTGCCCATATAGGCCAGGTCCGCGCCGAGGGTGATCGCCGCCCGCAAGGCCACGCCGTCGGACACACCACCGGCCAAAACCACTGGCCCGTCGAAGAATTCGCGAACGGCGCGGACGAACGCGAAGGGGTTCGCCCAGCCGGTCTGCCCGCCCGCACCGGCGGTGAGCAGGATCAACCCGTCGGCCCCGCACTCGACCGCACGCACCGCGTGGTGCACCGACGCCACGTCCGCGAGGACCAGCGAACCCACCTCGTGCAGCGGCTCGACCACATCGCGGGGCGTCCCGACCGAGGTGATCACGATCTCCGCCGGCTGTTCCTGGAGCACCCGCAGATCCGGCAGCAGCCGCGCATTCCCCGGGTGCACAATCAGATTCGCCGCGACCGGGGCGGGACGTGGGCCGCCGCCGGACGCCAGCGCGGTGTCGATCTCCGACAACCACTGCGACAGTTGTTCGGGCGTACGGGCATTCACGGTCGGGAACGCGCCGACCACCCCGGCCCGGCAGGCCGCGATCACCAATTCCGGCCCGGAGACCTGGAACATCGGCGCAGCGATCAACGGCACCGTCAGCCGTGCCGTGAGTTCGGTGAATCCCACCGTGTGCGTGGCCATTGCGCGCCCCAATCTCCGGAACAGTTCCGTTCCGGACAATAGAGCAGCCCGACATGACATGGGAAAACGGTCAGTATGGCCTTGGCCAACTGCCTATACGGCGGCCGGCGAAGTTGTCGTATCGCCTACTCCGGCACCTCGACCACGCCCTCGTCCACGGCCCACTTGATGGTTTTCTCCAGCTGCGGGCAGGAGTCGGGGCGACCGAGACCGCCCCCGTTCCGGCTGAGCTCCGCGAAGACCGGGCAGTGCGTCTGCGGCGGCTCGGTCCACTGCACCGAGGTCTGATGCGAACTGCTTTTACGCACCAGCACTTGGCTTTGACAGGCCTGACACCGCAGCGGTGTCAGGCCCTGCTCCAGATAGTGCTGTTTGTCGACCACCGTCTGGGCGCGCACTTCGGCCTGCCGCGCCGGTTGGTCGGCGAAGTCGGGTGCTTTCGCCCAGGTGGCGGCCATCAGACCCCGGCCTCCGCCTGTTTCGCGGCAGCCTCGTCGGCCGCGCGCTTGCGGCGCAGGTTCTCCGCGACCTCGGCCTCCCACACCTCGTTCGCCTTGGTGGTGTCCACCTCGAACTCGAAGCGCTGGGTCATCTTGTCGGTGACATCGGCGAGATCGACATAGAACTGGTCGTACCAGCGGCGCAGCTGGTAGACCGGGCCGTCCTCCTCGCACAGCAGCGGATTCTCGACCTTGGACTTGTGCTTCCAGATCTCGACGTCCTGCAGGAAGCCGACACTGATGCCCTCGGTCATCTTCGCGGCCAGCTTGTCGGCCATCTCGCCCTCGACGCCCTGCGGCTTCTCCAGCGTGATGCCCCATTGCAGCACGAAGGAGTCCTGGGAGACCGGGTAGTGGCAGTTGATCAGGACGCTCTTGACCTCGTAGCCGGTGTACAGGTTGACCAGCGGATTGATCATGTAGGACGGCCCGAAATACGAGGCCTCCGAGGTCAGCGTGGTGTCGCCGCCGTACTTGGACGCCATCCCGATGTCCGGCCTGCCCTTGGTGTTCAAGTACTGAGTGGCGATGTGCCCCTCGAAGATGTTCTTGAAGTAGGTCGGGAAGGCGAAGTGGATGTAGAAGAAGTGCGCCATGTCGACCACGTTGTCGATGATCTCGCGGCAGTTCGCGCCCTCGATCAGCATGGAGTTCCAGGTCCAGTCGGTCCAGCCGCTGTCGAGCTGCTCGACCGGGTTACCGTCCGCATCGGTGTAAGGGCCCTTGATATGCGGGATGGTCACCTCGGGCGGCGGCTGGCTGCCCTCGACGTCGTGCCAGACGAACAGCTGGCCGTTGCGCTCCAGCGTGGTCCACTTCCGGGTGCGCGCCAGCGGTGGCACGCGCTTCCCATAAGGAATCGCGGTGCATTTGCCGTTCGTTCCGGACCAGCGCCAGTCGTGGAACGGGCAGGCGATGTCGTCACCCTTGACCTCGCCCATGCTCAGATCGCCACCCATATGCCTGCAGTAGGCATCGAGCACTCGCAGCTCGTCGCCGCTGTCGGCCCAGATCACGAGTTTGGTGCCGAACACATTCACCGCGTGCGGCTTGCCGTCGCGGAACGACTTGGCCAGACCGAGGCAATGCCATCCCCTCGCATAGCGGGTGGGCACGGTACCGACGTCGAGCTCCCGGACCTTCGCCCCGCTCCCCTGTGGGGTAACTGCCATCGCGAATCCTCCTCCTTCTGTACTAGAACACGTTACAAAAATGTCGCGTTCCACGCCAGCGATTCCCATCACTTCCTGCACATGTCCACTTACGACCCGTGATCGACACCCGTTCTCGACAGAAATAGGAACCTGTTCTAGTCTCAGAAGCAAATGAGTACCGGTTATCCAATTGACCAGGCAGGAGCAGGTCCCGAGATGACGCAAGAAGTGACCGAACGGGTCGACGCGCTGTTGCCGACCCTGCGCGAGCGCGCGCAGGAGGCCGAGGACCTGCGGCGCATCCCCGACGAATCCATGAAGGCCTTGCAGGAGACCGGCTTCTTCCGGCTGCTGCAGCCCAAGCAGTGGGGTGGTCACGCGGCCGACCCGGTGGTGTTCTACGACACGGTGCGCAAGCTGGCCAGCGCGTGCGGGTCCACCGGCTGGGTGGCGGGCATTGTCGGCGTACACAATTGGCACCTGGCGCTGTTCGATCAGCAGGCGCAGCAGGACGTCTGGGGCGAGGACACCGAGGTGCGGATCTCCTCGTCGTACGCGCCGATGGGTGCGGGCGTGGTGACCGAGGGCGGTTATCTCGTCAACGGTTCGTGGGCCTGGTCGTCGGGTTCCGATCACGCCACCTGGGCGGTGCTCGGCGGTCCGGTGATCAAGGACGGCAAGCCAGTTGACTTCGGTAGCTTCCTGATCCCGCGCGACGACTATCAGATCGATGACGTCTGGAACGTCGTAGGGCTGCGCGGGACCGGCTCCAATACCGTTGTGGTGAAAGACGTTTTCGTCCCGAGGCACCGATTCCTCAGCTTCCGCAAGATGAGCGAGCTGCAGGCGCCCGGCCTGGAACAGAACACCGATCCGGTGTACCGGATGCCTTGGGGCACCATCCATCCCACGACCATTGCCACACCGATCGTCGGCATGGCCTACGGCGCGTACGACGCGCACGTCGAGCATCAGGGCAAGCGGATTCGCGCGGCCTACGCGGGCGAGAAGGCGAAGGACGATCCGTTCGCCAAGGTGCGCGTCGCGGAGGCGTCCAGCGATATCGACGCGGCCTGGCGGCAGCTTTCGGGCAACGTGGCCGACGAGTACGCGCTGTTGTTGGCGGGCAAGGACATTCCGTTCGACCTGCGGGTGCGGGCCCGTCGCGATCAGGTGCGAGCCACCGGTCGCTCGATTGCCGCCATCGACAAGCTGTTCGAGAGTTCCGGTGCCACCGCGCTGGCCAACGGCACTCCGCTGCAACGCTTCTGGCGTGACGCGCACGCGGGACGGGTGCACGCGGCGAACGATCCGGAACGGGCTTACCAGATGTACGGCCAGCACGAGTTCGGGCTGCCCGTCACCGACGCGATGGTGTAGGAGTTGCTGTGACCTCTACGGTGGAAATCACCGCCGAATCGACCTCCCGCTTCGCGCAGGTGCGGCCGGACCTGCGGCTGCACTACCACGAGGCGGGCGTCGGCAACGGGCCGACGATCGTGCTGCTGCACGGCGGCGGGCCGGGCGCGTCGTCCTGGTCGAACTTCTCCCGCAATATCCCGGTGCTGGCGCAGAACTTTCATGTGCTCGCCGTGGATCAGCCCGGATACGGGCAGTCGGACAAGCCGACCGAGCATCCGCAGTACTTCGTGCACAGCGCCTCGGCGCTGAAGGATCTGCTCGCGCACCTGGAGATCACCTCGCGGGTGCATCTGCTCGGCAATTCGCTCGGCGGCGGCGCGGCCGTGCGGTTCGCGCTGGACTATCCGGATCTGGCCGGGAAGCTGGTGCTGATGGGTCCGGGTGGGTTGAGCACCAACCTGTTCGCGCCGGATCCGACCGAGGGCGTCAAGCTGCTCGGCAAGTTCAGCTACCAGCCGACCAGGGAGAACCTGGAGGCGTTCCTGCGGATCATGGTCTTCGATCAGTCGCTGATCACCGACGAGCTGATCGACGAGCGGTTCGCCGCGGCGAGCACGCCGGAATCGCTGGCCGCGGCCCGTGCGATGGGGAAGTCTTTCGCCGGTGCGGATTTCGAGAAGGGCATGCTCTGGCGCGACGCGTACAAGCTGCGTCAGCCGGTGCTGCTCATCTGGGGCCGGGAAGACCGGGTGAATCCGCTCGACGGGGCGCTGGTCGCGACCAAGCTGATTCCGCGCGTGCAGTTGCATGTTTTCGGCGGCTGTGGACACTGGGCACAGTTGGAGAAGTTCCACGAATTCAACCGGCTGACAAGTGATTTCCTTGCCGGTTCCAAGGAGAAGTGATGGGGATTCGATCACTGGCCTACCTGCGCATCGAGGCGACCGACATGGCCGCCTGGCGCGAGTACGGGCTCAAGGTGCTCGGCATGATCGAAGGCAAGGGCGGGAATCCGGACGCGCTGTACCTGCGGATGGATGAATTCCCGGCGCGGCTGGTGATCGTGCCCGGCGAGAAGGACGCACTGCAGATCTCGGGGTGGGAGACCGCCAATGCCGAAGAGCTGCAGGACATTCGAACTCGGCTCGAAACCGCGGGTGTGCCCTACAAGGAGGGCACCGCGGCGGAGCTGGCCGATCGGCGGGTGCACGAGCTGATCCGCTTCGACGATCCGTCCGGCAACACCCTGGAGGCGTTTCACGGTGCGGCACTGGAACATCGGCGGGTGGTGAGCCCGTACGGGCACCGGTTCGTCACCGAGGAGCAGGGGCTCGGGCACGTGGTGCTCAGCACCAAGGACGATCAGGCCGCGCTGGAGTTCTACCGGGACGTACTCGGCTTCCGGCTCCGCGACTCGATGCGGTTGCCACCGCAGATGGTCGGGCGCCCGGCCGACGGTGAACCCGCCTGGCTGCGTTTCTTCGGCTGCAACCCGCGGCACCACTCGCTGGCGTTCCTGCCGATGCCGACGTCGAGCGGCATCGTGCACCTGATGCTCGAGGTGGAAGACGCCGACGATGTCGGGCTGTGCCTGGATCGCGCGCTGCGCAAGAAGGTTCGCATGTCGGCGACCCTCGGCAGGCACGTCAACGACAAGATGCTGTCCTTCTACATGAAGACGCCCGGCGGCTTCGACGTCGAATTCGGCTGCGAGGGGCTCGAAGTCGACGACAATGATTGGATCGCGCGCGAATCCACCGCCGTGAGCCTGTGGGGCCACGACTTCACGGTCGGGCAGCGCCAGCAGTGACCGAGAGGGCGAGCGAGATGACCCAAACCGAAATCGATGCACGGGCTTTCCGTAACGTGCTCGGCCAGTTCTGCACCGGCATCACCGTCATCACCACCTTCGATGATGCCGAAGCACCGATCGGTTTCGCCTGCCAGTCCTTCGCCGCCCTCTCCCTCGACCCACCCCTGATCCTGTTCTGCCCCACCAAGACGTCGCGCTCCTGGGCCGCCATCGAACAATCCGGCCGCTTCTGCGTCAACGTCCTGGCCGAGGAACAGCGAGAAGTCTGCGCCCGCTTCGGTTCCCGCGAACCCGACAAGTTCGCCGGCGTCCCCTGGCACACCTCCCCACTGACCCTCCCGGTCTTGGACGATGCCCTCGCCACCATCGAATGCACCGTCGACAGCGTCGTAGACGGCGGCGACCACTACATAGTCATCGGCCGAGTCCAAGCCCTCACCGAATCGACAACCTCCGGCCGCCCCCTCCTCTTCTACCGAGGCCAATACACCGCCATAGAACCCGACAAGACCACCCCGGCCCCTTGGCGCGCCGACCTCGACCACTTCCTCACCACAACCACCCTCGACACCTGGTTGTAGCGCAGCGCGAAATGGCCGAGAAACTCTGGTTTCTCGGCCATTTCGCGTTCGAGGATCAGGTGGCGGGGACGGTTTCTTTTTCGCGTTGGAGTTCTAGGGCGATGTCGATGAGTTGGTCTTCCTGGCCGCCGACCAGTTTGCGTTTGCCTGCGCGGACGAGCATTTCGGCGGCGGAGACGCCGTAGCGTTCGGCTTGGCGTTCGGCGTGCTTGAGGAAGCTGGAGTAGACGCCTGCGTAGCCCATCATCAGGGATGAGCGGTCCAGGAGGCATTCCTGGGGCATGGCGGGGCGGACTACGTCTTCGGCGGCGTCGGCGATGGCGTAGAAGTCGATGCCGGTCTTGATATCGAGCTTGTCGCAGACGCCGACCAGGGCCTCGACGGGGGTGTTGCCCGCGCCGGCGCCGAAACGGCGGGCACTGCCGTCGATTTGGGTGGCGCCCGCGCGGATGGCGTAGATGGAGTTGGCGACGGCGAGGTCGAGGTTCTCGTGGCCGTGGAAGCCGACCTGGGCGTCGCCGCCGAGCTCGGCGACGAGGGCGGCGACGCGGTCGGTGACCTGGTCGAGCACGAGGGCGCCCGCCGAGTCGACGACGTAGACGCACTGGCAGCCCGCGTCGGCCATGATGCGGGCCTGCTTGGCCAGCACCTCGGGCGGCTGGCTGTGCGACATCATCAGGAAGCCAACGGTTTCCAGGCCGAGGTCGCGGGCCAAGCCGAAGTGCTGGATGGAGACGTCGGCCTCGGTGCAGTGGGTGGCGATGCGGCAGATCGAGGCGCCGTTGTCCTGGGAGATCTTGATGTCCTCCTTGACGCCGACACCGGGCAGCATCAGGACCGCGATCTTGGCCTGGGTCGCCGTCTCCGCGGCGATCTTGATCAGTTCCTGCTCAGGGGTTTTGGAGAAGCCGTAGTTGAACGAGGACCCGCCGAGTCCGTCACCGTGGGTGACCTCGATGACCGGGACGCGCGCGCCGTCGAGGGCGGCGACGATATCGCGGACCTCGGTGGCGGTGAACTGATGGCGCTTGTGATGCGATCCGTCGCGCAGCGAAGTGTCGGTGACGCGGATGTCGAGTTCTGCTGAGTAAGCCATGTTTTCGCTCCTTACACCCGGGCCGAGACGATTTGACCGGCGATGACCTCGCCGACCTGCGTCGCGGCGGCGGTCATGATGTCGAGGTTGCCCGCGTACGGCGGCAGGAAGTCGCCCGCGCCTTCGACCTCGACGAACACCGAAACCTTCGCCATGCCACCGGAAATCACCGACGGCGGGTCGAACTGCGGGTCGTTGAGCAGGCGGTAGCCGGGTACGTACTGCTGGATGTCGGCGACCATCCGATGGATGGAGTCGGTGATCGCGTCGGTGTCGGCATCCTCGGGGATGGCGCAGAAGATGGTGTCGCGCATGATCATCGGCGGCTCGGCCGGATTCAGGATGATGATCGCCTTGCCACGCTCGGCGCCGCCGATGGTTTCGACACCGCGGCTGGTGGTCTTGGTGAACTCGTCGATGTTGGCCCGGGTACCCGGTCCTGCCGAGACCGAGGACACCGAGGCGACGATCTCCGCGTAAACCACCGGCACCACGCGGGATACGGCCGCGACGATCGGGATGGTGGCCTGGCCACCGCAAGTGATCATGTTGACGTTCGGCGCGTCCAGGTTCGCGCCGAGGTTCACCGGCGGCACCACGGCGGGGCCGACGGCGGCGGGCGTGAGATCCACCGCCCGGATACCGGCTTCGGCATACTTCGGCGCGGCCGCGCGATGCACATACGCCGAGGTCGCTTCGAAAATCAGGTCGGGCAGCTCGGATTGACCGAGCAGCCAATCCACCCCTTCGGCCGAGGTCTCCAGCCCCAGCCCGCGGGCCCGCTTCAAACCCTCGCTGTCGGGATCGATCCCGATCATCCACCGCGGCTCGATCGCTTCCGAGCGCAGCAGTTTGTAGAGCAGATCGGTACTGATATTGCCGGACCCGACGATCGCGGCGGTGACGGTCCCGTTGTCGGACACCACAAGCCTCCTAAATGAATTGCAAACGGACAGCACCGAGTCCAGCGAACTCGGCATGGAACTTGTCGCCCGGCCTGGCGTCGATGGCGCGGGTGCACGAGCCGGGCAGCACGATGTCGCCCGCCTTCAGCCGCACCCCGAAGCTCGCGACCTTGCGAGCCAGCCAGGCCACCGCGATGACCGGGTCGCCGAGCACGGCGTCGCTGCGCCCCTCGGCCACCACCTCGTCGTTGCGGGTGAGCACCGCGTCGATCGCCTTGACGTCGATGTCCTTGGGCGCCACCCGTTCCGGGCCGAGCACGAAACCGGCGGAGGACGCGTTGTCGGAGATGGTGTCGGTCAGGCCGATCTTCCAGTCCTTGATGCGCGAGTCGATCAGCTCGATGGCGGGCGCGAAAGCGACTGTCGCGGCGAGCACGTCGGCCTCGGTGCAGTCCGCGCCGGGCAGGTCGGCGCCGAGCACGAAGCCGACCTCCACCTCGACGCGGGGAAACAGATAGCGACCCGCCTCGACCGGAACGTCTTCGTAGACTTCCATTTCCGCGAGCAGATGCCCGTAGTCGGGCTCATCGACACCCATCATCTGCTGCATGGCCTTGGACGACAGGCCGACCTTGTGGCCGACGATCCTGGCGCCGGTGTCGAGCCTGCGCCGGATATTGATCAGCTGGATCTCGTAGGCGTCGACCACGTCGATGTCCGGATGCCGGGCGACCAGTGGATCGATCGCCACCCGATCCCGTTCGGCGAGCTCCAGCTCATCGGCCAATTCGGTTCGTACCGCGTCGGACAGCACGCTAGTTTCCTTCCACTATTGCTTGATCGAGTTCGGACAGCGCCTGCTCGCCCGCCGCGGAGCGCCCGGCCCGCCGGCCGGAGAAAATGCAGTCCGACAGCGACAGCCCGCTGACGTAGGACTCCGAGCAGATGCCGATGGCGGTCCTACCGGCCGCGAAGAGTCCCGGAATATCGGTTCCGGCAGTCGATTTCACCGCGCCGGTCTGCTCGTCCACGACGACGCCGCCGAGGGTGAGCATCGGACACGGATTGGCCAGGCTCGGTTTGATGCCGACATCCAACAGCCAGAACGGCCCGGTGCGCAGCGGTGTGGTGAACTCGGCCGGCTTGCCGACCGGGTCCGGCGTGCCCTGCTCGATCGCGGCATTGTGCGCGTCCACCGTCGCGCGCAGCCCGACCACGTCGATCCCGGCCTTCGCCGCGACGGCCTCGAGCGTGGCGCCGCGAATCGCGGTGCGCCGCATCGCCTCGAACTGGCCGCGCTGGAACCAGGCGCCCTGCTTGCCGATCTGGCCGATCGCGGTCCGCATCAGCTCGTCGTCGGCGAGCAGCCAGCCCTTGCCGTCGTGTTCGGTGATGAGCGCGTGGCCGACCGCGGCGCCGTATCTGGTCTCGTCGATGACCCGGCGGCCCGCCGCATCGACCAGCACCGCGCCGGTAAAAGCGCTGGGCGGCAAGAGGAACCGCCAGGCGGAGACATTGCCCATCCGATCGGTGGCCGCGCCCACCCGCTGCGCGAGCAGGATCCCGCTGCCGTCGTCACCGGTGGTGCCGAGCGCGAGCCCGCCGCGATAGTCCGGCGCGTATTCGCGCAGCATCGCGCGATTGGCGATGAATCCGCCGGCGCTGAGCACCACGCCGCGCCGGGCGAGCACGCGAACTGTCTTGCCGTACTGGCGATCCAGCCGATCGAGCCGCTTCTCCAATGCGGCGCGCAGCGGCGGATAGTAGATACCCGGCTTGGCCGCGACCTTCGCCATGCGGGTGTACCGGTCCCGGACCCGCCCCGGTGCGTCACGCAACGTCCGGCACTCGACCCCGATCACGGTGCCCGCGTCGTCGACGATCAGTTGCGTTGCCTGCGTGAGTGTTTCGACCCGGACGCCGAGCCGGGAGGCGGCGGCGGTGAGCGGCCCCGTCAGCTGCTTGCCGGAGGTACCCTTGCCCTTGACCCGATGCCCGCGCTGCGCCGCCGGGATGTCCCGGAACGCGCCCGAGATCTCGCTGCCCGAGTAGTACAGGTAGTAGCTGTCGTTCGGATACGACGTCTTGTACGGGCACAGCGACGCCTCGAACGGAACGCCATGCCCCTTCAGCCACTCGATCATCGCCGGGCTGCCGTCCACGAACCGGCGCAGCGTCTCGGGCGACACCGCGTCGCCGACCTCGCGCTCCAGATACGCGAGCATCGCCTCGGGCGTATCCGTGACACCGGCCTCCCGCTGCACCGACGTCCCGCCGCCCGCGTAGATGATGCCGCCGGACAAGGCCGACGCCCCGCCGCCGGCGAACCGCTCCAGCGCGAGCACCTGCGCGCCGTCGGCCGCCGCCTCCAGGGCGGCGGCGGCACCGGCCGCGCCGAAGCCGACGACGACCACGTCGGCCACCAGGTCCCAATCGAACCCCATGTAGTTCACTCCGGTCTGAAACTGAAACGAGTTTCTCAGCAAGCGGAAAGCCAAGTAAGTCTTCTGCCACACAACATAGACCAATGGCGGCATCATTCTATAACGTGTTCTACATGATTGATCGGGAATACGATGTGGTGGTCGTCGGCAGCGGCGCTGCGGGCATGACCGCCGCCCTCACCGCCGCCCACCACGGGCTCAGCGTGGTGCTCATCGAGAAGGCCGCGCACTACGGCGGGTCCACCGCACGCTCCGGCGGTGGCGTCTGGATCCCCGGCAACAAGGCGCTGCGCGCGTCCGGCCGACCTGACGACCGCGAAGTGGCCCGCACCTACCTGCACAGCATCATCGGCGACGTGGTGCCCAAGGAGCGGATCGACACCTACATCGACCGAGGTCCGGAGGCGTTCGACTTCGTGCTCGACCACACCCCGCTGAAGATGAAGTGGGTGCCGGGCTACTCCGACTACTACCCCGAGGCGCCCGGCGGGCTCGGCGCGGGCCGCTCCTGCGAACCGGCCCCGTTCAACGCCAAGGTGCTCGGCGCGGAGCTGGCCAACCTGGAGCCGCCCTACGCCAAGGCGCCGCTGAACGTCGTCGTGATGCAGGCCGATTTCGTCCGGCTCAACCTGATCCGCAGGCACCCGAAGGGCATCGCACGCGCACTGCGGGTGGGTGCGCGCACCTACTGGGCCAAGGCCACCGGCAAGCACATCGTCGGCATGGGCCAGGCGATCATCGCCGCCATGCGCAAGGGTCTGCTCGACGCGAATGTGCCGGTGCTGCTGAACACCCCGCTGACCGGGCTCGTGGTGGACAACGGCGTGGTCACCGGGGTCGAGGCCGAGCACGAAGGCGAGCCGGTGACCTTCACCGCGCGCTACGGCGTGGTGCTCGGCAGCGGCGGCTTCGAGCACAATGCGGAGCTGCGCACCAAGTATCAGCGCCAGCCGATCACCACCGAGTGGACCACCGGTGCGGCCGCCAATACCGGCGACGGCATCGTCGCGGGCATGGCGGCGGGCGGCGACGTCGGCTTCATGGAGGACGCCTGGTGGGGTCCGACCATCTTCAAGGGCGGGCGGCCGTGGTTCGCGCTGGCCGAGCGCAACCTGCCGGGCACCATCATGGTCAACGCCGCGGGCAAGCGATTCGGCAACGAGTCCGCGCCCTACGTCGAGGCCGTGCACACCATGTACGGCGGCGAGTACGGCCAGGGCGAGGGGCCGGGCGCGAACATCCCGGCCTGGCTGGTCTTCGATCAGCGCTACCGCAACCGCTACATCTTCGCCGGTTTGCAGCCGGGCCAACGCTTTCCGTCGCGCTGGCTGGAGAACGACAACATCGTCAAGGCGGACACCCTCGAGGAACTGGCCACCAAGATCGGTGTCCCCTCGGCAGACCTCGCCGCCACGGTGGCCCGCTTCAACACCTTCGCCGAGACCGGCAAGGACAGCGACTACGGCCGCGGCGACAGCCACTATGACCGGTACTACGGCGATCCGACGGTGAAGCCGAACCCGTGCCTCGCCGCGCTGGTGCAAGGCCCGTTCTATGCCGCCAAGATCGTGCCCGGCGATCTGGGCACCAAGGGCGGCCTGGTCGCCGACACCTCGGGCCGGGTGCTGCGCGAGGACGGCAGCCCGATCCAGGGGCTGTACGCGGCGGGCAACAGCTCGACGCCGGTGATGGGCCACACCTACGCGGGCCCCGGCGCCACCATCGGCCCCGCACTCACCTTCGGCTACCTGGCCGTGCTCGATATCGTCGAGAAGCGGGCCGCGCAGCCCACCCGACCGCTGCCCAGCAGCAAGGAGGCCTGATGCCCATCGATCCGAAAGTGGCGCTCGGAGCGGAACTTCCGACCCGTGAATTCGCGTGGACACCGTCCGATGTGCAGCTGTATCAGCTGGGCCTCGGCGCGGGCACGCGGTGGACCGACCCCGCTGAGCTGCGCTATCTCGACGACCGTGCGCCGCAGGTGCTGCCGACGTTCGCGACCGTAGCGCCGACCCTGCACGAGACCGAGCCGCCGCGAGTCAGCTTCCCCGGCATCGACATCGACCTGGCGAAGGTGGTGCACGGCCATCAGGAGGTGGAGGTGCATCGCCCGATCCCTGCCTCGGGTAAGGCGACAAGCACCGGGCGGATCACCGAGCTCTGGGACAAGGGTTCCGCGGCGGTGGTGGTGCAGGAGCAGACCGTCACCGGTTCCGACGGCGAGCCGCTGTGGACCGCGCGGTCCTCGATCTTCGCGCGTGGTGAGGGCGGCTTCGGCGGCGAGCGTGGGCCGAGCACGAAGTCCGAACTGCCCGATCGGGCACCGGATTTCGACGTGACCACGGCGACGCTGCCGCAGCAGGCGCTGCTCTATCGGATGTTGGGCGACCGCAACCCGCTGCACTCGGATCCCGAATTCGCCCGCGCCGCCGGGTTTCCCGCGCCCATCCTGCACGGGCTGTGCACGTACGGCATCGTCTGCAAGACGGCTACCGACACCGTGCTCGATGCGGATGCGAGCCGGGTCACCGGATTTCGCGCCCGCTTCGCCGGTGTGCTCTACCCGGGCGAGACGATCCGCACTCGCATCTGGCAGCAGGACAACGAGTTGACTATCGCCGCGACGGTGGTCGAACGCGAGGACGCACCTGTCCTCGGCGACGTGACCCTGCGGTTCCGGTCCGCCTGATCTCCGCCAGCCCCTTGGTCTACCTCGGACGCGATTCGCGTGTGCGGTAGATCAGGGGGTGTTCGGCTGTGTTTGAGCGGGGCGGGGTTCGGCACCGTTGCGAGCGCGGCGGATCGCCGCGCCGTGGACTACCAAGGCGTACAGCAGGATTATCAGGATCGGGGCGGCGAGGGGTGCCCAAGCCAGGCGCAGGGGGAGCAGTGCGGCACCGACGCCGGCTACGGCGAAGCCGACCGCGCCGGTTACCGAGGGGACGGTGGTCGGGACGACGCCGTGTGGCGCGGTGACGGTGGCGGCGTTGAGTAGGTAGGTGGTGGCGACCAATCCTGTTGCCGCGGCGGCGAGTACGCCAGGATTCGCGACGGCGAGCACGCCGACGGCCAGTAGGACAGCGGCGACCGCGACGGGTCGGAACCACCAACCGAGTGCGACCAGGACGAGGGCGGGAACTGCCGCCCACGGCTCCAGCAACGCCACCGATGTCACCAGCAGTACGCCCGACAGGACGGCGAGGAATCTGGTCATCGACGCACCCGGACGGTGCGGCGGTGTTCCGGCAGCACGCGCATGATCTGATCGAGCCGGGTGTCGGCGGGCCAGGCGACGATATCGACGCCGACGGTGCCCATGTCGCGATACATCGAGGCCCGCTCGAGCTGCCACATCTTGGCCAGCGTCGGATCGAGCAAGCCGCGAAACGGTGTGCCGCGCAGGACATCCACCACCACCACGACGTGCCCGCGCTTGCGCAGATCGATCAGCGCGAGCGCGAACTGGGTGTCGAGCAGCGTGGAGAAGGCGACCACGATGGCACCGAGCGGCACGGCCGAGTGCGGTGCCAGGGTGCCGGTGGTCGGGATGTGCTCGTCGCCGACGCCGAGCACGGTGTCGACGACCCGATAGAACTGCCGGCGCCCGATATCGGGCCGCAGCCAACGCGGCGCCTGACCCAGGCAGACCACGGCGGTCCGGTCACCGGCCTGCAGGGTCGACTGGACCACCTGCGCCGCGCCGCGCACGGACAGTTCGAGGGAATCGGTGGCGGGGCCCGGCGCCTGCTGCGAGGTGTCCACCAGCACAACGACATCCGCGGAACGGTTGGTCAGCCGCTCGGTGACGTACAGCCTGCCGCGCCGCGCACTCACCGGCCAGTTCACGATGCGCAGCTGGTCACCCGGCGCGTAGGCGCGGATGTCGGCGTACTCGACGCCGGGTCCGTGCCGCCGGGTCAGGTGGGTGCCGAGTCGCTCGGGAAGTTCGGTGCGCGGTAACCGCATTCGCTGCGGATCGGTGATCGGGTAGACGAACAGTTGCCCGGCGGGCAGTACGACGTTCGCGACCGCGAGACCCGCCGGACTGAGCGCGGACACCCGCACCGAGACGGGATAGCGACCCCACCGGTCCGCCGACAGTGCGAGCCGTAGACCGGCCGGGGCGACGCCCGAATCGCTGGCCTCCTCGACCTCGATACCGAGTGCTACCACTGTTTCCGGCTTCAGCCGCAACAGCGCGTGCCCCTGCTCGACGAACGCGGCGACGGTCAGCACCACCTCTTCGGATTCGAAGCACCGCAGCGTCCCACCACCGTCGACCTGGATCTTCGTCGACGACTGCTGCCACGGTGCGGTGGCGAGCACCCCGAGCAGCGGCGCGGCGAAGACCACCAGTTGCCACCGCCCGAGTACCACCGCGAGCACCAGCGCCGCCGCGGCGCAGATCGCCAGCATGAAGACCAACGGCGCCGGGCGCCACCGCAATTCGGCCTCGACCGCGGTGCTGGCGTCGCGATGCCTCATGATCGCTCGCTCATGTCACGGTGGCGCGCGGAACAGGCAGGCGGCGCAGCAGTTCGGTGATCACGTCCTCGCCGCGGATCCGGCGCACCCACATCTCCGGCCGCAACGTGATCCGATGCGCCATGGCCGGAATCGCCAGTGCTTTAACGTCTTCCGGAATCACATAGTCGCGGCCGAGCAGTAGCGCCCGGGCCCGCGACATCTGCACCAGGTCCAGTTCCGCGCGCGGACTCGCGCCGACCTCCACCTGCGGATGCGCCCTGGTGGCCGTAGCGAGCGCGACCACGTAACTCACCACATCCGGATGCACAGTGACGTATTCGACCGATTGCCGCATCTCCATCAGCCCGTTCGCGTCCACCACCTGGGTGACCTGCGGCGTCGTCGAACCACGCTCCAGCCTGCGCCGAATCATCTGCTTCTCGTCCTGTTCGGACAGGTAGCCGAGCCGCAATTGGATCGCGAACCGGTCGAGCTGCGCCTCCGGCAGCGGGTAGGTGCCCTCGTACTCGATCGGGTTGTCCGTCGCGAGCACGATGAAAGGCTGTGGCAGCTGGAAGGTTTCGCCGTCGATGCTGACCTGTCCCTCGGCCATCGACTCCAGCAGCGCGGCTTGCGTTTTCGGCGGGGTCCGGTTGATCTCGTCCGCGAGCAGCACATTGGTGAACACGGGTCCGCGCCGGAAGGTGAAGCGGCCGGAGTTCATGTCGTAGATGGTCGACCCGAGTAGATCGGCGGGTAGCAGGTCGGGCGTGAACTGCACACGGGTGAACTGCAGGCCGAGCGCCGCGGCGAACGATCGCGCGATCAGCGTCTTGCCGAGGCCGGGTAGGTCCTCGATCAGGACGTGACCGCCGGCGAGCACCGCGATCATGATCAACCGCATCTCTTCCTGTTTGCCGACGATCACCCGGGATAGCTCCCTGAGCACGGCATCGCTGCGCTGAACGGTGACATCCATCGGCATCGTCATGTGTGTACCCGCACTTGCCTCAACCCATTTCACATTCTCTGCAGGCGACTCAGGATCTCGTCCAGTGCCGCCCGTCCCGGTGCCCTAGTGGTCTGATCACGCAATGCCGAGTTGGCCGGGTCCACCCAGCGCCACAGTTCCGGCCCGAACAGGTGGATGCCCGCGGCCTCGGTCGCCCGCCGATTCTTCGCGACCCGCTGGCCGCTGGACAGCTCGAACTCCTTGGCCAGCAAGGGGCGCAGGTGCCGGTCCCAGTCCGCGCGAGTGCCGTCCGCGCGGTCAGCGAGCATCTGTGCCCTGGCGTGCCAGCGGTGCAGCATCTCGGCCGGACCGTTCTCGATCTCGTCGATGTCCTGGTAGCCGCGCGGCTCCGACCGCTCGAGCAGCGACCAGACCAGCCAGGCGAGGGCCACCGCCACGGGCACCGCCGCGACGAACAGCAGCACCCCGCGCGCACGATCGAGGGTGACGATCTCGATCAGCGCGATGACGATCGCGGCACTGATGACGATGGCCGTTCGATTCAAGCTGCCGCCTCTCCCTGCAAGTCCGCCAGGACAATTCGCAACAGTTGCTCGGCCCGCATCCGCTGCCACTCCAGCATCGCGTGCGGACTGAACCTGGCCTCCTCGAACAGCGAAACCAGTTCTCGCGCGGACGCGTCGTGCAGCGCGCCGCGCTCGAAGGCGCGGGCGAGCACCTCCATCGGGGTGTCCGAAACCAGTGGCGCGGCAGCGCGATCGAAGGCGAGGCCGCGTTCCATCGCGACGTAGCAGGCGATGATCGCGGCGCGCGGCTCCTGACCGGGCACATTCATTGCGGCCAAGCCCATTTCGGCCGCCCTGGCCAGCGAGTCCACCGCGGTGGGGGCGACCGGGACCAGTGGCAACGGAGCTGGCGCGGGCCTGCGCCGGGCGGCCACCGTGACCACGATGAGCCCGGTGATGGCCACGCCGAGCAGAGCCACTGCGGCGATGGCGGTCAGTAGCAGGGCGGTGCCGGTCAATTCGGCGGGGGTGGCGCCGGGGTCGGGTGTCGCGGTGGCGAAATCGTCCGGCGGCTGTCCGGTGGTGGGGGCCGATGCCGGTGGTGGGGGCGCGCTTTCGCGGCCGACGCCGACGAAGAACACGGCGGAGGCGGCCGCGAAGATCAGCGCGAGCGCCGTGAGCCCGGCCAGCACCAGCAAGCCGACGCGGCCGAGGCGCCACTGCTGGCGGTCGGTGTCGCGGTCGGGCTCGGGCATGGCCAGTGGCAGGCGGTGCTGGCTGGCGATCACGCCGGCCAGCAGGATCACCACGGACACCGTGAGCAGTACCGGCATCAGCGCTACTGTCAGCGCCGAGGACGCGGGGCGATTATCGCGGGATTCGGTCACTCCTGGGATGTATCCGTGCAGGGTGATCGCGGCAAGGATCAGCAGCGTGATCAGCACGATCACGCGCATTATCGGCGCTCGCGCCCCAGCCACTGATTACCACCACATCTGAGTACTGCACAAAACAGCCACATAGTTACATGCCGGACGGTCCGCTCGGGAGGGAATCGAATACTTTGGAATACATCCTCTTAAACCGTGCGCGGGACTGCTCCGGCCCAGGTCGCCAGGGTCATGCACGACTATCCGATAGGGGAAGGTGCCAATTGGGATAGTTCACAAAGGCGGCTGGCGAGTCGCGCAATATCAGGGACATTCCGGACACCTTCGGTCAAGTCCGCCAAGGGGACTCGCGACCGCACGGTGAGTTCGCAATCCGCGTCGTACAGCACATCGACCACGTTGACGAAACGCATCGCCCAGTCGGGCGGTACATCGTGCAGGGGCGGCACGTCGCAGATGACCCACTGCCGAAAGCGTTGGGCCAGTTCGACATAGTCGGCGGTGGCGGTGGGAGTGCCGCACAGCGAGGCGAATTCGATGGTGAGCGCGGTATCCGCCGCCCGGGCACGCAGTTTGCGGGTGCCGATGTGCACCCAGACCGCTTTCGGGCTCACGTTGTCGCGGCCCCCGGGGTCTATCCGATACTGCCCCGCCGCGAAACCTGTTCGGCGGGCGAGTGATCGGTCCGCCCTGGTGCGATAGTCCAGCGGCCCGTCGATCGAAATCACGTCCAGGTTCGTGGTGATACGGTCGATCGTCGGCAGAAACCGCTCGTGGAACAGCGGATTCGGCAGCAGCTCCGCAGGCGGGTAATTCGACGTCACCACGAGGGTCACGTGCCGCGCCAACAAAGCGTCGAGCATTCGGGCGATGAGCATCGCATCACCGATGTCGTGCACATGGAATTCGTCGAAGCAGACCAGCCGCGCATCGCCGAGCAGCACGCCGACCGCCTTATCGATGGAGCCCGAAGCATGGGCGGCTTCGTGCAGCCGGACAAAGAACTGATGAAAATGAAAGCGACGCTTCCGATCCGACGCGACGGCGGCGAAGAACCGATCCATCACCATCGTCTTCCCGCGCCCCGGCCTGCCATGCAGATAGATCCCCCGATGCCGCCTGACCGGCCTACCCCGCCGATCCACCAACTCCCCTAGCCGCGCCACCGCCCGAGCCTGATCCGCGTCCAGGACGATCCCCGAAGTTTCACCGCTGATTTCCATGACACCTCCTCGTCCTCTACATTTGTAGAGGGAGCACTGAAGCGAGACCAGGAAGGTGACGATGTCCACAACCGACCGGCGCACGCTGATCGTCGACGCCGCGATCGATCTGATTGCCGCCCAAGGCCTTCGAGCGCTCACCCACCGCGCCCTCGACACCGCGCTCGACCTGCCCGCCGGCTCGGCGTCGTACTACTTCCGCACGAAGCGCGCGCTCATCGAGGCGATCGTCGACCGGATCACGACCCGTTCCCGCGAGGACTTCATCGCCGCTCAACTCCCGCAGCCCGGACCCGTCGATCCCGACACCGCCGCACACGGCATCGCCGCCTGGCTGGATCGACTACTCGCCGGACGCCGCAATCACCTGATCGCCAGGCACGCCCTCATCCTCGACCTGTTGTCGGACGCAGATCTACACACCCGCTTGGCACGCAGCCTGTTCTCCACCGAGCGTGCCCGAGAACTGTTCCACGCCATGGACATCCCCGATCCCACGACAGCCGCCGCCGACTTCATCGCCCTGCTCGAAGGTGCGGTCTTCGACCGATTCGCGGGCAGCCGAGCGGATCTCGTGCCCGGCACCCCCGCGAGCGTCCGCCAACTCACGACCCTGCTGGCGATCTACTTCCGCGGCGTTCGCGCCTGACCTCGAAGTCAGTCGAAATCCGCAGCTCGGGGGTGGTCGCTGAATTCCGGTAGCTCGAGCTCAACATCTGCGACGCCTTCGGGCAGACCGAGGAGATCGGCCACCGAGGCGGCGTACCAGCCACGCTCGCTGTAGGTGGCGCCGGTGAAGTGGGCGCGGATGCCTGCGGCGGGGTAGGCGATGATGGCGTCGGGGAGGGCGTCGAGGGGGAACCAGCGGAGTTCGTGGCATTTGTCGGGTTCGCGGTTCGTGGGGTTGCCGGTCCAGTGGCGGGCCTCGAAGAAGAGGCCGAGGCGGGGGTCGCGGCCGGAGCCGACCACGTGGGAGGTGTGGATGTGGCGGAGGTCGGCGGGGTTGATCTGGACGCCGGTTTCTTCGTTCGCCTCGCGGGCCGCGGCGGCGGTGGCGGATTCGCCTGCCTCGAGTTTGCCCGCGGGCAGGTGCCACAGGCCGTCGAACTCGTCGTCGCTGCGGCGCTTGCTGAGCAGCAGGCGGCCGTCGCGGATGAGCAGGACGTGGACGTCGACCAGGTGCCGAGCGGTCATGGGGCTCCTCACGTGCGGCGATGGTGCCGATTCGAACTTACCTGCGCGCGCCCAGTTCGAGAGCGATTGCGCCGCGCACCAATTCGCGGGCGCGGGCGAGTTCGAGGGTGCCGCTGAGCCAGCGCATGCTCACGCCCTCGACCAGTGCGGTCAGCCGTTCGGCGGCATCGGCGGGAGCGAGATCGGCGGGGACGGTGCCCAGATCCTGGGCACTGCGGATCAGCGCGCTCAAACAGTCGATCCAGCGGACCGTGGCGGCGCGGAGTTGCTCGCGCAGCTCCGGCTGGAAGACGGCGGTGGCGCGGGATTCGCCCCACCCGGTGCTGTTCTCGATGACCAGCGGGGTGTCCTGCAACTCGAGCAGCAGCAATTGTTCGAGATGGCCGCGCGGGTCGGCGGCGGCGTCGACATCGGATTCGGTGTAGCGCTCGGCCCGGGTGCTGATGAAGTCCAGGGTCTGCGCGAGCAGGCCCGCCCGGTCCTTGAAGTGGTAGTAGATCAGCGAGGTGGAGACACCGGCCGCCTCGGCCAGCTCCTCCACCCGTAGGCCACGGATACCGCGCTGCGCGACCACGCGGGCAGCCGACTCCAGGATCGAATCACGACGAGACATGGGGTCAATGGTACCGTGTAATCCTGACTGAAATTTCAGTCAGGATCTGTAACCAGGATCATCGACTATCGGAGCCCGTGATGGAGAACCCCATGTCCCGCCGATCTGCCTTCAGCGTCCTCGCCGGCCTGCTCGCCGCAGGCGTCTCGGCATGCGGCTCGTCCGAGCCGTCCACCCCGGGCGATCCCAGCGCCCCCGAGCCGGCCCCGGCGGGGCCCGGTGGCCGCTTCGGCGCCGAATGGGAGAGCCACGCGCGCACGTTCATGTCCTGGCCTGCCCAGGCGGCGATCTGGGGCCGATACCTCGGCGACGTCCGCAAGGACATCGCCGGGCTAGCGCAGGAGATCGCCGAGTACGAGCACGTCGTCATGCTGGCCAGGGACGATCAGCGCGACGCGGCACAGCGCGCCTGCGGCAGTGGCGTCGAGGTGATTTCCCTTGCGGTGGACGACCTTTGGGCTCGCGACACCATCCCGGTCTTCGTCGAGCAAGCGGGCAAGGTGGTCGGCGTCGATCTCGGTTTCAACGGCTGGGGTAACAAGCAGGGGCACGACAATGACGGCCCGCTCGGCCGGAAACTGCTGTCACGCTATGGGATTCCTCGGTACCGGGCTCCCTTCATCGCCGAAGGCGGCGCACTGGAGACCGACGGCGAGGGCACCCTGCTCGTCACCGAGAGCTCGATCGTCAACGACAACCGCAATCCCGGCAAGAGCCGCGACCAGCTCGAGGCCGAGCTGAAGCAGACCCTCGGCCTGGAGAAGGTGATCTGGTGCGCGGGCGTGCGCGGCGAGGACATCACCGATGCGCACATCGACTGCCTGGTGCGGTATGTGGCGCCCGGAGTTGTCCTGCTGGACACTGCGTTTCCCGGTTCGCCCGCCGACTCCTGGTCGCGGTCGAGCGAGCAGGCCCGGCAGGTGCTCGCGGAGGCCACCGACGCGCGCGGGCGCAAGCTGACGGTCGTCGATCTGCCGCAGCCCGACCCCGATCAGATCACCGGCCAGGGCGATGAGTTCGTATCCAGCTACGCGAACTTCTACATCGCCAACGGCGCGGTGTTCCTGCCGGAATTCGGCGACCGGCGGGCCGACGATCGCGCGCAGGGCATCCTGCGGGATCACCTGCCGGGCCGGGACATCGTCCCGGTCCCGATCGATGAGATCGCCGCGGGCGGCGGTGGCATCCACTGCTCGACGCACGATCAGCCGGGCGCACCGCTGCGCTAGCCCTCGGCTCAGTTGGCGCTGAGCACCAGACCCGAGGTCGGTACGCCGGTACCCGCGGTGACCACGATGTTCTCCAGGTTCGCCACCGGGTTCACCGAGGTGCCGCGAATCTGGCGTACCGCCTCGGCGATGCCGTTCATGCCGTGGATGTAGGCCTCGCCGAGCTGTCCGCCGTGCGTGTTCAGCGGCAGCCTGCCGCCGACCTCGATGGC
Organism: Nocardia sp. NPDC060255; assembly: GCF_042727395.1. Classification (NCBI taxonomy): domain Bacteria; kingdom Bacillati; phylum Actinomycetota; class Actinomycetes; order Mycobacteriales; family Nocardiaceae; genus Nocardia; species Nocardia sp. NPDC060255. The sequence goes on along the minus strand of NZ_JBHXAU010000001.1, from coordinate 1,203,040 downwards.
GCCGTCGGCGATGAAGTCCTTGGCCTCGCCGCGGCCACAGAAACCGAGTTCTTCCAGCTGCATGAGGACGAACGGGGTGAAGTGGTCGTAGAGGATGGCGGCCTGCATATCGTCAGGGCGCAAACCACTTTGGGCCCACAGCTGGTCGCCGACCAGTCCCATCTCCGGCAGGCCGGACATCGCGTCGCGGTAGTAGCTGGTCATCACGTACTGATCGGCGCCGGAACCCTGTGCGGCGGCGGTGATTACCGCCGGACGCTGCGGCAGGTCGCGGGCGCGTTCGGCACTGGTGACCACGATGGCGACACCACCGTCGGACTCCTGACAGCAGTCGAGCAGGTGCAGCGGCTCGGCGATCCACCGCGAATTCTGGTGGTCCTCCAGGGTGATCGGCTTGCCGTAGAAGAAGGCCTCCGGGTTCACTGCGGCGTGCTTGCGGTCAGCCACCGCGACCCGACCGAAATCCGCACTGGTGGCGCCGTATACGTGCATGTAGCGCCTGGCCACCATGGCGACCTGCGCGGCAGGCGTGCCGAGGCCTTGCGGGTAGGACCAGCCCGCGTCGATCCCCGACGAGGTGGGAGCCGAGGCGAGCGCGGTGGAGAACTGCCCGAACCGCGACACCGAACGCTCGTTGAAGGCCCGGTAGGCGACGACCACCTCGGCGACGCCGGTGGCCACCGCCATGGCGGCCTGCTGGATGGTGGCGCAGGCCGCGCCACCGCCATACCCGATGTGGCTGAAGAACTTCAGCTGCGGGATGCCGACCGCCCTGGCCACGGCGGCCTGAGTGTTGGTGTCCATGGTGAAGGTGGTCAGGCCGTCGACGTCGTCGGCGGTCAGGCCCGCGTCGGCCAGCGCCGCGGTGACCGCCTCGGCGGCCAGGCGCAATTCGCTGCGGCCGGAATCCTTGGAGAAGTCGGTGGCGCCGATGCCGACGATGGCCGCGCGGCCCGAGATGCCCTGCTCACTCATTCGTACTCCGGTAAGCGATAACGGCTTTCGCCGTGACATGGTCGCCGAGGCTGTCCTTGCCGACTACGTCGATGTGGATGTCGCCGCCGTCGATGGCGGTGACGGTGCCGGTCAGGGTGAGCGTGTCGTTGGCGTACAGCGGCACGCCGAGACGCAGCGAAATCGACTTCAGCACCGCGTGCGGCCCAGCCCAATCGGTGACGAAACGCTGGATGAGGCCGGTGTCGGTGAGGATATTGACGAAGATGTCCTTGGAACCGCGGGCGACCGCCTTGTCCCTGTCGTGGTGCACATCCTGAAAGTCCCTGGTGGCCAGGGCCGTACTGACCACGAAGGTCGGATCGGCGAGGATCACCAGTTCGGGCAGCACGGTACCGACCTGCACGGAGGTCGGTACGACGGTCGTCGTCATGCGATCACCTGCCAGACGGGCAGCGTCGCGTCGTCGTCGAGTTTCTCGAACTCCACCTGAACGGGCAGCCCCACTTGGACTTCCGCGGGATCTATCCCGCGCAGCTCGCCGAGCATGCGCACCCCTTCCTCCAATTCGACCAGCGCGACCACGAACGGCAGTTGCCGCCCCGGCACTTTCGGCGCGTGGTGCACGACGTAGCTGAATACGGTGCCGCGCCCCGAGGCGACGACGTAGTCGGTCTGCTCCGACTTGTCCTTCCACAGGGCCGGGATCGGCGGATGCCGCAGCGAACCGTCGGGCAACTTTTGGACGCGCAGTTCGCCCGCTTTCGTGCCCTCCCAGAAGAATTCGGTGTCCCAGGAGACCAGCGGCTTGATCCGTTCACCGGCGGGCTTGGGCGGTGCGGCGGTGCGCGGCGCGAATTTCAGTAGCCGGAACAGCATTTCGGCGACCAGCTCGTCACCGACGTGCCAACTGGTCAGGAAGGTGACGAACCAGCCCTCCCCCAGCGCCGTCCGCTTCGGCCCGCGGATCTCGGACAACCTACTGGTCGCCGACACCTGTTCGCCGACATTCAGATACCGGTGATAGGTCTGCTGACAATCCGTGGCGACGACCGAGGTGTACCCGGCGGCATCGAGCAGCTCGGTCGCCTCACCCATCGGATCATCCAGTGGGCGAACACCATTCAGCCCGAACATGGTCCACACCTGCGCCATGGCAGGCGGCGCGACGATGCCCGGATGCCCTGCGGCTTTAGCGGCGGCCTCGTCGACGTAGATGGGATTGGTGTCGCCCAACGCCTCGACCCAATTGTTGATCATCGGCTGGTTCACCGGATCACGCGCGAGACGCGGCGTGCAATCACCGGCCGCCTTGATCCGTTCGGCCTCGGCGACAATCGCTTCCGGACTGGTGGTTTCCGGCACGCGCGGCTCCTTCTCGACTAGCACTTGCGATGGCTATCTGGGTACTCGCGGCAGCTTCAGCCCGGCAGTCGCGACCAATTCGCGCATCACCTCGTTGACACCACCGCCGAAGGTGACCACCAGGTTCTGCTTGGTCCGCCGGTCCAGCCAGGTGAGCAGTTCGGCGGTGCCCGCCTCGGCGGGATCGCCGTAGCGGCCGACGATCTCCTCGGCCAGCCGGCCCGCCTCCTGCAGCGATTCGGTGGAGAACACCTTGGTGGCCGAGGCGTCCGCGATCACGCCGGCCTGGTCGCCGTCGACGGTCGCGGCGACCTGCCAGTTCAACAGCTCGTTCAACCGGACCATGGCGTGGATGCGGCCCAGCGAACGGCGCACATCGATCTCGCCGAGCACGCCACGCGGCTGCGCCCAGTCGCGCACCCGGTCGTAGAGCTGCTCGATCTTGCCGGACGGGCCGAGGCCGACCCGCTCGTGGTTGAGCTGGGTGGTGATCAGCCGCCAGCCCGCGTTCTCCGCGCCGACCAGCATGTCGGCGGGCACCCGGACGTCATCGAAATACGTTGCGTTGGTGTGATGCGCGCCGTCGCAGGTGATGATCGGCGTCCAGGAGTAGCCGGGATCGGTGGTGTCCACGATCAGGATGGTGATGCCGCGGTGTCGCGACTCGACCGTTCCGGTGCGGCAGGCCAGCCAGATGAAGTCGGCCTCGTGCGCGCCGGTGGTGAAGATCTTCTGCCCGTTGACAATCCAGTCGCCGGAGTCGTCGCGCACGGCGGAGGTGCGCAGCGAGGCCAGGTCGGTGCCGGCCTCCGGTTCGGAGTAGCCGATCGCGAAATGAATATCGCCGGAAAGGATTCCGGGCAGGAACTGCTTCTTCTGCGCGTCGGTGCCGAACTGCTGCAACGTCGGGCCGACCGTCAACAGCGTAACCAGCGGCAGCGGAACATCCGCGCGCACCGCCTCGTTGTAGAAGATCTGCTGTTCGACGGGGCCGAAGCCCTGCCCGCCGTACTGCTTGGGCCAGCCGACGCCGAGCCAGCCGTCGCGGCCCATCCGGCGCACCACGTCGCGGTAGGCGTCGCCGTGCCGGTTCACCGCCATCGCGGCTTCCTCGTCGGGCGTCACGAGATCCGCGAAGTACGAACGCAATTCGCCGCGCAGCTGACGCTGCTCGGCGGTCAGATCGATGAACATCTGGCCCCCAGTCGATCGAGTCGGAACGATGCGCCGCCGAGCCAGCGAGCGATGTCCTTGGCCTGTGCGTAGTAGCGGTGCATCGGGTGGGTGATGTCCACGCCGAGACCACCGTGCAGGTGATGACATTTCTGCATGGCGGCGGGTAGGTCGGCGGCCACGCTGTAGGCGAGGACGTCGAGGTCGTCGTCGATCCGCGCCTGGTGCTGCTGGCTGGAATCGTCCTGTGCCAGTGCCCAATTCGCCGAGACCGCGGCGACATGCAGGGTGCGCGAGACGACGTACAGATCGGCGATCTGCTGGGCGACGGCCTGGAATTCGGCCAGCGGCCTGCCGAATTGGCGTCTGGTCCGCAGGTGTTCGGCGGTCATGACCAGCGCGCCCTTGAGCAGCCCGTCCGCGACGGATCCGATCGACGCGAGGGCTAGTCGGTGCAGGTCGGCCAGGCCACCGGGTAGTAGTTGTTCCGCCGGGATCTGCACCCGGTCCAGCCGCAGCGTGCATTCGGGGATGTCACCGGAGACCGGCGACGGTACCCGAATCAAACCCTTGGCGTCCGAATCGATCAGTGCGATACCGGAATTGGTCGGGACCAGCAGCCAGCGGGCCTCCTCCGCGTATGGCACGGCGATCTTGTGGCCGGTGATCCGCACCGAGTCACCGTCGGCGACGGCGGCCGTCTCCGGCTTGACCGCGAACGGCGCGGTCGGCTCGCTCAGTGCCGCGGTGATGATCGCGCCCTTGGCCACCTCGGGAAACACCCGCTCGGCCAGGTTGTCCGGCAGCAGCGACAGCAGTGGCAGCAGCCCGAAGCCCAACGTCGGCAACGCGGGCACCGCGACGGCGTCGGTCGCCAATTCGGTCAGCAGCACCGACACCTCGGGCAGGCCCATGCCGTCACCGCCGAAACGCTCCGGCACCGCGACCGACAGCAGCCCGCTGTCGATCAGGCTCGGCCACAACGCGTAATCACGGGCCGGTTCGCGCTCCAATAAACTCACGACGACCTCGGCCACCGCGTCCTGGCCCTCGTCCCTGGTGAAATCCATGCTTAATCTCCAGTCGACTCGTCGCTAGCTGCCTGCGTCGCGCGGTAGGCCGAGAATCCGCTCACCGGCAACGGTCAGCAGGATTTGTTCGGTGCCGCCTGCAATCGATAAACAGCGTGTGAGCAGGAATTCTTTTACCACTTCAGTGTCCTGTGCACCCGCGGGACCTGCCGTCTCGACGGCGAATTCCGCAACGGCCTGGCGATGCCGCACCCCGACGAGTTTGCGCACACTGCTCTGCGCGCCGGGATCGGCGCCTGCCAACATTTTTACGGCGGCGCGCTGCTCGAGCAGTAAACCTGCAATCGCATCGGCGACGAATCCGCCAAGTCGGTCGTTCACCAATTCCGCACCGGGTCCGGTGGCGGGCGATTTCGCGATGAGTTCTTCGAGCACCGGCCCGATGCCGTTGCCGCCCATCGCCACCCGCTCGGTCGACAGCGTCGACCTGGCGATCTTCCAGCCGTTGTTCAATGCACCGACCACGCCGTCATCCGGGACGAAGACGTCGTCGAGGAACACCTCGCTGAAGCGCGCCTCGCCGGTGATCTGCACCAGCGGACGCACTTCCAGTCCGGCGCTGTGCATGTCGACCAGGAAGTAGCTGATGCCGCGGTGTTTCGGCGCGTCGGGGTCGGTGCGCGCCAGGCAGATCGCCCAGTTCGCCTTGTCGCCCAACGAGGTCCACACCTTCTGCCCGTTGAGCACCCAGCCGCCGTCCACCTTCTTGGCGGTGGTGCGCAACGCGGCCAGGTCGGACCCGGCGCCGGGTTCGCTGAACAGCTGGCACCACACGACCTCGCCGCGCAGGGTCGGCCAGGCGAAGCGTTCGATCTGCTCCTGGGTGCCGTGCTGCAGCAGCGTGGGGATGGCCCAGCCGCCGATCGCCAAGTCGGGCGCGGTGAGTCCGGCGCGACGCAGTTCTTCGGAAATCAGCAGGCTGGTCATCGGATCCGCACCGCGACCGTACGGATGCGGCCAGTGCGGCATGGCCAGACCGGCGTCGACCAGCGCGTCCCGCTGCTGGTCGACGGGCAGCGCGGCGATCCGGGCCACCTCCGCCGCCAGCTCGTCGGCGCTGCTGCCGTCCACGGCCGCAACACCTTCGGCGGCGAAGACGCGATCGGCTCCGGTGGTGCGGCGCCGACCCGCGCGGGTCAGTTCGGTCACCCTGGCCCGCCAGCGCGCCGAACCGCCGAGCAGCTGACGCAAGGCAACCGCCCGGCGCAGGTACAGGTGCGCGTCGTGCTCCCAGGTGAAGCCGATGCCGCCGAGCACCTGAACGCAGTCCTTCGCGGTCTCGACCGCGGCGTCCAGCGCGATGGCGGCGGCGATCGCGGCCGCGACGGGCAGCTCCGCGCCGCCCTCGTCCACCGCGGCCGCCGCGTCGGCCGCGACGGCACGGACCAACTCGGTCCGGCACAGCATCCAGGCGCAGATGTGCTTGACGGCCTGGAACGAGCCGATCTTGCGGCCGAATTGCTCACGGACCTTTGCGTATTCGACCGCGGTTTCCAGGCACCAGCCCGCGAGGCCGGCCAGTTCGGCGGCGGCCAGCACCACGACCAGATCCTCGACCGCGTGCGGCGAGGCGAAGATCTGATCGGCCGGCACTCGCACATCGGCGCAGTGCACGCGAGCGAGCGGCGTGCTCAGGTCGAGCGGCGAAAGCGATTCGACCCGAAGCCCTTCGGTGTCCGGCTGCAGCAAGACCCAGCGCTGCCCGTCCGGCGCGGAAACCGGTAGCAGCACAGCGGTTTCCGGTGCCGCGCCGACCACCGAATCCCAAGAACCGGTAAGCGAGAACTCGCCGTTCGCGGCCGGTACGCTGACCTGGGCGCCGACGACGAAGTCCAGCGCGACCCCGCACGGCAGCTGCTCATCGAGCCGGCCCGCCGTGATCAGATTGGCCAGCGCCGTCGCCAGCACCGGCCCGCCGACCAGATCGTGCGCGGCCTGCTCGACCAGCACGGCGAGATCGGCGACCGAGCCGCCCGCCCCGCCCGCGTCCTCGGCCACGGCGACCCGGAAGATGCCGAGATCGGCGAGACCGGGCCAATACGCGCGCCAGAAGGCGCTCTGATCGGTTCGCATTGTTGCAATTGGACGCACCGATCCGGCCCACCCACGCATCGACTCCTGGACGGCTTTATGCTCGTCAGTGGTGGCGATGGTCACACTCCGTACCGCCTTCCCGGCGTGACTCCCACACCTAGAACATGTTCTAATATCCTAGCTGTGCGGAAGTCAAGAGACGACCGCCGAGCCGATACTCGGGCCAGTACCACGAACGACGTCTCCGGAAAGGACTCTCACCGATGGCCAGTCCCTCCCGATCGCAGCCGACCGACGCTAATGCGGCCCCGGCTACCGCGACGGTCACGACGCTCAGCGAGGACGAGCTGAGTTCGGCCGCGCAGCGGGAACGGCGTAAGCGGATTCTGGACGCGACGCTGGCGCTGGCCTCGAAGGGCGGCTACGACGCGGTGCAGATGCGTGCCGTGGCCGAACGCGCCGATGTCGCAGTCGGGACGCTGTACCGGTATTTCCCCTCGAAAGTGCACCTGCTGGTGTCCGCGCTCTCCCGGGAATTCGAGCAGATCGAAGGCAAGCGCAAGCCACTTGCCGGGCAGTCGCCGCAGGAGCGCATGCACCTGCTGCTGCAGCAGATCACCCGGATGATGCAGCGCGACCCGCTGCTCACCGAGGCGATGACGCGGGCGTTCATGTTCGCCGACGCGTCGGCGGCCGCCGAGGTCGATCGGGTCGGCAAGGTGATGGATCGGGTCTTCGCCCGCGCCATGAACGACGGCGAACCCGACGAACGCCAGCTGGCCATCGCCAGGGTGATCAGCGATGTATGGCTGTCGAACCTGGTCGCCTGGCTGACCCGGCGCGCCTCGGCTACCGATGTGACCGAGCGGCTCGAGCTCACCGTCGATCTGCTGCTCGGCGACCGCTCCTAGATTCGGACAGCCAGCTCATACCCGGCAAATCCTGAGCGGATGCCGGGTTCGTGCGGAAGATCACATTCGAGCCGAAGGCGGCCCGGGCGCACAGAATTCGCGTCCGTGGCCGCTGCTCGGTGTAGCCGGGTTGCGCGAGTTTTGCGGGGCCCGTGCACTACCCATCGCACATCGGCATGATCGCAGCGCACGCGAAGAAGTGACCGGTTGTGGCCGCTCGGACCCGACTTCGGGCGGTCGCCGCGCACTCCGGTGCGATCGGGCGGAAAATTAGATACAGCGCACGCATAGCGGCGGGCGTCGGTGCGGCAAATCTAACCCAGTATTGTTCTGCCCGCCCATGAAAAAACTCCTCCGATCACTAGGTTGGATGCGTGAGCGCACAGGATCTGCCACTGGAACTTCGTCGTGCACTGTCGACAGTCGCGCGAGTGCCGAGACTGTTGGTTGCCTCGGACTATGACGGGACGCTTGCGCCCATCGTTTCCGACCCGGCGAAGGCCTTTCCACACCGGGAATCGGTGAGTGCGTTACGCGCGCTCGCCGGACTCACCGGTACCACCGCCGCGGTCATTTCCGGCCGCGCACTGCGGGATCTCGCGGCATTGTCGCGACTTCCGGTCGAAGTCCAACTGATCGGTAGCCACGGCTCGGAATTCGATGTGGGTTTCGTGCACGCCATCGACAACGATGCCAAACAACTGCTCCAAGAGGTGCAGACGGCACTGACCCAGGTCGCGTCGGAAAACCCCGGCGTCACCGTCGAGATCAAACCGGCCAGCGTCGCGCTGCACGTGCGCAACGCGAGCCCGGAGATCGGCCACCGGGCGCTGACCAACGTCCGGCAGGGTCCGGCGCTGTGGTTCGGCGTGCAGGTGACCGAGGGCAAGGCCGTCATCGAGCTGGCCGTGGTGCAGACCGACAAGGGCACCGCACTCGACACCATCCGGCATCAGGCCGCCGCGTCCGCCGCGGTGTTCTTCGGTGACGACGTGACCGACGAGAAGGCCTTCCGCGTGCTGTCCGGTCCCGACCTCGGCATCAAGGTCGGCGAGGGCGACAGCCAGGCCAAGCACCGGGTCGACAGCACCGAGGCCGTGTCGTGCGCGCTCGCATTCCTGCTCGAGGAGCGGCGCACCTGGCTGGCCGGTGCGAGCGCGCCCCGGATCGAGCGGCTGACCATGCTGGCCAGCCCGCGCTCGGTGGCGCTGCTGACGCCGGACGCGACGGTCACCTGGTTCTGTCACCCGGAGCCGGATTCGGCCGCGGTGTTCGCGCATCTGCTCGGCGGACCGCAGGCCGGGCACTTCACCATCGAGCCGGAGCGACCAGGCCTGCCGCTCTCGCAGCGCTACATCGACAGCACCATGACGGTCGAAACCCGTTGGGCCAAGCTGCAAGTGGTGGACTACCTGCCGCACGACGTGCCCGCGACGCGCACCGACCTGACCCGGGTGATCACCGGTGCCGCCAAGGCCGTCGTGACGTTCGCGCCGCGACCGGAATTCGGCCAGGTGCCGGTGAGCATCGAGGCGACCGAGAACGGGCTGCGGGTGCTCGGCACCAACGACCCGATGGTGCTGCGCTCGCCCGGACTGTCCTGGGAGATCCTCAGCGACGGCACGCACGATTCCGCGCGCGCCGTCGTCGACCCGTCCAAGGGCCCGATCGTGCTGGAAATGCGTTGCGGCACCTCGGATCTCAAGCCGGCCAAGACCGACGAGCTGGAGCGGCGGCGGTTGGCGGAGGGCTACTGGTCGCAGTGGGCGGGCACGTTGCAGCTGCCGCCGCTGAAGCCGGATCTGATGAAGCGCTCGGCCCTCACGCTGCGCGGGCTGGTGCACGCGCCGTCCGGTTCCATCCTGGCCGCGGCCACCACATCGCTGCCGGAAGACATTGGCGGCGTACGCAACTGGGACTACCGCTACTGCTGGCTGCGCGACGCGTCGCTCACCGCGCAGGCGCTGGTCTCGCTCGGCTCGCTCGGCGAGGCCGAGGCCTTCCTCGGCTGGGTGCATCAGGTGCTCGAGACGCTGCCGGGACCGGAACGGCTGCACCCGCTGTACACGCTGTACGGCGAGACGCTGCCGCCCGAGGCCGTGATCGACCAACTGCCCGGTTACGCGGGTTCGCGGCCGGTCCGGGTCGGCAACGCGGCCAACATGCAGGTGCAGCTGGACGTGTTCGGTCCGATCGTCGATCTGATCGCGAGCCTGTCGCACGCGCGGGAGATCCAGGGCATCACCGATCCGGCCGCGGCATTGCCGGACGCGGACTGGGAACTGGTGCGCGCCATGGTTTCCGCGGTGCAGCGGCGCTGGCAGGAACCCGACCACGGCATCTGGGAGATCCGCGGCAACCCGCGCCATCACGTGTACTCGAAGGTGATGGGCTGGCTGACCGTGGACCGGGCGCTGACCCTGGCGCAGAAGTTCGCGCGTGAGGTCGATCCGGCCTGGGCGGTGCTGCGCGACACCATCGCCGACGAGGTGAAGTCCAAGGGCTGGAACGACGAGGTCCAGTCGTTCACCGCGGCCTACGACGGCACCGACCTGGACGCGGCCACCCTGCACATCGGGCTGAGCGGCCTGATCGATCCGTCCGATCCGCGCTTCGCCGCGACCGTCGTCGCGACCGAGGCCGAATTGCGCAGCGGCTCAACGGTGTACCGGTATCACCACGACGACGGCCTGCCCGGCGGCGAGGGTGGCTTCCACCTCTGCGCGGCCTGGCTGGTCGAGGCGTACCTGCTGATCGGCAAGCGCTCGGACGCCGAGGCGCTGTTCGCTCAGCTGGTGGATGTGGCGGGACCGACCGGCCTGCTCAGCGAGGAGTACGACCCGGTGGCCGAACGCTCGCTCGGCAATCATCCGCAGGCCTACAGCCATCTCGGCCTGCTGCGTTGCGCGCAGCTGCTCGGGCAGTCGGTGGAGGTGCTCGTCTAACCGGATCCCTCTCGGTTCTCCCGGGCCCGTCGACGGCCGCGCCAGCGCGCGTCCCGGTCGGCGGGCCCGGACTCGTCTCAGCGGCGCGCAGTTGCTAAAGTGAAACAGAAACCATTTCCATTAAGCTGCGTTGTGTCACCCGCTCGAGTGCGTCACCAGCTGTTGAGCGTCACAGGAGTACCCCCGCGTGAAGACAAGCATTGCCATACGGTTCGCCGGTGTCGCCGTGGGGGTTGTCGCCGCACTCTCGCTGACCGCCTGCGGCAGCGATTCGAAGGATTCGGGTAAACCGACCGTCATCGCCTCCACCAACGTCTGGGGCGATATCGCCGCGACGATCGCGGGACCGGACGCCACGGTCGAATCGATCATCAGCGACCCGTCCGCCGACCCGCACTCGCACGAGACCTCGGCCGTCGAGTCGGCCAAGCTGCGCGACGCCGACCTGGTCGTCTACAACGGCGGCGGCTACGACGAGTTCGCCGCGAAGGCGGCGGCGGGGCGGAACAAGCGCACCGTGGACGCGTTCGAGGCCCGCCCGGACAAGAACGACCAGAACGAGCACGTCTTCTACGACATGAGCACCGTCGCCGCGGTCGCGGACCGGATCGCGGGCAGCCTCGGCGAGCTGGCCCCCGCCGCCGCGAGCGGCTTCACCGAGCGCGCCGCCACCTTCAAGAGCGGACTGGCCGGAATCACCGCGATCGCGGGCAAGCTGGCCGCCGAGCACCCGAAAACGCCGGTGCTGCAGACCGAACCGCTGGCGCACTACCTGCTGCTCGCCGCCGGGGTCGAGGATCGGACGCCGCACGAGTTCCAGGAGGCCATCGAGCAGGAGACCGATCCGGCGCCCGCCGCGGTTGCCGCGACCCGGGAGCTGTTGACCGGCAAGCAGGTTCGCGCGCTGGTCTACAACGTGCAGACGCAGGACAAGATCACCAAGGAGCTCCGGTCGGTGGCGCAGTCGAGCGGACTTAAGGTCGTCGAGGTGACCGAAACCCTGCCCGCCGGAATGGATTACCTGCAGTGGCAGACCAAGAATGCCCAGGCGCTGAGCGCGGCGTTGAGTTGACGAGCACTGCGATGAAACAGGGGGTCGCGGTGACCGAACACACCGAACAGATACGGCGGCAGGCGCTTTCGAATGGCGCCCCGGCGGTCCGGCTCGACGGGGCGCGGTTGTCGTTCGGCGACCGGACGCTCTGGCAGGAATTGGATCTCGAAGTGGCGCAGGGCGAATTCGTCGCCGTGCTCGGGCCCAATGGATCCGGTAAGACCTCATTGCTGAAGGTGCTGCTCGGCCAGCTCGGGCTGAGCGCGGGCACCGCACAGGTCGCGGGCGCGCCGGCGCGAACCGGCAACCCCGACATCGGGTATGTGCCGCAACAGAAGACGATCGACGCCGGGGTGCAGTTGCGCGGTGTCGACCTGGTCGGGCTGGGCTACGACGGCCACCGCTGGGGGCTCGGGCTCCGGGCGCGAGCCGACCGCAAGCGCAGGGTCGCGGCCGCGATCGCCGATGTCGGCGCGGAGCGGTTCGCGCACGCGCCGCTCGAGACCATGTCCGGCGGCGAGCAGCAGCGGCTGCGGGTGGCGCAGGCGCTGGTCGGCGATCCGAAGGTGCTGCTCTGCGACGAACCGCTGCTCAGCCTCGACCTGGCCAATCAGCGATTGGTGGCGGAGCTGATCGACAAGCGCAGGCGAACCCATGACACCGCAGTACTTTTCGTGACGCACGAGATCAATCCGATTCTGCCGCTGGTGGATCGGGTGCTGTACCTGGTGGACGGCAAGTTCCGGATCGGCACGCCGGAAGAGGTGATGACCTCCGCGGTGCTGTCGGAGCTGTATCAGACCGAGGTCGATGTGCTGCGGGTGCGCGGGCGGCTGGTGGTCGTCGGGACCGGGGACACGATGGACGCGCTCGGCACGGCCGGGGCGCACTGCCACGGCGACGCGGGCGTCGACGTCCCGGTAGTCGCTGTGGCCGAACAGGATTCGAGCGTGGTCCGCTCATGATCGACAAGCTCTCCGATGTGCTCGGCAAGATGTTCGACTTCGGCACCACCGCGAATCTGATGTCCTACGACTTCGTGCAGCAGGCGGTGCTCGCCGCCGCGCTGCTCGGACTGCTGTCCGGAGTGATCGGCCCGTTGATCATCAGCAGGCAGATGTCGTTCGCGGTGCACGGCACCAGCGAGCTGTCGCTGACCGGCGCGGCCGCGGCACTGCTCGCCGGGATCGGCGTCGGCGTGGGTGCGATCGCCGGGTCGGTGGTCGCAGCGGTGTTGTTCGGGTTGCTGGGAACGCGTGCCCGCGAACGCGATTCGGTGATCGCGGTGGTGTTGTCGTTCGGTCTCGGATTGTCCGTGCTGTTCCTGTGGCTCGGCCCGGATCGGGCAGGCTCGAAGTTCTCGCTGCTGACCGGACAGGTGGTCAGCGTGGGCAACAACGGCATCACCCTGCTCGCGGCCTGCACCGTCGGCGTACTCGCGGTCCTCGCGATCGTCTACCGCCCGTTGCTGTTCGCCAGCTCCGATCCGGAAGTAGCAGTGGCACGGGGCGTTCCGGTACGCGCGCTGTCGATCGTGTTCGCAGTACTGCTCGGCATCACCGCAGCCTTCGGAGTACAGATCGTCGGCGCACTACTGGTACTCGCCCTGCTGATCACCCCCGCCGCCGCAGCCGCACAGCTGACAGCGAACCCCGTGCGAGCCACGATACTTGCGGTCGTCTTCGCCGAAATCGCCGCAGTAGGCGGCATCCTGCTGTCACTCGCCCCCGGCGTACCGGTGTCGACGTTCGTCACAACGATCTCGTTCCTGATCTACCTGGTCAGCCGAGTAGTCGGCACCCGCCGCCGCCACCTAGCCCGAGCCCGCTGAACCCACAGAGCCTCCACACCCTTCACAGCAGCTATACCCCTTGTGAGGGGTATGCATTCTCTGTGAAACCCCTTCCACACCAACGGGTTTCACTAGACTGGGGGTCTCGCGACGCGACCACAAGCCGATGACCACCTCGGGAACGCGACATCGCGCACCTGACCGATAACTAAAGCCGGGTACGGCAGGCGACGCGCCCAGCACTACTCACGGGAAAATGTGGATAGGTCTTCAGCTTCTATGGACTGTCCACCTCTGGAGTTCTAAGTAGCACTTGCCCGGATAGGTCCACCTTTCCGAGGGTCTCTGCGTGTACTGGTCCGGGATGGTGCACCGAGAGATCTCCGATTGTGTGCTCTCTCAGAGGTTTTCGACTGGTTCATCAAATGACCGGAGTAGTGCTGGGCGCGTCAGGTGGGGTCCCCGACCTTCTCTACCGCGGCTTGGGTAGTAGAGGTGCGGGTTGGGAGCGGGAGGACTGGCTGTGGTGCTGTTCTCGAGCGCTTTGGAAGGGAGTGAGCGTGTCGTGTGAGGTTTGGAGGGTCGCTGGTATCCGATGCGCGCCCTTTGTGGTGGCCGTACACCCTTTCGATATGCCGTACACCCGGTATAGCGGGTGTACGGCATATCGAAAGGGTGTACGGCTGGCCTGGCGGGGTGGGATTTTGCGGCGAGGGAGAAGGTTGGCCGGGGATCTCTACGTTTCTGCGGTACGCGGTCAATAGTGTTCGGGTATCGGCCCGCCAGGGCGTTGAGGGCGGGTGCCTTCAGTCGGTCTGCCTGGGTTTCGTATGCTCGACGCACGCGCCCCCGAACGATTGGTGACCAACGATGATCGACTTCTCGATGCCCGCCGAGCTCGCTGCCGAACGTGATCGGGTACGTCAGTTCGTCATCGATAAGATTGTTCCGTTCGAGCGAGATCCGCGGCTCACCGCGCACGGGCCGACCGACGAGTTGCGGCAGGAACTGGTCGAGCTGGCCCGGGCCGAGAAGCTGCTCACCGTGCAGGCGCCGGAGTCGCTCGGCGGGCGCGGGCTGTCGCATATCGAGCAGGCGGTGATCTACGAGGCGGCGGGCTGGTCCACCCTCGGGCCGATCGCGATGAACTGCGCGGCGCCGGACGAGGGCAATATGTTCCTGCTGTCCAAGGTGGCGAACCCGGAGCAGGTCGAGCGCCACCTCGCGCCGATGATCGCCGGACAGCATCGCTCGGTGTTCGCCATGACCGAACCGGACGGCGCGGGGTCGGATCCGGCCCAGCTGGCCACCGCCGCCACCTTCGACGGCGAGAACTTCACCATCAACGGCCGCAAATGGCTGATCACCGGGGCCAACGGCGCCAAGACGTGGATCATCATGGCCCGGCTCGCGGAGAACCCGCACCTGCCCGCCGGACCGACGCTGTTCCTCACCGACGGCGACCAGCCGGGCATCATCATCGAACGCACCATGAACACAATGGACCGCAACTACGTGGCCGGGCACGGCGTCGTCCGCTTCGACAACCTCACGCTGCCGCAGTCGGCGCTGCTCGGCGACGCGGGCCAGGCGTTGCGCTACGCCCAGCTGCGACTGGCCCCGGCCCGGCTCACCCACTGCATGCGCTGGCTCGGCGCGGCCGAGCGGGCGCAGCGCATCGCGGTGGAGCACGCGCGCACCCGCACCGCGTTCGGCAAGCCGATCGGCGAGCACGAGGGCGTGTCGTTCATGTTGGCGGACAATGAGATCGCGCTGCACCAGTGCAGGCTGACCATCTGGCACGCCTGCTGGCTGATGGACCAGGGCGAGAAGGCGCGGCACGAGAGCTCGATCGCGAAGTCGTATGTCTCCGAGGAGCTGTTCAAGGTGGCCGACCGGTGCGTGCAGGTGCTGGGCGGCATCGGCATCAGCGACGAGACGGTGGTCGAGATGATCTTCCGCGACATCCGCGCCTTCCGCCTCTACGACGGTCCGACCGAGGTGCACAAGTACGCGATCGGACGCAAAGTACTGCGTGGTTGAGCGAGGTTTTTCGGGCCAGGGTCAGGGCGGGGCGTCCTGGACTAACATCGCTGGCATGAGTTCGGAACTGCACGTCGATGTCTCCGCGGGCATCGCCGTGCTCACGCTCAATCGGCCCGCTCAGCAGAACGCCTTCACCCCGGCGATGGCCGCCGAATTGAGTGCCGCGTTGCAGCGCTGCGATGTCGAGGACAACGTCCGGGTCGTCGTGATCACCGGCACCCCGCCCGCGTTCTGCGCGGGCGCGGATCTATCCAGCCGGGTCGGCGACGTCAGCGCCACCATCGAGCCCGCGCCGTGGCGGGTGCGCAAGCCGGTGATCGCCGCGGTGAACGGGCACGCGGTCGGCATCGGCCTGGCCCTCGCGCTGCAGTGCGACCTGCGCTACATGGCGCGGGACGCGGTCTACGGGCTCAACCAGGTCCGGCGCGGCGTACTCGCCGACGGCTACTCGCATTGGACGCTGCCCCGGCTGGTCGGCATGGCCAATGCCGCCGACATCATGCTGACCGGTCGCACCTTCGACGGCGACGAGGCCAAGGCGATGGGCCTGGCCAACGGCTGCATGCCGGGCGGCGAGGTGCTGCCGATGGCGCTGGCCATCGCGCACGACATCGCCAACGGCTCCGCGCCGCTGCCGGTGGCGATGTCCAAGCGGCTGCTGTGGGAGGGGCTCGGGATGAGCCCGGCCATGGTCGGGCAGCTGGAGACCGACCTGAACGAGCACGTCACCAAGAGCATCGACGGCGGCGAGGCGATGGCGGCGTTCAAGGAACGCAGGCAACCCAATTGGACCGGCAGCGTCAGCGAGGAGTGGCCGGCCTGGGACGACCGGGGTGACCAGGAACGCCCCAGCCTCGACTAAGCGTTGCCGCCGAGCAGGATCATCAGATAGAGCAGCGCGAAGACGATCATCATGATGGTGCCGATGATGCCGAGGATGTAGCCGACCACCACCTGGACGCGCCCACCGTAGGCGCCGTGCGATTCCTCGATCTGATCCAGCGCCCGCTTGCCCATCGCCCATGCCACCGGTCCGAGCACGCCACAGCAGAGCACGCTCGCCGCACCGAGCCACAGCACCGCCGTCGCGTTCGGATGCTCGACCGGATTCCCGATGGGCTGGTTGGGTATCACCACGAGCCGAATTCTACGGTGCGCGCCCGCCCCGCCGCGTCTATTGCCGTGTGCCGAGGGGCGTTTCGCGCTTGCGGCGCAGTATCAAGAACGGCGCTGGCGCGCGATTTCGGCGAGCACGACGCCTGCGGCGACCGAGGCGTTGAGGGATTCGACCGGGCCCGCCATCGGGATGCCGAGGATCGAGTCGCAGTTCTCCCGGACCAGGCGGGACAGGCCCTTGCCTTCCGAGCCGACCACGATGACGGTGGGTTCGCGGCCGTCGAAGTCGTCGAGGGTGGTGTCGCCGCCCGCGTCGAGGCCGACCACCTGGATGCCCTGCGAGGCCCAATCCTTCAGTGTGCGAGTCAGATTGGTGGCGCGAGCGACGGGCAGCCGGGCCGCGGCACCGGCGCTGGTGCGCCAGGCGACCGCGCTGACGCTCGCGCTGCGCCGCTGCGGGATCAGCACGCCCTGGCCACCGAAGGCGGCGACCGAGCGGATCACGGCGCCGAGGTTGCGCGGGTCGGTGATGTTGTCCAGTGCCACCAGCAGCGCGGGCTCCGGCGAATTGCGGACCTCGGCGAGCAGGTCGTCCGGGTGCGCGTAGCGGTACGGCGGCACCTGCAGGGCGACGCCCTGGTGCATGCCGTTGGCGCTCAACCGGTCCAGGTCGCCGCGCGGCACCTCGAGGATGGAGATGCCCGCGTCGGCGGCCATCTGCACGCTTTCGGACAGCCGCTCGTCGTTCTCGGCGCCGAGCGCGACGTACAGCGCGGTGGCGGGCACGCCCGCGCGCAGGCATTCGACCACCGGGTTGCGGCCGAGCACCATTTCCGGGCTGTCGTCGTCCTTGCGGCCGGCCGCACGACCCGAGCTGCCGCGCGGACCGCCCTTGGCGGCGGCCTTCGCCGCGGCGGCGGCCCGCTTGGCCGCGGGATGCTTGGTGCGCGCCTCGGCGGGCGGGGTCGCGCCGCGACCCTCGAGCCCGCGCCTGCGCTTACCGCCGGAGCCGACGACGGCGCCCTTCTTGGTCCCGCCCTTGCGGATCGCACCACGACGCTGCGAATTGCCTGCCATTACTTGGCCTTTCCAGGTTGTAGCGCGTCCGGCGCCGTCTGCGGCGCAGCGCCAAGGGCCCATTCGGGACCATTTTGCGTGTCGGTGACCTCGATTCCGGCTGCCTGCAATCGATCGCGGGCGGCATCGGCGCTCGCCCAATCCTTGTCTGCTCGCGCCTGTTGACGGCGGTCGAGCTCGGCGCGCACCAGCACGTCGAGCGCGCCGAGTGCCGCCGACGAGTCGCGTGGGGTGAACCAGTGCGGATCCAGCGGGTCGACACCGAGGATACCGAGCATGGCGCGGAGCTGTCCGGCCAGGTCCCGTGCGCTGTCGATCGCACCGGCCTCGAGCGCCTTGTTGCCCTCGTGCACGACGCGGTGAATCTCGGCCAGCGCCTTCGGCACGGCGAGGTCGTCATCGATGGCCGCGGCGAACGCGTCGGTCCACTTGCCGACCGGGACCTCGCCCGCGCGATCGACGGTCCGGTGCACGAACGCCTCGATCCGCTGATAGGACTGGGCCGCGTCGTTGAGCGCCTTGTCCGAGTACTCCAGCATCGAGCGGTAGTGCGCGCTGCCGAGGTAGAACCGCAGCTCCACGGCGCGCACGTGGGTGAGCACGTTCGGCACGGAGAGCACGTTGCCGAGCGACTTGGACATCTTCTCCCCGCCCATCGTCACCCAGCCGTTGTGCAGCCAGTACTGGGCGAAGCCGTCGCCCGCCGCCTTGGACTGGGCGATCTCGTTCTCGTGGTGCGGGAACACCAGATCCATTCCGCCGCAATGGATATCGAATTCGGGGCCGAGGTAGAACTCGGCCATCGCGGAGCATTCCAGATGCCAGCCGGGACGGCCGGGGCCCCACGGCGACGGCCAGGTCGGCTCGCCGGGCTTGGCGGCCTTCCACAGGGTGAAGTCGCGCGGGTCGCGCTTACCCTCGCCCGCGCTCTCGCCCTGGTGCACGTCGTCGAGGCGGTGGCCGGACAGGCTGCCGTAGTCGGGGTAACTCACCACGTCGAAGTAGACGTTGCCCTCGGAGGCGTACGCGTGGCCGCGCTCGATCAACCGCTGCATCATGTCGACCATCTGGGTGATGTGGCCGGTGGCGCGCGGTTGTACGGACGGCGGCAGCACGCCGAGGGTCTCGTAGGCGTCGTCGAAGGCGCGCTCGTAGGTGGCCGCCCACTCCCACCACGGCCTGCCCGCGTCGGCGGCCTTGGTGAGGATCTTGTCCTCGATGTCGGTGACGTTGCGGATGAACCACACGTCGTAGTCGTGCGCGAGCAGCCAGCGGCGCAGCACGTCGAAGGCGACGCCGCTGCGCACGTGACCGATGTGTGGCGCGCCCTGCACGGTGGCACCACACAGGTACACCGAGGCACGGCCGGGGACCAGGGGCGCGAAGTCGCGCATGGTTCGCGTGTCGGTGTCAAAGAGGCGCAGCGTCACGGCGTTCGATCCTAGCTGGTAGATAAGCCTGTTCACGGACCCGGTTCAGGTCCGCCGGAGCTGGGTCAGCGACAGGCTTGTAGCAGAGCGGTCGCCATGGCGGCGATGCCCTCGCCGCGACCGGTGAGTCCGAGGCCATCGGTGGTGGTGCCGGAAACCGAGACCGGGGCGCCGAGCAGCTCGCCGAGCAGTTGCTGGGCCTCGTCGCGGCGCGGTCCGATCTTGGGTCGATTGCCGATCACCTGGACCGCCGCGTTGACGATCTCGAAGCCCGCCTCGCCGAGCAGCCTGCGCACTTCCTTCAGCAT
The DNA here is from genome assembly GCF_042727395.1 of Nocardia sp. NPDC060255. Classification (NCBI taxonomy): domain Bacteria; kingdom Bacillati; phylum Actinomycetota; class Actinomycetes; order Mycobacteriales; family Nocardiaceae; genus Nocardia; species Nocardia sp. NPDC060255. Next base: position 1,183,744 of record NZ_JBHXAU010000001.1, on the reverse strand, counting down.
GGCAGCGCCGGAGACGCCCGCCCATTCCGGGCGGTCGGTGCCGAAGACCGAGCCGAGGTCACCGAGCCCCGCCGCGGACAGCAGTGCGTCGCAGAGTGCGTGGGCGGCGACGTCACCGTCGGAGTGTCCGGCGCAGCCGTCGTCGCCGTCGAAGAGCAGTCCGGCCATCCAGCATGGGCGGCCCGGTTCGATGGGGTGGACGTCGCTGCCGATGCCGACTCGCATATTCACTGGGCCACCGCCCGGCGTAGGTCCGCGCCGTCGAGCACCGCGTGTGCGAGCAGCAGGTCGAGCGGGGTGGTGATCTTGAAAGCCAAGGGGTCGCCGGGGATGGTGTGCACCTGGGTGCCGAGCAGTTCGACCAGCCCGGCGTCGTCGGTGGCTTGCACACCCTCGGACAGGTAGGCCGAGCGCAGCAGTTCGCCGGCGAAGCCTTGCGGAGTTTGGATGGCGCGCAGTTGCGCGCGGTCCGGCGTGCCGGTGACCGCGCCCGCCGCGTCGACGGACTTGATGGTGTCGGCGACCGGAAGCGCGGGGACCACGGCGAGGTGGCCGGCGCGCAACTCGGCGGCGACCCGGGCGATGAGCTCGGGCGGGGTGAGGGCGCGCGCGGCATCGTGCACGAGGTAGTAGGCGGCCTCGGGTGCGGCGGCGAGACCTGCCCGCACCGAGTCGATGCGTTCGGCGCCGCCGACGACCACGTGTACCGAATCCGAGGGCGGCAGCAGGGCAACGGCGCTCTCGACGAATTCGGCGGGAACCATAACGATGATCCGGTCGACCGCTCCGGAGGCGATCAAACCTTCGACGGCGAGTCGGACCATAGGGCTGCCGCCGACCGGGACGAACGCCTTGGGTGTGGCTTCACCCAGGCGGACGCCGCGACCGGCGGCAGGCACCAAAGCAACGACGGTTCCGTCGGTGAGACGAGCACCGTTGTCGAGTTTGTTCACGGTCAGGAAGCCGCGGCGAGGACCTCGTCCAGCAGCGTCTCGGCCTTGCCGTCATCGGTCCCCTCGGCGAGCGCGAGCTCACCGACGAGGATCTGACGGGCCTTGGCGAGCATCCGCTTCTCACCGGCGGACAGGCCGCGATCCTGCTCTCGACGCCACAGGTCGCGGACGACCTCGGCCACCTTGTTCACATCGCCGGAGGCGAGCTTCTCCAGGTTGGCCTTGTAACGGCGGGACCAGTTGGTCGGCTCCTCCGTGTGCGGCGCGCGCAGAACCTGGAAGACTCGATCGAGACCCTCCTGGCCGACGACATCACGTACGCCGACGTATTCAGCGTTCTCTGCGGGAACCCGAACAGTCAGATCGCCTTGGGCGACCTTCAGGACCAGATACTCTTTTTGCTCACCCTTGATGGTGCGAGTCTCGATAGCTTCGATCAGCGCCGCTCCGTGGTGGGGGTAAACGACGGTGTCTCCGACCTTAAAAATCATGTGTCCCGTGCCCCTTTCGATGTTCACAGTTTAACATGCGACTCGGTAACGGCGCGATCAACTGTGCAGGTCAGGGCCACAACGAGGCAGCGGTGGGGCTTGACAACGACCGCCCGGTGTGCATTATGTTGTGCCAGAACGGGTTACCTCCCCGCACTGCCCCCGAACCAGCCCCCCGACCCGAGCGGGCAGTGCGTCCGCGATCCGCCGATGCTCGACCGATCTGTTACCAACCGACCCGCGAGTCGCGAGCCCCGGCTCTCGGTCTGCGACGGGAACTACTACGCTGCCTAGTTATTACTCTCCCTTGCGGAGTGACCCGGTCGACATGGAGGGACAACCCGTGACTGCCCTGAAAGCTGTGACCGCCCTGAAGAAGGCGCGACGTCGCATGGTGCCGGTTGCCGCACTCGCCGCAGGTGCGGCGATCGTGCTCGCCGGCTGTAGCTCGGGCCAGATCTCGCAGACCGCGGACCAGGTCGCCGCGATCAACGGCAACCACGCCGACGTCGGCAAGATCGCGCTGCGCAACGTGCACATCGTTTTCCCGGCCCAGGGCACCGAGTACAACAACACCAAGGGCGGCAAGGCGGTCATCGCGCTGTCGATCATCAACAACAGCCCGTCGGTGCCCGACGAGTTGACCAGCCTCACCACCGATCTCGGCACCGTGAAGATCACCCCGGCGGCCGGCAAGTCGACGGTGGAACTGGCGCCGCAGCAAACCGTGGTCGCGGCCACCAAGCCGGTCAAGTCCGCGACACCCGCGGGCGACACGCACGGCGCGGCGCCGACCAGCGCGGCCGCACCGACGTCGGCCAAGCCCGACGCGCACGCCGACGTGGCCGAGGCGACCACCGATCCCGAGGCGCACCCGATCCTGATCGAGATCACCGGGCTGACCAAGGACATCACGCCGGGCCTCACCTACAACGTGGCGTTCAACTTCAAGCAGAACGGCACCGTCCAGGTCCAGGTGCCGGTGGACGCGGGCACCTCCGAGCGGCACGAGTCGGACAAGTCCGGCGCGGCCGAGGCCGAGCACACCGGCGGACACTGAACACACCTGCGGACAACGGGGCGTATAGCCCTCTTACGGAGACGGCTGCCACACCCGACGGGTGCGGCGGCCGTTCTTTTCCTCCGACATGTTGTCGGAGGCGGTACGTAAGGTGCGCGTGTGGCAAAGACCAGGTCGATCTTCCGGTGCTCCGCCTGCACGCACGAGGTCGCCAAGTGGGTGGGTAAGTGCCCCGACTGCGGCGCGTGGGGCACCGTCGACGAGGTAGCCGTCGCGGCGACCGGTGCGGGCGCCCCGGCCAGGCGCGCGATGCTGCCGAGCACGGCCGCCGCGCCGATCTCCAGCATCGACTCGCAGATCACCAGGGCGAATCCGACCGGGGTCAGCGAGCTCGACCGGGTGCTCGGCGGCGGCGTCGTCCCCGGCTCGGTGGTGCTGCTGTCCGGCGAGCCCGGCGTCGGCAAGTCGACGCTGCTGCTCGAGGTCGCGCACCGCTGGGCCCGGCAGCACGATGCCAAATCGCTCTACGTCACGGCGGAGGAATCGGCGGGCCAGGTGCGGCTGCGCGCCGACCGGACCGGCGCGGTGCACGAAAGGGTGTATCTGGCCGCGGAATCCGATCTTTCGATCGTGCTCGGGCACGTCGAGCAGGTGCAGCCGACGCTGCTGGTGGTCGACTCGGTGCAGACCATGCTGGCGCCCGAGGTGGACGGCGTGATCGGCGGCGTCACCCAGGTGCGCGCGGTGACCTCCGCATTGACCTCGCTGGCCAAGGCGAGCGGGATCGCGGTGCTGCTGGTCGGGCACGTCACCAAGGACGGCAATGTGGCGGGCCCGCGCACGCTGGAACACCTCGTCGATGTGGTGCTGCAGTTCGAGGGCGACAAGAACTCGGCGCTGCGCATGGTGCGCGGCATCAAGAACCGCTTCGGCAGCGCCGACGAGGTCGGCTGTTTCGAGCTGCACGAGGACGGCATCGCCTGCGTGGACGACCCCTCCGGCCTGTTCCTGCACCATCGCACGGATTCGGTGCCGGGAACCGCCGTCACGGTGGCGATGGACGGCAAGCGACCGCTCGTCGCCGAGGTGCAGGGCCTGACGGTGGAGACCGAGATCCCGAATCCGCGCCGCGCGGTCAGCGGCCTGGACTACAACCGGGTCGCGATGGTGCTTGCCGTGCTGCAGAGCCGCGGCAAGGTGTTCGTCGGCAAATCCGACGTGTACGCCGCGACGGTGGGCGGCATGCGCCTGCTGGAGCCTGCCGCCGACCTGGCCATCACGCTCGCCATCGCCAGCGCCAATTCCGAGGTGGCGATTCCGGCGGGCTGGGTGATCCTCGGCGAGGTCGGCCTGGCCGGCGAGGTGCGCAAGGTGACCGGACTCGAACGCAGGCTGGCCGAGGCCGAACGGCTCGGCTTCACCACCGCGCTGGTACCGCCCGGCTACGCCCCGCTCAAGCGCGGCGGCATGAAGATCCACGAGGTGGCCGACGTGCGCTCGGCCATCCGCATCACCGGCACGCGAAAGCGGCGCGCGGCGAAGGAGGAGAAGGAAGTGGCACCCGATTTCTAACGGGCCCAACCGAATCCGGGGCGGCTCAGGCGGGCGTCAGATTGAACGGTTCCGGCGAGCTGTGCAGCGAGCCGAACTGCGCGATGACCTGGTACGCCCCGGCGGGCACCGGCACCCGCTCGCCGACGCAGCCCTGCTGCGAGGTGGTGCCGGACCAGCGCACCGTGAACAGCGCCTGCTCACCGGGTTTCAGGTTCCGCTGGTTCGACTCGTCGACGGGCGAGCAATCCGAACTCGTCCAGAATCGGCGCTGGCCGTCCAGCGACAGCACCGACGCCTGGATCTGCGCCAGGTTCATGTCCCGCTGGCACTGCGCGCTGGAGATGTTGGTGATGACGATCCGGAAGTTCGGCTGCTCGCCGACCCGATAGGTCGGCTGGTCCACACTGATCTTGATGGCCAGCGACTGATCGGGGCACTGCCCCGGGCCCGCGGCCGGTTCGTTCGACGCGGACGGGGAAATACTCGACGTCACCGGCGCGCCGGATTCGCTTGGGCCAGCGGCCTTTGTCGTCGTGACGTCGGCGGGCTTGCTCGACGTCGCGGACGACGAACCGGCCACGACGGGCTTCGTGTCACCGGGCGAGTCGCCGCCACGCGACACCGTCAGCACGAGCCAGATGACCAGCGCCAGCGCGACGACCAGTGCGCCGATCGCCAATGCGCGACGACGCCAATAGATCTCCGGTGGCAGCGGTCCATTCGGTTCCAGCACGCCTCAACGGTAAGGGCACGACCGGGCACGATGACTCATGCGCACGGCGTGTCGAGCCGGAATACGCGATCGTGGCGACGGAATTCCGGCCCGCACGCTGGGCAAACGGCGACGACTCCGGCTCAGGCGAGCTCGCCGATGTTGCCGACGACACGCTGCAACTTCACCTGGCCGTCGGCGAGCTTGTATGTGACACAGGCGATCGCGCATTCGCCGGTCGCCACGCGCTGCGAGATGATCATCGACCGCTGCATGAGCAACCTGCTGGTCTCGACCACGTGCCTGGCCTCCATCTCGTCGACGGTGGACAGCCCCTCCCGGCGGCCGATCAGAATGGAAGGCGTGACCCGCTCGACCACGCTGCGGATGAATCCGCCAGGTACCTCGCCGCCGTCCAGCGCGTCGATGGTGGCCTTCACCGCGCCGCAGCTGTCGTGCCCGAGCACCACGATCAGCGGAACGTTGAGCACCTGCACGCCGTACTCGATCGAGCCGAGCACCGAGCTGTCGACCACGTGGCCGGCGGTGCGCACGACGAACATGTCGCCGAGGCCCTGGTCGAAGATCAGCTCGGCGGCGACCCTGGAGTCACCGCAACCGAAGAGGATCGCGGACGGGTGCTGGCCACTGACGAGCTTGGCTCGGTCGGAGGCGCCCTGGCTAGGATGCTGCAGCGCACCGGAGACGAAGCGGTCGTTGCCTTCGCGCAAAGACTTCCAGGCACTGACCGGATTTGAATCAGGCATACCGACCATTGTGCACAAGGCTCGAGTTACCAGCGAGTTCGTTTGGTTACGGGTCGGCAAATACCGGCTGGCGGCAGTAGGACAGGAACCGTGAGGAAAGCACCGAACACCATCGATGCCGACGTGTTGCTCGACTGGTACGAGGAGACCGCGCGCGACCTACCGTGGCGCCGCCGCGAGGTCACCGCGTGGCAGATCCTGATGAGCGAGATCATGCTGCAGCAGACGCCGGTGGTCCGGGTCGAGCCGATCTGGCGCGAGTGGGTGGCGCGCTGGCCGGTGCCCTCGGCGATGGCGGCCTCCTCGCAGGCCGAGGTGCTGCGCGCGTGGGGCAAGCTCGGCTATCCGCGCCGGGCGCTGCGGCTGCACGAATGCGCGCGGGTGCTCGCCGCGGAGCACGGTGACGAGGTGCCGGCCGACGTGGACGTACTGCTCGGCCTGCCCGGCATCGGGGCGTACACGGCGCGGGCGGTCGCGTGCTTCGCCTACGGACAACGAGTTCCGGTGGTGGACACCAACGTTCGCCGAGTTGTCGCTCGGGCGGTGCACGGCCGTGCGGAGGCGGGTAATCCGTCGTCGCGTGATCTGCCGGAGACGGAAGCTCTACTGCCGCAACAGATCGATCGTGCGGCGGTGTTCTCGGCCGCGTTGATGGAGCTGGGTGCGACGGTGTGCACGGCGCGCACACCGGACTGTTCGCGCTGCCCGCTGCCGAGTTGCGCGTGGGTCGCCGCAGGCCGTCCCGTTTCCGAAATCGTCCGTCGCACACAGAAATACGAGGGCACCGACCGCCAAGCGCGCGGTAGGTTGCTCGATGTCCTGCGCGGCGCGACGGGACCGGTGGAGCGGGTGAGTCTCGACCTCGCCTGGCCCCTCGATCCCGGCCAGCGAGCCCGGGCTCTGGACTCGCTACTGGTGGACGGCCTGATCGAGCAAACCGTCGACGGTCTCTTCGCGCTCGCCGGTGAAGGCGGCAACTAGACGTTCAGCACGCGGCGGAGGAAGCGCTCGACGGCTTCCCGGTACTGGCCGGGCTGGTCGTCGTGCACGAGATGCGCTGCGCCCGAGACGAGTACGTGCTCGGCATCGGGATGTGCCTCGGCCATCTGACGCATCTGGCCGGCCGGGGTGATGGTGTGTTCGCCCTCGAGCAAGAGCGCGGGCACCCGGATGGCGTGCCACTGCGGCCAGAAGTCGCGGCTCCCCCACTCCTCGGAGATATCGCGGAACGTCGCGACCGACCCGTGCAGCCGGTATCCGTCCGGGCCGTGCTCGAACGAGTTGAGGAAGTACCGACCGGCGACCGGCCCGAAGAACCTCAGCACCGCATTCGCATCCGGAAACGGTTGCGGCCACGCCTCGATCATCGCCGCCCAATTCGCGGCGGTCCGGCCGGTGAAATCCGGGGCGATGTCCTCGACCACCAGCGCGCGCACCCGATCGGGGTAGGTCGCGGCGAACACCCAGCCGTGCAGCGCGCCCATCGAATGCCCGATCACCACCATGGGCTCGGTGATGCCCGCGGTCGCGGCGGCCAGATCGGCGACGAACGCCTCGGTGGTCAGCTCGGCCGGCGCCGGCCTGCCGTGCCCGGCGGCGTCGAAGGTGTAGACGTGGCCGTAGTCGCGCAGCCAGTCCAGCTGATCGTGCCAGGTCCTGGCACTGCCCATCAATCCGTGCAGCAGCAGGATCGGCACACCCGCGCCACCTTCGTCGTGCAACACCCCGCTGATTCTGCCCGGCGCGCCCCGGCCGTGCGCGGTGCCCCCGATATGGCCCATACCGGACGGACGCTGGCGGGTCGTATTGTCGAGCCCATGGCTGTTGTGAAGATCAACGCGATCGAGGTTCCCGAGGGCGCGGGCCCCGAGTTGGAGAAGCGGTTCGCCCACCGTGCGCACGCGGTCGAGGGCTCCCCGGGTTTCCTCGGCTTCCAGCTGCTCCGGCCGGTCGCCGGTGACAAGCGGTACTTCGTTGTCACCCAGTGGGATTCGGAAGAGGCGTTCACGGCGTGGCGGGACGGGCCCGCGCGCGAGGCGCATGCGGGCGAGCGGCGGCAGCCGGTCTCCACGGGCGCGTCGCTGCTGGAATTCGAGGTCGTCATCGACGTGGCCGCGAAGCCTGCCGACTGACCTGTCGAGCACTGCCGGGCGGGCTGACTTGCCCGGCGACTCGCCCGACATCAGGGCGGGCCCCTGCTGTCGTGTTGACGGCGGGTGCTTCCAGGTGTCACAGTTCGGATGACAAAACGCGAGGGTGATGCGGTAATCCGGTGAAATTCCGGAGCGGTCGCGCCACTGTGTTCCATGCACCGAGTCCCTGGGTGCCGGATAGCCAGACACCGGCTCCTTCGCAACCCATTCGACGGGACGCGCATCCCTAGGAGGACTCGCATGGCTATCGCGCATTCGCCGAGCCGGGCAACCGATTCACTGGCCACTGTGCTCGTCACAGTAGGTGTCGTTCTACTCGCACTGCTCACGCTGTACCTGGTCGGCTTCGATCAGGGCGTCATCTCGCGCAGCGGGATGTACCTGCATGAGCTGATGCACGACGGACGTCACCTGCTGGGGCTGCCGTGCCACTGATTGGTTCCCTGAAGACCCTTTTGTTGCGCGGCCTGCTAGCCGGTCTCATCGCAGGCTTGCTGGCCGCCTCGGTCGGCTTCTTCATCGGCGAACCGAAGGTCGATGCCGCCATCGCCATCGAGGAGGCCGGTAGCGCGGCCGCCGCGGATCATCCGCACGGCACGGAAGCGGAAGCGACCAACGGGCATTCGCACGGCGACGAGGAAGAACCGCTGGTCAGCCGCACCGGCCAGAAGGCGGGGCAGTTCCTCGCGCTCGGCCTGGCCGGTCTCGCGCTCGGCGCCATCTTCGCCTCCGTCGCGCATTTCGCCCGCCGCTACACCACGCTCTCCGGGCCGAAACTCGCGCTCGGCATCGGGCTCGGCGGCTGGGCCGCGATCGTGGCCGTGCCGTTCTTCAAATATCCGGCGAACCCACCTGCGGTCGGTGATCCGGAGACGATCAACCAGCGCACCCTGCTCTGGGTGGCCGCCGTGCTGCTCGGCCTGGTGGCCGTCGGCGCGAGCGTGTACGTCTACAAGTTGCTGCGCGGTCAGCTGAGCACGCTGCGACTGATCGGTGGGCTCGCCGCGTTCGTCCTCGCGACAGCGGCGGGTTACATCCTGCTGCCGGGCATCAACGAGGTGAAGGCGGACTTCCCGGCCGCGCTGCTGTGGCAGTTCCGGGCGTCCTCGCTGGCCGAGACCGCGACGCTGTGGGCCTGCCTGGCCCTCGGCTTCGCCGCGCTCAGCGAATTCGCCACGCGCAGTGATACTCCGGTACGAGAGTCGATCGCTACCGCGGGCTGATCCGCATCCGGAAGACGCAGGGCAGTGTCGGTGTCATGACCGGCACTGCCCTTTCCTTTTTGCCCGCACCGCTGCGTTCGGGCGTACCCGCACAACCACCGCGCGCCGTCCTCGTCGCGTTCGTCGGCCTCGTCGTCGCCCTGCTCGCCGGCGTCGCCGAGGCGATCGAGCAGTCCGCGCTGCTACTGGAGCGCGACGAGGTCGACATAGCGGACCTGACGACCGGGCTGGCCGTGCGGCTCGGGATCTACCTGGTCGTTCTCCTCGTCGCCATCCGAATGACGCACGGCGCCCGCTGGGCCCGCCTGCTGCTGACCTTCGGCATCGGCGTGATCGGGCTGCTCTCCTTGATCATCGAACCGCTCGCGGCGCTGCTCTCCGCGGACAAGTTCGGCGACCTGTTCGCCCACCTCACCATCGAATCCGCGGTGATCGGTCTGTTCCGCACTGTCCATATCGTCGCAGTCCTGATCGCCATCCCCGCGATGTACCACCCTGCGGCCCGCCGCTTCTTTCGCCGGGCCTGACCCATTGCTCACCCGAAATCGGTTGTCACACAAAACTGCCCGGCTCCCGCACCACAGTGCGCGAACCGGGCAGCCTGCTGTACCGAGTTAGACGAGGGCCGCGTCGAGGAGGATGTGGTCGACGCCGGCGAGGGCCTTGCTGACCGGGCAGCCCGCCTTGGCGGCCTCGGCCGCGGCGGCGAAGCCGTCGGCGTCGAGGCCGGAGACCTTGCCGCGCACGGTCAGCTTGATGCCGCTGATCCGGAAGCCACCGGCCGGGTCCGGGCCGAGGGTCACATCGGCACTGACGTCCAGGCTCTCCGGCGTGCCGCCCGCATTACCGATCTGGGCCGAAAGGGCCATCGCGTAGCAGGACGAGTGCGCCGCCGCGATCAGCTCCTCCGGGCTGGTGGTGCCGTCGGCGTCCTCGGCGGAACGCTTCGGGAACGACACGTCGTACTTGCCGACCCCGGAACTGGCCAGCTCGACCTGTCCCGACCCCTCCTGCAGAGTGCCGGTCCAGGCAGTACGCGCGGTACGTGTAGGCATCACGGTCCTTTCGCTGATTATTGGATGCAGCCCGAGCTTAGCCAGCCTGCCGCCCCGCGTCTGCGGGTCGGACTAGAGCGCACTACGAGCAACGTTGGCGCCATTCGTCATTCGGGATTGGTGACCCTGGCGAGCACGATGCCGCCGATGATCAGCGAGAGGGCGAACACTCGGCCCGCGCTGAGCGGATCCTTGTTGAACACGATGCCGAGGCCGATGGCGCCGACCGCGCCGATCCCGGTGAAGATCGCGTAGGCGGTGCCGACCGGCAGCGTCTGCATGGCCCTGGACAGCAGGTACACCGCGGTGACGCCGAGCACGAAGCAGATCACGGTCGGCACCAGGCGGGTGAAGTTCTCCGTCGGTTTGATGCTCTGTGACCAGACGATCTCGACCAGGCCCGCGATGCCCAGGACGACCCAGTTCACGTCAGTACTCCTTAGCGAGATTGCGTGCGGTCTCGAGGGCGAGCGCGTACGACTCGTGGTGCTTGCCGCGCAGGTGGGCCAGCGCGGGATCCTGGCGGGCGTTGGCCAGTTCGGCATTGATGAAAACCGTGTCCTGGACGGCGAAATGGCCCGCGAAGAAGTCGCGCAGGAAGCGCTCCTGGTAGTCGAAGGCGGCCTTCGGCGCACCGGGCGAGTAGGCGCCGCCGCGGGCGGTCGCGACGACGAAACGGCGGTGGCCCAATGACATTCGCGGGAACGTCACCTGATCCAGCCAGGCCTTGAGGGCGGCCGGAATCGAGTAGTTGTACATCGGGGAGCCGATCAGGATGACGTCCGCGGCCAGCACCTCGGCCAGCAGCGGCTCGACGATCGCCCACGCCGCAGCTTGTTCCGGCGTGCGCACCAGCTCACTGAGCCGGCCGAGGTCGGTACTTCCCTGCGCAAGCACCGCATCGCACAGCTCGGTCCACGCCGCATCGATGAACGGGATCGGGTCGGCCGCCAGATCCCGGTAGCGGTAGCCGCCGTCTGGATTCCCGGCTCGCCACGCATCGGCGAATACCGCACTCAGCTCCCGGCTGATCGAGCTGGTGCGGGCGCTCGCATCCAGGTGCAACAACGTACTCATAACTAGACCTCACTCTGTGTTTCCGTGCCGTCGGACGACCAGCGGCCAACTGGACGTCGTGTCCACTTAGTGCCAGATCGACAGTATCGGCAACCGGACACTATGTCCACTTATTCCGGAACTCGGGTACAGTCAGCGACATGACCAGGCACTCAGATCTGCTCAGCGGGCAATCGGCCGCGCCGCCCGAGCGCGCGGACGCGGCACGCAACCGGGCCAAGGTGCTCGCCGCGGCCGCCGAACTGTTCGCCACCCGCGACCCGCGGGCCGTGACGATGGACGACATCGCCAAGGCGGCGGGCGTCGGCCGCGGCACGCTGTATCGCCGCTACCCGGACACGAATTCGATCGCCGTCGCGCTGCTCGACGAACACGAACGAGCGCTACAGGAGCAGCTGATCGGCGGCGTGCCGCCGCTCGGCCCCGGTGCGCCGCCCGCGGCACGGCTGGCCGCGTTCTACGCCGCGATGGTCGAATTGCTGGACGCGCATGCGGATTTGGTGCTCGGCGCGGAGATCGGCGGGGCGCGATTCGCGACGGGCTCGTACGGGTTCTGGCATGCCCACGTGCGGGCGCTGTTGCTGGCGGGCAAGATTCGCGAGCCGGACGCACTCATCGATGCGTTGCTCGCACCATTGGGGGCCGAGGTTTACCAGCAGCAACGCAGTCGAGGCCTGACCTCGGCGCAGATCGCCGACGCCCTCGGCAGGCTCGCCCATGCCGTGCTCGACTGATACGCGAAAGCCGTTGCTGGTTGTCCATCAACGGCTTTCCGCGCTACTCACTCACGCCAGATCGCGCCTGCGCATCAGCCACATGGTGCCCGCCACGAAGAGCGCGATGTAGATCCCGAGCATGATCAGCGACTCGGTCCGCGACAGGATGTCGAACACGCCCGGTGTCCCCGCGCCGACCGTCCGCATCGCTCCCGCCATCGAACCGGCGGCGGTGCCTGGCAGGTGGTCGGTGATGGCCGCGATCGGCGAGAAGATCGACGCCACCCCGCGCAACAGGTTCTCCACCACCAGCACCCACACCAGACCGAGGCCGACGGCCAGCGCCGGACCGCGAGCGATCGTGCCGATCAGCGCGCCCGCCAGCGTCCACATGCCGAGAATCGCGATACCCGTGAGGATTCCGAGCGCCGACTGCCGCAGCGACGGCAGCGCGAGCGACTGCGCCTGGGTCGCGCCGATCAGCGCCGCCACCCCGGTGTCGACGACGAAGGCGGTGAGCACCAGCCCGACCACCACGACGCACAGGCTCACCAGCACCCCGCCCACCGCGCTGATCCGCGACGGTCCCTGGGTGAACACGGTTTTCCAAGTGCCCCAGCCATATCCGCTGCCGGTGGTGAGCGCGCCGAGCACCAGCATCAGCGCGCCGCCGAACATCGCCATGCCCTGGGTGAACACCTCCGGCACCGCGGCGGGCAGCATCTGGTGCAGCAGTGCGTCTTTCGGCAGACCGTTCGACATCCGGCCCGACTCGCCCGAGGTGTAGGCGAGATAGTTGAACAGGTAGGCGAAGGTGAGGTTCAGCAGGATCCAGGTGCCCAGCAGGATCCAGAACGCGGGCCACTTACGCAGCCGCAGCGCCTCCGCCTTCGTGCTGGCCAACAGGTCTTTCACGGTCATTTCGCCACTTCCAGCTGAGTCATCTCGAAAAACACTTCCTCCAGGGACTTTTCGTCGATCCGCAGTTCGAGCAGATCGGCACCGGCCGCGATGACCGCCCGCGCCACCGCGGGCGCGGTGCCGTTGCCCGCCTCGATCCGGATGCCGCTCGACGTCAGCATCGCGGCGCGCTCACCGACCACCTCGCGCACCGCCGGGAACGCCACTTCCAACGGTTCGGCCCGCAGTAAAAGCGATGCGGCGCCGCGCAATTCGGCGACGGTCGACTCGACGAGCAGCTTGCCCCGCGAGATCACGCCGACCCGGTCGCAGATCTCCTGCACCTCGCTGAGCATGTGGCTCGACAGCAGCACGGTGTGCCCGTCGGCCGCGAGAGTGGTGATCAGCTCCCGCATTTCGGCCATGCCCTGCGGGTCGAGGCCGTTCGTCGGCTCGTCCAGAATGAGCAGGTCGGGCCTGCCGAGCAGCGCCGCGCCGACACCGAGACGCTGCTTCATGCCGAGGGAGTAGGTGCGGAACTTGTCGCCGGCCCGGTCGACCAGGCCGACCCGGTCCAACGCCGCCTCGACCTCGGTGCCGCCGATACCGCGGTATTTCGCGAGCACCCGCAGGTTGTCCCGGCCGGAAAGGTAGGGGTAGAAGCCGGGGCCCTCGATGAGAACGCCGATCCGCCGGACCACCTCGGGATCGCCCGGCACGTGCCCGGCCACCGTCGCGGTGCCGTCGCTCGGCCGAATGAGCCCGACCAACATCCGCAGCGTGGTCGTCTTGCCCGCCCCGTTCGGCCCGAGGAACCCGTAGATCTCACCGGCCGCGACACTCATGCTCACGCCATCGACAGCGGCATGCGCCCCATAGCGTTTGGTCAACCCTCGGGTGACCACGATCGAATCTGTCATGCACCGAGAATCCGCCCAGAGCAGGCTCGCCACATCCGCCGCGCGGCGACGGTCGACGTACGTAAAGCGCACTACGCTCTGGCCTTACCTGAGCAATACGTAGCGAGGCGGACGCCGAACTGTGGCGAAGCCGAATAGGCTGCTGTGGGTGAGGGCAGGGATAACGAGCCAGAGCTCGCTGGGATGGGATTGGGGTGTGGCACTTGTTGTTGCCGCGCTCCAAATCGTCGGCGGCACGTTCGCGAATATGAGGATGGGCGAGAATTCCCTCGACATCCTCGGGTACCTGCTACTACTCGCCGGTCCGGTGGCGTTGATCTGGCGACGGTCCCGGCCGATGCCGGTGCTGCTCGTCGCGCTCGGCGCGTGCGCCGCCTACCTGGCGCTCGGCTATGGCTACGGGCCGATCTTCTTCTCGTTGGTCATCGCGTTCCTGACCGCCGCGAGCGCCGGATCTCGCTGGTGGACATACCCACTCGTTCCGCTGGGCTACCTCGTGCTGGTCTGGCCGGTGCCCGAGCTGTTCGGGCGCGGCGCCAATGTGTGGCAGATCTTCGCGCTGATGGCCTGGCTTGCCGTGCTGCTGTGCGTGGTGGAAGGCCTGCGGCAGCGCACCGCGGTACTGGTGGCGCGCAGGCAGCGGGCCGAGGCCGCGCGCCGCGACGAGGAGGCGCAGCGGGAACGGCGGGCCACTGAGGAGCGCCTCGCCATCGCCCGCGAGCTGCACGACGTACTGGCACACAGCCTTTCGCTGATCAACGTGCAATCCTCGGTGGCGCTCGAGCTGTTCGACAAGAAGCCGGAACAGGCCGCCGGCGCGCTGGACGCGATCAAGACGGCCAGCCGGGACGCCCTCGCGGAGGTGCACACACTGCTGCACTCGATCCGAACCGGTGGCACCGTCGCGGGCGAATCCGACGGCGACGAGGACGAATTCATCGACGTCGAGCGCAGCGCGCCGAGCCGGCGGCGCCCGCGCGGCTGGAGCGGACGCAATTCCCCTGGGACCGAACGCGTTCCGGCCGACGATGAGCAATCGAGCAGGGCCGCTGCCGAATCCGCCGAGGCCGAGGCGCGTCCGGCGGCACCGCGTAACCCCGCGCCGAGCATCGCCGAGCTGGACACCCTGCTCCAGCGTGCCCGCGCGGCCGGATTATCGGTGAGCACCAAGATCATCGGCGAACCGCAGCAGCTACCGAGCGTGATCGACGTGGCGGCCGCGCGGATAATCCAGGAGTCGCTGACCAATGTGGTGCGGCACGCGCCGGGCGCGGAGGCCACGGTGACGGTGCGTTACGCGGCGCAATCGGTCGATATCACCGTCGACAACGCCCGCCCGACCGCACCGGCGACGCGATCGGGCACCAGCGGCGGCAACGGGATCATCGGCATGCGGGAACGCACCCACGCGCTCGGCGGCGCGCTCACCGCGGGCCCACGCCCCAGTGGCGGCTTCCGGGTCGCGGCGCGACTGCCGCTGCGGCCGATGGCACCGAGCGAACGCAAGCCGCCGAGCCGATCCGAGGACGCGCCCCGGCCCGACAACGTGCGGCCGATCCGGCCCGGCGACAAAGCGCAGCAGTCCAGCGCGCACGGGCCGCAATAGGAGGCGTGGTGGCGATACGGGTCCTGGTGGCCGACGATCAGGCGCTGGTACGCGGCGGTTTCGTCGCGCTGCTCGAGGCGCAGGACGGCATCGAGGTGATCGGCGAGGCGGACAACGGCGAACAGGCCGTGCGGATGACCCGCAGCCTCCGCCCGGACGTGGTCTTGATGGACATCAGGATGCCGATCCTGGACGGCCTCGCCGCCACCAGGATGATCGCCGAGGACGCCGCGCTGGCCGAGGTGCGGGTGGTCGTGCTGACCACCTTCGAGCTCGACGAGTACGTCTTCGAGGCGATGCGCGCGGGCGCGACGGGCTTCCTGGTCAAGCACACCGAACCGGCCGACCTGGTGCGCGCGGTCCGGGTGGTCGCGGCCGGTGACGCGCTGCTCTCCCCCGGCGTCACCCGCAGACTGATCGCCGAATTCTCCGCACACGCCAAAACACCGCCGCCCGCAACGCTTTCCGAACTCACCGAGCGCGAGCGCGAGGTGATGGTGCTGGTCGCCGAGGGGCTCACGAACGCCGAAATCGGTGAGCGGCTCTTCATGAGCCCCGCCACCGCCCGCACGCACGTCAGCCGCATTCTGATGAAGCTCGGCGCCCGCGACCGCACCCAATTGGTGGTCATGGCTTATGAATCCGGCGTGGTGCGTCCGGGCTGGCAGTGACTACGCGCTACCGGGATTCGACTCTTCGCGCTCCGCATCGGTGAATCCGCCGCGCTTCGCACCGGGCGGCGCGGCCTGCATTCGGGCCGAGTGGGACGCCGACGAGCGGAACACCCGCGAAACACCCTGTGGTGACGCGGCATACGTGATCGAATTGCCCGGATCGAAACCCATCTGGGTGCCGATCTCGACCGCGTCCATATTCGCGCCGAGGAACATGAAGTTCCAGTTGTAAACGTCCTGCTGCTGGGTGATCAGCGATTTCACCGCGGTGTGCGACCACTCCCTGCTCGAATTCTCGTGACCATCGGTGAGCACGACGACAATAACCGTGCCCGGCCGTTCGTGTTCGGGACGTTTCGCGAGCTCCGCGCCGACGTCGGTGACCAGCTTGCCCACCGCGTCGTACAGCGCGGTCATGCCGCGCGGCCGCAGGTCGAGCGGCGGCACCTCGGCGAGCGCACGGCTCGCGTAGACACATTCGTATTCGGTGTCGAACTGCGCCAGCGTCACCTCGATCGTCTTCGGCACCTTGCGCTGTTCCTCGATAAAGGCGTCGAAACCGCCCTCGGTGTCGGACTTTATCGACTGCATCGATCCGGAACGGTCGAGCAGTACGGCTATCAGTGTCAGATCTGGATTTGTCATTCAGCACCCCCGGGTCGGTTCGATGAACCCCATCCAAAGTACCCCGGCATACGCGCTGCGGCGTACGACGAGCAGCGCCGCACGGCCGATGCCGCGGGATGGGCCGGCGGCGCAGGCTTTGTTCATGAACATTTCGACCCGACCCGAGGTCATGACCTTCCTGGCCGACCATTACGACGGTGGCTGGCATCCATGGCCGTTCTTCTGGATTTTCCCGCTGCTGTTCTGGATCACCTTCATCACGCTGGCGTTCTTCGCGCGCCGCCGGTTCATCGGCCGCGAAAGCGGAGTCGGCGCGCTGCGTACCGCGTTCGCCCGCGGCGAGATCACCGAGGACCAGTACCGCAGCCGCCTCGCCGTATTGCGCGAGCCGAAGCGTCCGGCCAAGAGCTGACGGGAGACCAGCATGAGCTTGAAATTCGGCATTGTCGTCACCCCGCGCTCCGGCGCCGAATGGGCCACCGCCACACGGGATGCCGAGCAGCAGGGCTATCGGACGATCCTGCTGCCGGACACGCTGAACACCGCATCGCCGTTCCCGGCGCTGGCCGCCGCGGCGGCGGTCACCAGCACGGTCCGGCTGCGCCCCAACGTGCTCGCCGCCCCGCTGCGCACCGCAGCCGCTACGGTCCGGGAAACCGCAGCCCTGCAACTGCTTTCGGACGGACGGTTCGAGCTCGGCATCGGCTCCGGCCGGCCGGACGCCGGCGCGGAGGCCGAACGCCTCGGTATGCCATGGGGTTCCGCCGCCGAACGCCGCGCACAGCTGGCCGACACCATCGCGGCGGTCCGTGCGGCGGTCGACCCGGCCCCGCCGGTCATCGTGGCCGCTAGCGGGCCTCTAATGCTCGCCGCGGCAGCGGAATTCGCCGATCGAATCCTGCTCGCCGCCGGTCCGCAGGTGACCGAGGCCGAGCT
This sequence comes from Nocardia sp. NPDC060255, assembly GCF_042727395.1. NCBI lineage: Bacteria > Bacillati > Actinomycetota > Actinomycetes > Mycobacteriales > Nocardiaceae > Nocardia > Nocardia sp. NPDC060255. The sequence continues at coordinate 1,166,359 of NZ_JBHXAU010000001.1, read as the reverse complement.
GGCCGACATGGTCCGCATCGTCCGCGACCATACCGACCGGGAAATCTCGTTCAGCCATCAGCTGATCGGGATCGGCGACCGGCTGCCGTATTGGACGAGTAAGCGGCTCGGCCTCAGCACGGACGAGTTGCGGGCGGCGGGCGCGGCGGGAGTTCTCGACGCGGATCCGACCGCCGCCGCCGAGGCGCTCGAAATCCGAAGGGAGAAGCACGGAATCGACGAGGTGCTCATCCCCGGCGAGCTGTCCGACGCCTTCGCCGCGGTGCTCGCGCACTTCGCGACTACGGTCGACGAACAATAGCCCGCACTCCGGTGCCAACGGAAAAGGCCCGCCTCCCAAGGGAAGCGGGCCTTTCTCGTGGTGCTGCTACTCGCCTGAGGCTTCGGCGGTGCCTTCAGCGGCACCGGTCAGCACGACCTCGGGCTTTTCCTCGTCCTTGTCCGCCTTGGTCAGCTTCGTCTTGCCGACGAAGGTGAACTTGGCGTCCTCGCCGGAGCCTTCGCCGTCCCAGCCTTCGACATCGACGAAGACGGTCTGGCCGGGGCCGATCTCGCCGAAGAGGATCTTCTCCGACAGCTGATCCTCGATCTCGCGCTGGATGGTCCGGCGCAGCGGCCGGGCACCGAGCACGGGATCGAAGCCACGCTTGGCCAGCAGCGCCTTGCCCTGCTCGGACAGCTCCATCGACATGTCCTTGTTCTTCAACTGGACGCCGACGCGGCCGATCATCAGGTCCACCATCTGCACGATCTGATCGGTCGTGAGCTGGTGGAAGACGATGACATCGTCGATGCGGTTGAGGAACTCGGGCCGGAAGTGCTTCTTCAGCTCGTCGTTGACCTTGAGCTTCATCCGCTCGTAGTTCGAGCCCTGGATGTTGGACTGGGTGAAGCCCAGGCCAACCGCCTTGGAGATGTCCGAGGTACCCAGATTGGAGGTGAAGATCAGCACGGTGTTCTTGAAGTCGACCGTGCGTCCCTGGCCGTCGGTGAGACGACCGTCCTCCAGGACCTGCAACAGGGTGTTGTAGATCTCCTGGTGTGCCTTTTCGATCTCGTCGAACAAAACCACGGAGAACGGCTTGCGGCGCACCTTCTCGGTGAGCTGGCCGCCCTCTTCGTAGCCGACGTACCCGGGAGGGGCACCGAACAGCCGCGATGCGGTGAAGCGGTCGTGGAACTCGCCCATGTCGATCTGGATGAGCGCGTCGTCGTCGCCGAACAGGAAGTTCGCCAGCGACTTGGCCAGCTCGGTCTTACCGACACCGGACGGACCGGCGAAGATGAACGAGCCGGACGGACGCTTCGGATCCTTCAGGCCGGCCCGAGTGCGGCGGATCGCCTTGGAGACGGCCTTGACGGCATCCTCCTGGCCGATGATCCGCTTGTGCAGCTCGTCCTCCATGCGGAGCAGCCGGGTGGTCTCCTCCTCGGTGAGCTTGAAGACGGGGATACCGGTCCAGTTGGCCAGCACCTCCGCGATCTGCTCGTCGTCGACCTCGGCAACCACGTCGAGATCACCGGAGCGCCACTGCTTTTCCCGCTCGGCGCGCTTGGCGACCAGCTGCTTTTCCTTGTCGCGCAGTCGCGCCGCCTTCTCGAAGTCCTGCGCGTCGATCGCGCTTTCCTTCTCCCGGCGCGCATCGGCGATCTTGTCGTCGAATTCGCGCAGGTCCGGCGGGGCGGTCATGCGACGGATGCGCATCCGCGCACCGGCCTCGTCGATCAGGTCGATCGCCTTGTCCGGCAGGAACCGGTCGTTGATGTAGCGGTCGGCCAGGGTCGCCGCGGCCACCAGCGCGCCATCGGTGATGGAAACCCGGTGGTGTGCCTCGTAGCGGTCGCGCAGACCCTTCAGGATGTTGATGGTGTGCTCGACCGTCGGCTCGCCGACCTGGACCGGCTGGAACCGGCGCTCCAGCGCGGCATCCTTCTCGATGTACTTGCGGTACTCGTCGAGGGTGGTCGCACCGATGGTCTGCAGCTCGCCACGGGCCAGCTTCGGCTTCAGGATGGACGCGGCGTCGATCGCGCCCTCGGCGGCACCCGCGCCGACGAGCGTGTGCAGCTCGTCGATGAACAGGATGATGTCGCCGCGGGTGTTGATCTCCTTGAGCACCTTCTTGAGGCGCTCTTCGAAGTCACCGCGGTAGCGGCTGCCCGCGACCAGGGAACCCAGGTCGAGGGTGTACAGCTGCTTGTCCTTCAGCGTCTCGGGAACCTCGCCGTTGACGATGGCCTGCGCGAGGCCCTCCACGACGGCGGTCTTACCGACACCTGGCTCGCCGATGAGCACCGGGTTGTTCTTGGTGCGGCGGCTCAGCACCTGCATGACGCGCTCGATTTCCTTCGAGCGGCCGATGACGGGATCGAGCTTGCCCTCGAGTGCGGCCTGGGTCAGGTTCCGGCCGAACTGGTCGAGCACCAGCGAGGTGGACGGCGTGCCCGCCTCACCGCGGGAGCCGGATTCGACCGGCTCCTTGCCCTGGTACCCGGACAGCAGCTGGATGACCTGCTGACGCACCCGGTTGAGATCGGCGCCCAGTTTGACGAGCACCTGCGCGGCGACGCCCTCACCCTCGCGGATGAGACCGAGCAGGATGTGCTCGGTGCCGATGTAGTTGTGGCCGAGCTGCAGCGCCTCGCGCAGACTCAGCTCCAAGACTTTTTTGGCCCTCGGGGTGAACGGGATGTGACCGGATGGAGCCTGCTGGCCCTGTCCGATGATCTCCTCCACCTGGCTGCGCACGCCCTCCAGCGAAATGCCGAGCGATTCCAGCGACTTGGCCGCGACACCCTCACCCTCATGGATCAGCCCCAGCAGGATGTGCTCGGTGCCGATGTAGTTGTGGTTGAGCATCCGGGCCTCTTCCTGGGCCAGGACAACGACACGCCTCGCGCGGTCGGTGAACCTCTCGAACATCGCTCCCTCACTCTCCTGCTCCGACATTCTGGCAACAGACGCCGCAGTGTGCTGTGTAACAACCGTGGGCGTCAGCCTGCCATGAAGCCCGGGGGTCGTGGCCCCCGCCTCCACTCTAGTTGGCGGGGGATGCTGCCGCCGCCAGTCCACCCTATTGGCGACCAGCGTCAGCACGGTCATTCACTCATAACGTGAGGGTTGCAGGATTCGTTTCCGATCCAGTTTTGCCCTCAGCGAACAGGGATATCTCGCCGCCGCCGCTTTCGCGGGTGCTACCCCGTGAACGGCGGGATGAAACCGCACGGCACTTCGTGCGGGTGTGCCGGGTCGAGCGCGTTGAGCACATATGCCGCGGCGCGTGGACTGCCCGCGATGCCCGCGTGCTCGGAAAAGTCCTGGGCACAACCATCCTGGACCACGATGTTCGTCACGTTCGGGCCGGGTACCTGGCCCGAGGTGTAGGGGACGACGAGCTCATCGAGCCGGGTCGAGATATTGGTGTAGCTGACGGCAGGGTCATAGACGCCGTCCGAGTTCAGTGCCCGCACGAAATCCGAGCCGGCCAGGACCTGACGGCAGGCCTGGCACAGCGATCCGGTGATGGCATCGAAGGCCGGGCCCGCGCCGAGACGCGCACTGAACGCGGCGATTTCGCCCGCGCCCGCGACGTCTGAGCCGAGCCACGGCGGGGCGAGTGCGACCAGTTTGTCCACTTTCGCCGAGCCGCCGAGCCGCTTGATGAAGTAATTGCCGATGAAATTGCCCTGCGAGTGGCCGACGATGTCGACGCGCTGGGCACCGGTCGCGGCGAGCACCCGGTCGACGAACGCGGCGAACTGCGGGGCGCTCTGCTCCATCGGGAGCATGCCGCCGATGGCCGAGATCGGCCACGGCAGGTCGTAGGCGCCGTAGGTCATCGAGTACACGCAGTAGCCCTCATTGGCCAGCAGCGGCGCGTATACCCCCCAATTCGTCTGTGCCCCACCGCCGGTGCCGTGCGCCAGGACCACCGGATTCGGATGCGCGGCGCTCGGACGGCAAGTCCAGTCGTTGGTGCCGGGCAGCGAGCCGCCGGGATGCAGCAGTTCGTTGGGGATGCCTGCGAAGAAGTTGTAGTCGACCGGATACTGCTCGGCCTGCGCGGGACTCGCGGTGACGGTGCACAGCGCGGCGAAAAGGACGAGGAGAAGCGAAAAGCCTGGAACACGCGGCACGGTAGCCTCCAAATCTGGAACGTGTTCCAGAAAGCTACCGTGCGGCGTGTCCCAGGCGCGGTCGAGTCGCGAAACTGGTTGTGGCCGTTGATGTCCAGCCCTACCGGTAGGTCGGGGCGCCCGGGTGACCGGGGAACTGACCTTGCTGGCCGGGGAACTGCCCCTGCGCCACCTGCGGTCCGGGCGCCGCGGCGCTCGCCCTGCCCTGCTGGACGCCCGAGACGAACAGCGCGCCGGTCAGCACCAGAAAGGCCAGGGTGTGCAGCACCGCGCGGACGATATTCCAACGCACCCAAGTGGATTCGAAGTCCGCCCGGACCTTGGCCAGATCGGCGATCTGCGACGGATCGCCCGCGGCCATCAGCTGATTGTTGAGCGGCACGTTCAGGCCGGAGGTGACGGCGAAGGCGATGATGTTGATGGCCAGGCCGACGCCGATCCAGATCAGCGTGGTGCGCTGGTCCTTACCGAGATGCAGCGCCGCCGCGAGAATCGAGAAGCCGACGGTGCCGATGAACCCGATCATGAACACCGGGTTGATGATGACCACGTTGATCTTCTGCATCACGTCGATCATGGTGCGATCGTCGGTCTGATTCAGCGCGGGCATCACCGAGTTCGCGTAGCCGTAGAAAAGGCCTGCGATCAGTCCGGTGGCCAAGATGGCTGCGACCAGGGCGGCCAGGCGTGCGGCGGTCATAATTCCTCCTGAAGGGAAACCCGTCCGGAGCCCTCATCGCTCCGGTTCGATGAGTCTTAGTCAAGCCGGTTTCGACACGGCTCTCCATGGCCGAGACACTCGGCCGACTAAGCGATCGTCTACGGGCGGGTCACAGATCCCGGTCGGAGATCAGGCCACTTTGAATCGCCAGGAAGGCCAGGCGCACGCGCTTGGCGTTCTGCGGCAGGTCCTCGACGCCGAACTTGGCGAACAGCGCGCGCAGATGTGTCTTGATCGCGTCGACGCTGAGGAACAATTCCTCGGCGATCTGCTGATTGGACGCGGGCGTGGCGAAGGCCGCCCCGTTCTTGTACGGGCGGCACAGCGCGATCAGCACCGCGCGCTGAGTTTCGGTGAGCTGCCGGAAGCTCGGCGGCACCGTGCCGCTGGAGACGCGGGTGATGTCGTCGGCGACGCCGCCGAAATCGTGGAAGGACACCCGCGAGGTGCCGACCCGGATCACGTCGCCCGCCATCAGCCTGCGCCGGCCGACCAGCCGGTCGCCGTTGACGAAAGTGCCGTTGCGGGAAAGGCCGTCGTCCACGATGGTCCACTGCGCGCCGAGATACTCGATCGCGGCGTGCAGCCTGGACACCTCGGCGTCCCACGGCAGGGCGAGGTCGGCCTGCGGCGAGCGACCGATCGTCACGCGTTCCTGGTCGGCGCTGAGCATGAGTTCCTGCTGGCGACCCGCGTCATCTTGGAATCGCAAAAATGATCCGACGAATCCAGTCACTGCGCCGATACCTCGCCTCTCCATACCGCCAGTGACCGTCGCACGTTTCCATGGTGCCGCGTCCTGGAACCACGAGCAAGATCGATCCGCGCGCCACTTCCAGCAGCGTGTCACCGCGCCGCGCGGTTATATCAGCAGCCTATGAGCCGCCGGCGAAAGAGAAAACCGCCGCCCCGGCGTCGCACGATTCGCTGGGACGGCGGCTGAAAAATATGAAACTAACCCTTCGCGGCCTTGTTGTACGCATCGGTGATGTCGGCGGAGATACGCCCCCGCGCGGACACCTTGTGTCCATTCCGACGAGCCCACTCGCGAATTGCTGCACTTTGTTCCCGGTCGATCGAGACCCGGCTCTTCGGGGCGCCCGTCGCGGTCGCGGCGGCCTTGACGCGGCGACGGCCACTCACTCGACGCGCGCTCGAAACCCACTCTTCCAGCCCGTCGCGCAGCTTCGCGGCATTTGCCGACGACAGGTCGATCTCGTACGAAACACCGTCGATCGCAAACTCGATGGTCTCGTCCGCGATGGACTCCCCATCGACATCGTCGATCAGGCTAACGGTGACCTTCTTTGCCATGAGATGAACGTCCTCTCGAAATCGTGCGACCCGCATACTAGGCCGATTACCCGAGGCAAGAATACCTCGAATTCCAAATTTTCCAAGACGAGGCCGAGATTTTGCAATCAGCCGGTCACCGAGTGACCGGTCGCACAATTGGGAACAGTATTGTTTCCCGGATTCCGAGACCCGTCAACGCCATCAACAGACGATCGATTCCCATACCTGTACCGGTGGTCGGCGGCATGCCGTGCTCCATCGCGGCAAGGAAGTCCTCGTCCAGCGCCATCGCTTCGTCGTCGCCTTGCGCGGCCAGTCGCGCCTGATCCACGAAGCGCTCACGCTGGATCACCGGATCGACCAACTCCGAATAGCCAGTAGCCAACTCGAAGCCACGGACATAGAGGTCCCACTTCTCGGTGACCCCGGCCTCGGTCCGATGTTGCCTGGTGAGCGGTGAGGTCTCCACCGGGAAGTCGCGCACAAAAGTCGGCGCGTACAGCTTGTCGCCGTACTGGTGTTCCCAGAGTTCCTCGACGAGTTTGCCGTGCCCGTAGCCCTTGCCGTCCGGAATTTCCAGGCCGACCCGATCGGCCAGCGCGCGCAATTCGGCGATCGACGTTTCCGGTGTCACGGAGACGCCGAGGGCGTCGGAGAGCGACGGGTACATCTCCACCGTCGTCCACTCGCCGCGCAGGTCGTATTCGGTGCCGTCGGCAAGTGTCACCACCTGGGTGCCGAACACCTCCTGGGCGACTTCCTGGATCAATTCCCGGGTCATCCGCGCCGAGTCGTCGTAGGTGCCGTACGCCTCGTACGTTTCCAGCATCGCGAACTCGGGGGAATGCGTGGAGTCCGAGCCCTCGTTGCGGAAGTTCCGGTTGATCTCGAAGACCTGCTCGAGCCCGCCGACCACGCAGCGCTTCAGGAACAGCTCCGGCGCGATACGCAGGTAGAGATCAATATCGAGGGCATTGGAATGGGTGACGAACGGCCGGGCCGCCGCACCGCCGTGCAGCGTCTGCAGCATCGGCGTCTCCACCTCGAGGAAGCCGCGCCGTTCCAGCGCATTGCGCAGCGCGCGCACCACCGCGATCCGCGTCCGGGCCATTTCCCTGGCCTCGGGACGCACGATCAGATCGACATAGCGCTGCCGGACCCGCGACTCCTCGTTCATCTCCTTGTGCGCCACCGGCAACGGGCGCAGCGACTTGGCCGCCATGAACCAGGAATCGGCCAGCACGCTCAATTCGCCGGTCCGCGACGAGATCACCTCGCCGTGCACGAAAACGAAGTCGCCGAGGTCGACATCGGACTTCCAGGCCGCGAGCGCGTCGGCGCCGACGCCGTTGAGGCTGATCATCGCCTGCAGCTTGGTGCCATCACCCTCCTGCAGCGTCGCGAAACACAGCTTGCCGGTATTACGCATGAATATGACGCGACCGGCGACACCCGCCTGCAGCCCGGTCTGGGTGTCTTTGTCCAGATCCGGATATGCGGCGCGAATTTCAGCGAGGGTATGCGTGCGCGGCACGACGACGGGATAGGCGTCACCGCCGTCCGCGAGCAACCGCTCCCGCTTCTCCTTGCGAATCCGTATCTGCTCCGGGGTGTCGTCGGCGTCGGGCGCCACGGCAGGCCGCGAATCCGATGCGGGATCGCTGGACGAGGAAGTGTCGCTGGTGCTCACATCCAACAACCCTAGCGTGCACCGGAAATCGTTTTGCGGGCCGCCCGGCCTAGTTCACCGAGTAACGGATCGGTCTCGCCGCAGGCCGGCGCCCGCCGCCGGATTTGTGCGGTCCGGTATCACCGGAAATAGCGGGCATGCATCGATGGACGCACGAAACCGCTTGTGCGCCCTGATGTTTCGAGATGGAAGCGATGCGCGAGTAATTACAGCGAGGCGAGCGAGTCCACCTCGCGAGCGAAGTGCGGCGCCCGGATTCCGATGTGCAGAAGGCCTGCCGCCTTCAATGCGTGGAAGCCGCCGACCAGATCGGTCGCCCGATGCAGTCCGAGTTGTTGCAGCGCGTACGCAGCGAGGCTGGAGGTATAGCCCTCGGAGCAGGCGACGATCCATTCCACATCGTGATCGGTGGCCAGTGCCAAGCGGGCCGAACTGGTCGGATCGAGCCGCCATTCCAGCACATTCCGCTCGATCACCAGGGCACCGGGCAACGCGCCCTCACGCACGCGCTGCGCCTGCGGCCTGATGTCCACCAGAATCGCGCCCCTGGCGAGCGCCTGCGGCAATTCGAAGGCGTAGATCCGATTGAGCTGGGCCCGCGCGTTGTCGAGCATCTGATCGATGGTCAGACGATTCATTACATGTCACCTTCGGGCTGGTCGGTGAGAACGGTTCGGGTGCGCCGCAGGGTGCCGTGGCCGGTGACCTCGTAATAGGACATGGCGGTGAGCGGCGGAGAATAGGCGTGCACGCTGAGCGTGGGTTCGAGCAGTGCCGGATCGATCGACTCGCTGGTGCCGTCTGCCACGGACTGCGCCGGGGCACGCATTACATCGTGCACCCAGCCGATCGGAAACGAGGCTTGATCGCCCGCGGCGAGTATGCGGCGTCGCAGTTCGGATCCGTTCCAGCGGAATTCCGAAAGCGCACCGCTGAGCACGGTCAAGGCACCGAGCGAGCCGGCGTGGTCGTGCAGTTCGGTGGATTTGCCCGGCGTCCAGCTGATCAGCCAGACATCGACCTCGTCATCGGTGAGCAGGCGGGCCGCCCACCGTTCGTCGGACGGCCAAATGCCATTCGCCGGTAGTAGGTGGTCGTAACGTCCGGCCAGTACGTCCTCGGCGCCCTCATCGGTCAACCGCAGCAAATCGGCGGGACGCAGACGCGTCGGCAGAGCGGAGGCCACGGCACGTTCGAGGGGCGGGGTAGCCGAATGGGCGTCCCGGGCTGAGGTAAGGGAAAGAACGGAAGAACGCATGAGCGAATCTCCAGGAGGTAGCGAACGGTCGAGGGCTAAAGGTCAGCCTCGAACGGTCGAGGCTTGGTCAGCCTCGACAACACTCCTGGGTGCGCACGCGGAAATACACGTCGGTGAGTGTATCAGCATCGGGCGTGGTGCCGGCAAGCATCGCCAGGTGCGACGAATCCGACACCGCGAGAATCAGACAGTGCCCTTGCGGCGCTGGTTTCGCTCGTATACAAGGCGCAGGCCGGTCAGGGTGAGGTACGGGTCGTGGTCGTCGATGGTCTCCGATTCCGGGACGATCAGCGCAGCGGTCGGGCCGGTCGCGACCACCGCGACATCATTGCCGCCGAAAGCCTCGAACTCGTCGCGAATCCGGTCGATCAGCCCGTCCACCATCCCGGCGAAACCGAAAACCGCGCCGGACTGCATGCATTCCATGCTGTTCTTCCCGAGCACCGAACGCGGCCTTGCCAGCTCGACCCGGCGCAGCGCGCTGCGCTCGACCAGGGCCTCCATCGAAATCTCCACGCCGGGCGCGATGATTCCGCCGAGGAACTCACCTTTCGCCGAGACCATGTCGACACAGATCGCGGTGCCGAAATCGATAACGATGGCCGGCGACGAATAGTGCTGATAGGCCGCGAGGCAGTTCACGATCCGGTCCGCGCCGACCTCTTTCGGGTTATCCACCAGCAGCGGAATACCGGTCCGGACGCCGGGCTCGACCAGTACGTGCGGCACGTGACCCCAATACTGGCTCAGCATGGTGCGCAATTCCCGCAGCACCGGCGGCACCGTCGCCAGCGCGGAAACTCCGATCACCTGGTCGAGCTGCGGGCCGACCAGGCCGCGCACCTGCATGGCGAATTCGTCGGCGGTGAGCAGTGGATTGGTGTGGATCCGCCAGTGCCGCACCAGTTTCGAATGCGCGCCGCTGCCCGAGAACAGTCCGAGCACGATACTGGTATTGCGGACGTCGATTGTCAGCAGCATGTCAGGCGAGCGACAGCGAGCGCGGCGAGGTGAGTCCGGAGCCCGCCGGCGCGTGCGCCGGATCCGAGCCGAGTTCCACCGGACGATTGCGCTCGTCCACGAAAACGACCTTCGGGTCGTATTCCGCGATTTCCTGCTCGTTCAGCTGGGCATAGGCAATAAGAATGACCAAATCGCCGGGGTGCACCAGATGCGCGGCGGCGCCGTTGATGCCGATCACACCGGATCCGCGTTCGCCCGCGATGACATAGGTCTCCAGCCGGGCGCCGTTGTCGATGTCGACGATGCAGACCTGCTCGCCCTCCAGCAGATCGGCGGCGTCGAGCAGGTCCTGGTCCACCGTCACCGAGCCGACGTAGTGCAGGTCGGCATGAGTGACCGTGGCGCGGTGGATCTTCGACTTCATCATGGTGCGCAGCATTGCGTCGCCCTTTCGATTTGTTCGTGGCCTAGACAGGCTGGGAGGTCCGCTGGGCGGAGGCGTCGGGGTGGCCGTCGATGGGCGCGCCGAGGGTGACGGGGGCATTGTCGATCAGCCGGGTCGGACCGACCCTGGCCGCCACCAGCAGCCGGGCATTGCCGGTCGACGGGGCGGGGCCGAGGGCGGTGGAGCGCAGTTCGAGGTAGTCGATATCGACGCCGGGCACCGCGGCGAGCACCTGTCGGGCCGCGGTGACCACCGCCTCCGGGCCGAGCCCGCCCGCGTGCCGCCCCGCGGCCAGCGCCGCCGACAGGCCGAGCGCCGATTCGCGCTGTGCCGCATCGAGAAAGCGGTTGCGCGACGACATGGCCAGGCCGTCGTGCTCGCGCACGGTGGCGATCGGCTTGATCCGCACATCGAAATTCAGGTCGCGGACCAGCTGCCGGATCAGCGTGAGCTGCTGATAGTCCTTCTCCCCGAAATACACCTCGGTCGGCCGCGCGATCTGCAGCAGTTTGGCGACCACGGTCAGCATGCCCGCGAAATGCGTTGGCCTGCTTGCCCCTTCGAGCTCGGCGCCGAGCGGGCCCGGTTGCACGGTGGTGCGCGGGCCGTCCGGGTACATATCGGCGACGCTCGGCGCGAACACCAGCCCGACGCCTTCTTCGCGCAGCAGAGCCACGTCGGAATCCAGGGTGCGCGGATATTTGTCGAGGTCCTCGTTCGCGCCGAATTGCAACGGATTCACGAAGATCGAGACGATGACGACCTGATTGTTCCGCTTGGCCGCGCGCACGATTTCCAGGTGACCCTCGTGCAGCGCGCCCATGGTCGGCACCAGCGCGACGGTGCGGCCGACGCTGCGCAGCGCGTTGGACACCTGGGTGAGCACGGCGGGATCGTGGTGCACGGTCAATTCACCGGGCTTATAAGCGCCACGCAATTTCGTATCGAACATCAGCGCCCTTTCAGCAGCTCGATGACGGCGGGATTGGTGCCCGCCCGTTCGGCGGTCCGCAGCGACAGCGCGCGATAGCCCTCGGCCAGGCGCGGGTCGACGGATTCCAGTGCGGTCAGGTGCGCGGCGACCGCGTCCGCGTCGCCGCGGGCCACCGGACCGGTCAGCGCGGATTGCCCGCGCCGTAAAGCGTTGTCCAGCGCGGCGGAGGCGAGCGGCGCGAGCAGTCGCTCGGCCAGCCCGTTCGGCTGATCGTCGACGATCTGCTGGCCGAGCAAACCTGGTCCCTCCAGCGAGATACGAAGGGCGGCAAGGGCATCCACGATCAGCGTGACCAGATGATTGCTGCCGTGCGCGAGGGCCGCGTGATAGAGCGCGCGGTTGTGTTCCTGCACCCGGACCGGCTCGCCGCCCATCTCGATCACCAGCGCCTGCGCGATGGCATAGCCGATCTCGTCGGCGGCGGTGATGCCGAAACACGCGTTGCCGAGGCGCGTGATGTCCTCGTCATGGCCGGTGAAGGTCATCGCGGGATGAATGGCCAGCGGCATGGCGCCGATGTCGGCCAGCGGGGCGAGCACGCCGACACCGTTGGCGCCGGAGGTGTGCGCCACGATCGTGCCGGGCCGGACCACCTTCGCACCGGCCAGCCCGCGCGCCAATCCGGCGAGCTCGGTATCGGGCACGGCGAGCAGCAGCAGTTCGCTGCGCGCGGCCACGTCCTCGATCGGCAGGATCTCGGAGTCGGGCAGCCGGGTTCGCGCGCGGCGCACCGAGGCGTCGGAGATGGCGGCGACGCCGAACACCACGTGTCCGGCGCGTTCCAGGGCCGCGCCGAGTGCGGAGCCGACCCGTCCCGCCGAGACGATGCCGACCGTCAGGCGTGCGGGCGCGAGGTCACCGGCCGATTGCGGGTCGCTCGAAACGGGGTAGCCCGAAGCCGCGTCATCAGAATTCACGCTTCTCGAGGTCAACAGTGTCCTCTCGATTTCGTTCCAGTCCCGCCGTGCGGGTACCAGACGTACGCCATCGAGAATATCGGCCCGATGTTTGCCAGTGCCACGGACCTGGGCAGTGATTTACAACGCAGTGCCTGATGCACCCGCTACCAGGCGCGGCAATGATCAGCGACGGTCGCGGCTCTTCTCCTCCGATTGCAAGTTGGCCATGATCTCGGCGACCGAGAGGCGGCGCTCGGGCATATCGGAATCCGCGTCGGCTTCGGCGCGACGGCGCCTGCGCGAGCTCGCGGTGCCGATCGGCGGGGCCTCGGTGGTCGGCCAGGCCGACGGGCGAGTCGACTGGTACGTGGGTTTGGGCGCGGGCCGCGGCGCGGGCGTCGGCTGGATGACCGGGCCCTCGGTGAAGGCATCGGCCCAACCGGACGCGGACTGCTCCGCATCGTCGTTGCGGTCGACATCGGTGACCTCGGCCTCGGGCACGTCGTCGTCGAGCGATACCGCGGAGGTTTCGGCGGTGACCGGATCGTCGAACGGGCTGGCGAAGAGCGGCGGCTCCGGATGGTCGGGCACGAACACCGGGGTGACACTGCTGCGCGGTTGCTGGTTCGACGGTACGGACCAGGGTCCGGCATTCGCGGAGCTATTGTTCGCCGGATCGCCGACCGCGCTGGTCAGCTCTTGAATCCGGGTCGCGTCGGCGCGCAGCGCGGGCCGATCCATCGGCAGATCGCCGTCGAAAAGCCGCTGCAGGCTGGTCCGGAGCACGGTGAGCTCGGCGCGCAGCGCGGCCAATTCGGTGGCGTCGGCGCCGACTTCCTCGCGCACCCGCGCCTCGATGCCGAGCTCGAATTCGCGCCGGGCAGTGACCTCACGCTCGAGCTGCAACTCGTAAACCGTCTGCAGATCGCGAACCTTGGCCTTATCGATCGTCGCTTCCTTGCGATACCTCGTCGCAGCTAACGCGCCGATGACCGCCGCCCACAGGGCCGCGACCAAGCCGATCCGGACGAACTGCAAGCTGTTGCTGAAGACGAGGAAAACGCTGGCAACCAGTCCGAGCAGAATCAATACGCCGATGAACAATTTTCCCGCGTCGTCCCGCCGTCGACGGGAAGTGCTGGTACGGGAGGGTGAAACCATGCAAGCCAGGGTAGCTTGATCGACTCGTCGCGCCCACAACTCCGTCCGGCAATTCCGAGCGCAATATTTGCTACGTGGTTGCCGGATCGTCCGTCGGGTCCTCGGGAGCCCGGCAGCAATACTCGAGCCACAGGGCCGCAGCAACCAAAGCCACCCCCGCCAGCATCCCGACAATGGCACCCGGGCTGTCCGCCGCGGCCGCGCCGAGGGTGCCCCGCTGCGGGAAGACCCAGCACAGGAACCCGAGCCACACACCCGCCGCGATCGAACCGACCTGCAGCGACGCCTTGGCCAGCGCGACCGCCCTGGCCGCGGTGATCGGATGCAGCTGATGCCTGCCGTCGCCGAGCTGGTTGTCGCTGACCCTGGCCCGGATCACGAACCCGAGCACCGCCTCGATCGCCGCGACCGGGTACAACGAGGCACCCGCATAGGTGGAGATCGGCGGAAAGCTGTTGTACGCCAGCCGCGTCGCGACCCACGCGAGGATCGCGGCGATCACCACGTTCGCCACCAGGTCCAGGATTCGCGTGGGTTTCAGCTGCACGACGCCGAGCCTTCGGCGGCAGGCGACAGCGACAGCTCGGTCCGCTGGACGCCGATGCGCTCGGCCGCGGGCAGTTCGTCGAGCAGGTCGGTGATCGCCTGCGCCCGGCCGTCGACCTCGAGCGTCGCGTCCGGTGCCACGTCCAGCCACGGGATCAGCACGAACGCGCGGCGATGTGCCTGCGGATGCGGCAGGGTCAGTTCCGGGTCCGCGCTGGTGACGGCCACCAGCTCGCCGTTTTCCGGCTTCCCGCACCAGACCACGTCGACGTCGAGTGTCCGTGCGCCCCAGCGCACTTCGCGAACCCGGTCGGCGGCCTGTTCGAGCCGCTGGCCGCCACGCAGCCAGTCGGTACAGTCGAACTCCGGATCATCGACCACCACAACGGCATTGAGGTAGTCGTCCTGTTCGACACCGCCCCACGGCGGGGTCGAGTACACCGGCGACACGGCGACGACCCGGTCGCCGAAGCCGTCCACCACGCTGCGCAGATGCGCGAGCCGGTCCCCCATATTGGAACCGATGGACAGGACGGCGCGGGTCATAGCGGCTCCCCGCGATGCCGCGAGGTGACCACGCGGACATCGGCGAAGGTATGCGGGATCGGCGCGGACGGCTTGTGCACGACCACCTCGACCGAGGTGATGCGCGGATCGGTCATCACGTCGTCGGCGATCTCGGAAGCCACGGTCTCGATGAGATTGCGTGGTGTGCCCTCGATGATGCGCACGGCGTTGCCGGCGAGCTCGCCGTAATGCGCGGTGGCGACCAGATCGTCGGAGGCCGCGGCGACGGAAAAGTCCAGCCACACAGTCAGATCGACGATGAACTCCTGGCCGTCCCGGCGTTCGTGATCGAACACGCCGTGATGGCCGAAGGCGCGTAGCCCGCGCAGCTCGATCCGGTCGGCGCCGCGTCGGACCACCGAATTCTCCTGCGCCGCAGCCTGATCGGCGGTGGCCGGGGTCGGGTTCATCGATGGGCTCCTTGCGACGGGCTCGACTGGGCGGTGCGGTGCCGGGCGGCGGCCTGCCAGGCGTCGGTGACGGTGATGGCGTCCAGCGAGGCGCGCACGTCGTGCACCCGCACACCCCAGGCGCCGTGCATGGCGACCAGCGCCGAGACGGTCGCGGTGGCGGTCTCGCGGCCGTCCGGCGGACGCGGGCCGGAGTCGTCGGCGAGCAGGGCGCCGAGGAAGCGTTTGCGCGAGGCGCCGATGAGGATGGGCAGTCCGTTGTCGATCAGTTCGGGCAGCGCGCCGAGCAGATCCCAGTTGTGCTCGGCGTTCTTGGCGAAGCCGAGGCCGGGATCGAGGATCAGGCAGGACGGGTCGACACCGGCGGCCACCGCCAGGTCGACCTGGGTGGTCAGCTCGGCGAGCACCTCGGCGACCACGTCGTCGTAGTGGTCGGCCGGGCCGGTGTGCCGATAGTCCGCGCCCGCTCGCCAGTGCATGAGAATCCACGGGACACCGGCGGCGGCAACGACTTTCACCATGTCTGGATCGGCACGTCCGCCGGACACGTCGTTCACCACCGAGACACCCGCCGCGAGCGCGGCCTCGGCCACGCCGGCGCGCATGGTGTCGACGCTGGTCGGCACGCCCGCCGCGACCAAGCCGCGGATCACCGGAACCACCCGTTGCGCTTCGGTTTCGGGATCGATCCGCACCGCGCCGGGCCTGGTCGACTCGCCGCCGATGTCGACGATGTCCGCACCCGCCTCGTACAACTCGATGCCGTGCGCGATGGCCAGCTCGGGATCGAGGTAGCGGCCGCCGTCGGAGAACGAATCACTGGTGACGTTGACAACGCCCATCACCACACAGGAGCGACCGGCACGCGCGAAGCTGCTCCCACCTACGGTCATGTGAACCTCGTTCACTTCCGCAGAATGAGATCGAGCGCCTCCGAGCGCGAGGACGGACTCGACTGGAGCAGGCCGCGCACCGCCGAGGTGGTGGTGCTGGCGCCCGGCTTGCGGATGCCGCGCATCGCCATGCACAGGTGCTCGGCCTCGATCACCACGATGGCGCCGCGCGGGTCCAGCTTGCGCATCACCGCGTCGGCGATCTGACTGGTCAGCCGCTCCTGCACCTGCGGGCGCTTGGCGTACAGATCGACCACGCGGGCCAGCTTGGACAGCCCGGTCACCCGGCCGTGCTTGCCGGGGATGTAGCCGACGTGCGCGACGCCGTGGAACGACACCAGGTGATGTTCACAGGTGGAGTACATGGGAATGTCGCGGACCAGCACCAGTTCCTGATGCCCCTCGTCGAACGTGGTGTTGAGCACCGCGTCCGGCTCGACATAGAGCCCGGCGAACATCTCGCGATAGGCGCGGGCGACGCGGGCGGGCGTATCGAGCAGGCCGGGCCGGTCGGGATCTTCACCGACCGCCAGCAACAGCTCGCGCACCGCGGCTTCGGCCCTGGCCTGGTCGAACGGTTGACCGGTTTCCAGAGCGATGGGCTCCGGCCTGGTCACGCCGTTGCCGGATTCGTATTCGTCAACGTCGTCCGAATCGGCGAGCGTGTGGCCGCCGACGTGATTGTTGGCCGACAATCGAGGACACCTCCAAAATCTCGGGTCCCGGCAATTACTCGGCACCCCGCTGGTCGAGCCTAATCGTCGCTGCTCACGGCGTGAGCAACAGGCCCGGCGGCGGCGACTCGCGGCGACCGGAAAGGTCGCGCGAGCGCCGCCGTACTTCAGTGCCGACCGTTGTTCGGTCCATCCCATTCGCCGTTGTCGCCCTCGCCGTTCGGGTTGGTGCGACGCGGCTCGTCGTAGCCGGGGTGCTCGCCGTAGTTACCGCGATCGTGGCCGCCGTCCTGCGGACCACCCTGCGGACCCCACGAAGGCTGGTACCCCTGGTGCGGCGGCTCGGTCCAGCCGCTGGGCTGATCGGGCTGCTGCTGCTCGTCCCGCGGCGGCCAGCCCGGGGCCGACCAGCCGGCCGGAGCGCCGTAGTCCGGCCGCGAGCCGTGCGTGCCACCGCGCTGCGGGTAGCCGCCCTGCGCGGGGCCCTGCGGCACCGGGTAACCGGTCGCGGGCGGCGCCGGGTAACCGTATTGCGGCTGGGCGTTGTAGGCGCCCTCGCCCGGGTAGCCGTTGGCGGGCTGGCCCTCGCGCGCCACCCCCGCGGGCAGCGGCGCCGGGATCTGCTCCGGCGGCGGCCACGGCTCGCCGCGCTCCAGCGCCAGCTCGCCCGGGGTCTTCACCGGCGGCTTGTTCGAGGGCACCCGATCGCCGAAGTCGTTGAACGCGGTGATCCTCGGCCGCTTCTGCACCGCGGCGAGCAGCGTCTCGAGTTCCTTGCGGTGCAACGTCTCCTTCTCGAGCAGCGCCGTCGCCAGCACGTCGAGCACGTCGCGGTACTCGTTGAGGATGGCCCACGCCTCGGTGTGCGCGGCCTCGATCAGGTTGCGCACCTCCTCGTCGATGGCGCCCGCGACCTCGTGCGAGTAATCCGAGCTCTGGCCCATCGAGCGACCGAGGAACGGGTCGCCCGCCTCCTGGCCGTAGCGCACCGCGCCGAGGCGCGAGCTCATGCCGTATTCGGTCACCATCGCGCGAGCGATCTTGGTGGCCTGGTCGATATCCGAGGACGCGCCGGTGGTCGGCTCGTGGAACACCAGTTCCTCGGCCGCGCGGCCGCCCATCGCCATCACCAGGCGGGCGATCATCTCCGAGCGGGTCATCAGGCCCTTGTCGTCCTCGGGCACCGTCATGGCGTGGCCGCCGGTGCGGCCGCGGGCCAGGATGGTCACCTTGTAGACGGGCTCGATGTCCGGCATCGCCCAGGCGGCCAGAGTGTGGCCGCCCTCGTGGTAAGCGGTGATCTTCTTCTCGTGCTCGCTGATGATCCGGCTCTTGCGGCGCGGGCCGCCGACCACACGGTCCACCGACTCCTCGAGCGAGTCGCCGGTGATGACGGCGCCGTTCTCGCGGGCGGTGAGCAGCGCGGCCTCGTTGATCACGTTGGCCAGGTCGGCGCCGGACATACCGACGGTCCGCTTGGCCAGACCGTCCAGGTCGGCGTCGGGCGAGATCGGCTTGCCCTGCGAGTGCACCCGCAGGATGGCACGCCGGCCCGCCAGGTCGGGGTTGCCGACCGGGATCTGCCGGTCGAACCGGCCGGGCCGCAGCAGCGCGGGGTCGAGGATGTCGGGGCGGTTGGTCGCCGCGATCAGGATGACGCCGGTCCGATCGCCGAAGCCGTCCATCTCGACGAGCAGCTGGTTCAGCGTCTGCTCGCGTTCGTCGTGACCGCCGCCGAGGCCCGCGCCGCGCTGGCGGCCGACCGCGTCGATCTCGTCGACGAAGATGATGCACGGGCTGTTCTGCTTGGCCTGTTCGAACAGGTCACGCACCCGGGACGCGCCGACACCGACGAACATCTCGACGAAGTCCGAGCCGGAGATGGTGAAGAACGGCACCCCCGCCTCGCCGGCCACGGCGCGCGCGAGCAGCGTCTTACCGGTTCCCGGCGGGCCGTACAGCAGCACGCCCTTCGGGATCTTGGCGCCGAGCGCCTGGTAGCGCACCGGGTTCTGCAGGAAGTCCTTGATCTCGTAGAGCTCTTCGACCGCCTCGTCGGCGCCGGCCACATCACCGAACGTGGTCTTGGGCATGTCCTTGGACAACTGTTTGGCCTTGGACTTGCCGAAGCCCATCATGCCGCCGCGACCACCGCCCTGCATGCGGGCCATCACGAAGACGAACAGCCCCAGCAGGATGATCATCGGCAGCACGAACAGCAGGATCTGGGTGAGCCAGCTGTCCTGCTTGACCACGGTGTTATAGGTCGCGCCGGAATTCTTCACGGCGTCGAAGACCTGTCCGGAGGTCGCGCTGCCACCGGGGTATTTGGCGATGATCTTGCTCTGGCCACCGGTCGCGTCGTTGCCGTTCTTCAGCTCGATGCGCAGTTGCTGTTCACGATCATCGATCTGAACATTCTTGACGTTGCTCTTGTCGTTCAGCTGGCTCAATGCGACGGACGTATCGACGCTCTTCCAGCCGCGCGTGTCGTTGCCGAAATAGCTGAACGCATAGATCACGAGCAAAATGCCCGAGACTATGGCCAGGGTGCGAAACACAGTCTTGCGGTTCATAGAGCGTCGGCCGGTCCGGCCAGTCCTTTCCGGTGTCTCCGGTTCTTGCTAGCGATGCGTCGGGCGCGTCCGGCTCCGGGAGGGTTCGGATGCGGACATGCCACGTTACCGCGTACGGTCTAGTCGATACATCGCGCAGTTCGGCTGCAGGTGCAGTTAAAGGGGTAAACGGTCAAGGGACCTCGGTGGTTCCCGAAGACCCCGGTCCGGGTTACTCCAAGTGGTCACAATCATGGCATGTTCGGCCTATCGTGAGCGACGACACAACACCGCGGTGCGAACGACGGGCACGGAAGCGGTAGCTTGCGAACCACGTTACTTAGCCCGCGAGCACCGTAAACCCAACAGAGCGCAGGGGGTATGGACATAGTTGAGCTACGGACACCCACAGCGATAGTGCGTCACGGCCGCGGGCGATTGATCGTGCTGCGCCCTGGCTCCGATGGCGAGCGGGTGCTCGACGTACCGGTCTCGGATCTGTTGAAGGTCCGCTTGAATCGCCGTGCCGACGACGCCGTTGTCATCGAGATTTATCTGAGATACCCCACTCCCGTGCTTACCGGCGTGCCCGCCGACCGAACACCGCTGCCCGTGCTCATCGCCGAGCACGACGTGCCTGCCGCAACCGAGATCGTCGACCGGATCAACAGCCAGATCCTGGCCACCCAGCGCATCGACGTGGCCGCCCCCGACCTGAACCCGCCCGCCCCCACCTGGGGCAAGTCCGGCCCGACCCGCGCCGACGTGGACCGTGCCGTGCGCCGGATGGCGCCGCACCGCGAGGCGAAGACGGCCATCGCCGCGCTGCATCGATATGTCACGCCGGACGAATACGTGCTGGAGACCGCGATCGCTGTCGCGCACGCGCCGGCCGGCAGCGGGCCGGGTCTGCTCGCCGCGACGACCGGGCGGCTGCTGTTCATCTCGATCGGCACCGGCACCCGCTACGCACACGAACTCCCCATCCCCGCGGTGCTGTGGGCTCGCAATACCGACGGCACGCCGGTGGCGGCGGGCGAGATCGGCGCGCCCCGCGGCGAGGCGGGGATGGATGTGCACGACGGCAACATCACCCTGCATTTCACCGGCAGCGATCGAGCCGACACCGAACGCGTCACGCTCGCGGTGAACTTCGCGGTGCGCCGCGATTCCGCCGACGGTGGCGCGGGCCCGGCCGATCCCGGTGTGGCCCAACTGTATTCGGAGTGGGAGCTGCTGGTCGAGCGGCACTCGCTCGGCATGGTCGACGACGCGCAGTTCCAGCGCTACGGCCGCGGCATCCTGCGCTCACTCCCCGACGGCGGCTGACCGCTAGGGCTGCACCACCGGCGGCACGGTCAGGCTGATCCGCCGCCACGGGCTGGTCGGCCGCATCCACAGCCGCAGCAGTTCCATCCGGCGATCGACGCCGCCGTTCTTCAGTTCGGCCAGGTCTTCGCACGCCTGCCAGTAGGTCCAGCCGGTCAGGTAGGCGTCGCCGAACTGGCGCCAGTTGCGGTACTTGGCCTGCGCGATCGGCAGCGCCCTGGCCAGATAGTCCCAGGCCAGATCGGCGTCGAGATATCCGGCGGTGAAGGCCATCCGCGCGACCGCGACCACGCGGGCCAGGTCCCACGCGTGGATGTCGCTGGGCAGCGGGCGGGCCAGGTGGTCGGTGAAGCCGATCTTGATGGCCTGGGACCAGATGTCGTAGTCGCGGACCAGCGCCTCCGGGTTGTCCATGCCGCGGAACGAGCCGACCTGGCGCAGGAAGGCCCGGTGCCGATCGGCGCGCTCGCCGAACCGGTCCCGTTCGCTGGCGTTGATCGAGGCCATCACCAGCGGGTGGACCAGCGCGTAGAGCGGCGCGTGCATGCCGTCCAGCAACTGCTCCATCGAGGCCTGCGCCTCGGTCGCGTCGGTGATGCCCCAGGCGCCGGTGAGCGTGTCGATGGCGAGCTCGCGGCGGTCGCCGAGCGGATGCTCGCGCTCCGGGCCGAGCAGCAGCGCGTCGTGGAAGGCGTCCCAGCGCGCGGAGTAGAAGGCGCCGAGCGCTAGCGCCCGTAATTCGTCGTCGGCCACCGCGGCGCCGGACCAGTGGTCCTCTTCGCGCTGATCCAGCTCCTCGTACGGGAAGGTTGTCAACGTGGGTACACCGCGGGCAGGCATGGTCCCGATTGTTCACTATGGATCTTGGAAGAGCCTGTGTAACGGGACGAATTCTGCGTGTCCCTGCTGGCGCGCCGGAGTTTGCTCGCCGGCCTTCGTTCGCCGGGGCCGGTCCCGCGCGGCGACGGCGCGGCGCGATTTTCGGACCGGTAGTTTTCTTGCCCTGCCGCATACCGTGCTCGAGAGCTACTGTGCTCGCATGAGTAGTAACATCACCCTCCTTCGCGGCCTGGAGCCTGCCCCTACCGAGCAGGAAATCTATGCTGCCGCACTGCAGTACGTGCGCACGGTCGGTGGTGTGTCCGGCCTTAGCTCCACGACCAAGGTCGCCGTCGACAAGGCGGTCACGGCCATCGCCGCGGCCACCACCCAGCTGCTCGCGGACCTACCCGATCGCCCGGTCGCGGCGCCGACGGAACCGCCGTCGCGTCGCGTCGCCACGGGCGAGACGACCATCGACTGATCGCGCGCCGCTTCACGGCAGCGCGGCTACCCCGTACGCGGCGACGCAGGCCAGCGCGACCTCCAGCGGCAGGCTGCGCTGTTCGATCGGATGACCGAGCAGTTCCTCGATCCGCTGGATCCGGTAGCGGACCGTGTTCTTGTGTACCCCAAGCAGTTTCGCCGTGGCCTCCGGGCTGCGATGGCTTTTCAGGTAGGCGTGCAGCGTCTCGCGCAGCCGTGCCGCGTTCGGATCCGATCCGGACAGTGTGCGCAATTCCCGGCCGATCAGGCCGCGCATCGCCGCGTCGTCGGCACCGGCCAGATAGGCGATCTCCACCTCGCGATAACCGATGACCCGTGCCGTACCGGCCGGGCCGCGCTCGGCCACCTGCCGGGCGGCCACCGCCTCGCGATGACTCTGCCGGAACCCGGCGACCTGCCCGGCGGGCACGCCGAAGGCCACTCGGACCGGCGATTCGACCAGCCCGGCGGCGACGGACTCCACCGCGCCAGGCTCCCGGGCCGCGTCGGCCAGGTCATCGAGTCCGGCCCATGCCCACATGCCGCTGGACCCGGACGCGACGGTGAGCACCCGGCCGCTGCCGATCTCGGCCGCGACGCGGGTCGCGACCCGTTCGAGCACACCGACGACTTCGCTGTCTGCACTGCCGGATTCGCGCTCGTCGGTCCACAGCACGAAGGCGAGGTGCCGCTGGCCGAGCCGGTAGCCGAGCCGGGCCGAGGCCTGCTCCAGATCGAGCTCGTCACCGGCCAGCAGCGCGCGAATGGTCTCGGTGCGTCGATTGAGCGCGGCCCGCAGGACCCGCTCGCGCTCCGCCATGTAGGTGTCGGTGAGCAATTCGACCGACAGGCTGACCCACTTCGTCGCCCGCTCGAACATCCGCAGCATCACCGCCCGCTCGATGTCCTGCGGCGCCGGGCGCTGCTCGAGGGTGTCGGTCATGTAGTCGAGCACCGCTTCCATGCCGACGTGGTAGGTCCGCAGCAGCATGCGCAGTTCGAAGCCGCGCCGCGCGATGGTGCGTGCGAAGGTGTGCGCCTCCTCGGGCAGCACGTATTCGAAAGTGTCGCTGGTGATTCCGCTCAGCATGACCCGAGCGTGCGCGCGGGTGCTGGCGGCGAGATCGCGGCGCACGTCACGATCGGCGAGTTCGGGCAGGCTCGCGATGATGGCGCTGTCGAGCCGCTGCACGATCTGTTCGATGGACTCGCTGCGCATCGTCTCGTAGACGTACTCCGCCAGCCAGTCGCGGACCACTTCGCTATTGGGCCCGATCCGCTGGGGTGACGATGCGGTCACATCTCCTCCGATTTGTTCTCAGAGCACAAATTAGCTCGCGTCCGTTGACAAACCGAGCCAAGAAACTCCCCCAACATTGTGCCACCATCATAGTTCAGTGGCCTGATTCACAGTAGTCGGCCGATGCGGTTCACAGCACAACGTCAGTGGGAGAACAGCGTGACCAATACCGACCCAGCGCCCGCCGCGGCGAAGAAAGCACCGGCACGGAAGACGACCGCGAAGAAGGCGGTGGCACCGGCAGTCAAGGCGGAGCCGGTGACCGACGCTCCCGCCGTCATCGAGGTGCGCAATCCCGGCACCGGCGAGCTCGTCGGGACGGTGCCCGTGGTGAGCGCGGACGAGGTCGCGGCCAAGGTGCGCGAGCTGCGGCTGTACCAGCCGGAGTGGGAGGCCATCGGCCCCAACGGCCGCAAGGAATGGCTGCTGAAATTCCAGGACTGGCTGATCGACCACACCGACTCCCTCGCCGACGTGGTGCAGTCCGAAACCGGTAAGCCGCGGGTCGATTCGCTGATCGATCCCGCCTTCGCGACCGACCTGGTCGGCTACTACGCGCGCCGCGCCGCCAAGTTCCTCGCCGACGACCACCCGTCGCCGCACAGCCCGCTGGCCAGGGTGAAGAAGCTGACCACCGTGTACAAGCCGTACCCGGTCGTCGGCGTGATCACCCCGTGGAACTTCCCGCTCGCCATGCCGGCGCTCGACGTTTTCCCGGCGTTGGCCGCCGGCGCCGCCGTCATCCTGAAGCCGTCCGAGGTGACGCCGCTGTCCGCGCTCGAAATGGCAAGGGGCTGGGCCGAAATCGGCGCACCGCCGGTGTTCGCCGTGGTCACCGGCGCGGGCGCGACCGGCGGCGCCGTCGTCTGCAATGCCGACTACATCCAGTTCACCGGATCGACCGCGACCGGCCGCAAGATCGCGGTGGCCTGTGCCGAGCGGATGGTCCCGTACAGCCTGGAACTCGGCGGCAAGGATCCGGCCATCGTGCTGGCCGACGCCGACCTGGATCGGGCCGCGCACGGCATCGCGTTCGGCGGCATGTTCAACTCCGGCCAGGTGTGTATCTCGGTGGAGCGGGTGTACGTCGAGGCGCCGGTGTACGACGAGTTCGTGGCCAAGCTGACCGCGAACGTCAAGGCACTGCGACAGGGCATCGACGGCCGCGAGTCCAAGCACGACGTGGGCGCGCTGGCCAACGAGAACCAGGCGAACATCGTGCAGCGCCACGTCGACGAGGCCGTCGCGGCCGGGGCACGGGTACTCACCGGCGGCAAGCGGGCCGGGTTCGGCACCGCGTTCGAGCCGACCGTGCTGGTCGATGTCGACCACACCATGTCCTGTATCACCGAGGAGACCTTCGGCCCGACGCTGCCGGTCATGAAGGTGGCCGACGAGGCGGAAGCCGTTCGGCTGGCCAATGATTCGATCTACGGGCTGTCCGCGTCGGTGTGGACCGGCGACAAGGACCGCGGCGAGCGGATCGCCAGGCAGCTCAACGCGGGCGCGGTGAACATCAACGACGTCTTCAGCAACCTGTTCAATTTCGCGCTGCCGATGGGCGGCTGGGGCCAGTCCGGCGTCGGCGCGCGCTGGGGCGGCGCCAACGGTGTCCGCAAGTACTGCCGCCAGCAGGCGATCACCGCGCCGATGCTGCCGACCCAGGACAAGGAGCTGTTCTGGTACCCGTACTCGATGCCGAAGCTGCTCTTCGCCCTCGGCGCCATGCGCGCGGCCGGTGCGCGCGGACTGCGTCGGATCGACCTGCCTGCCGTTCTGAAACTCAAGGGAGACAACAAGTGACGGATACGTCGAAGATTCGCGGCAAGGTCGTCGTCATCACCGGCGGCGCTCGCGGCATCGGGCTGGCTACCGCCACCGCGCTGCAGGCGCTCGGCGCCAAGATCGCGATCGGCGATATCGACGAGGCCACCGTGAAGGAGTCCGGCACCGCGCGCGGCTTCGAGCTGTACGGCCGCCTCGACGTCACCGATCCCGCCTCGTTCGAGAGCTTCCTCGACGAGGTCGAGCGCACCGTCGGCCCGATCGACGTGCTGATCAACAACGCGGGCATCATGCCGACCGGCAAGCTGGTCGACGAGCCGGACCAGATCACCCGGCGCATCCTGGACATCAATGTCTACGGTGTAATTCTCGGTTCCAAGCTGGGTTTGGCGAGGATGCTGCCGCGCAAGCGCGGTCATGTCATCAACATCGCCTCGCTCGCGGGCGAGACGCACATCCCCGGCCTGGCTACCTACAACGCGAGCAAGCACGCGGTGCTCGGGTTCACCGACACGCTGCGCGAGGAGTACCGGGATTCCGGCGTTCGCTTCTCCTCGGTGCTGCCGACGCTGACCAACACCGAGCTCGGTGCCGGTGTCACCGCGCCGAAGCTGTTGCGCCCGGCCGAGCCGGAGGAGATCGCCGACGCGATCGTCGGGCTGATCGTCGCGCCGAAGTCGAAGGTGCGGGTGACCGCGGTGGCGGGCATCGTCTCGCAGTTGGTCGGGCTGCTGCCGGAGGCGATCGGCGACGGCCTCGGCCGGGTGCTCGGCTCGGGTCACGCGTTCCTCGACGACGTCGACGCCGACAAGCGCAGGGCGTATGAGGACCGGGCGCGCAGCGTCTAGATCGGGTGAAGCAGCGGGCGCTGCGGCCGTGGATTCGTCCCGGCCGCAGCGCCTTTTCGTGTGTTCGGAAGGGGCTCGAGATGCGGTCCAATCGGCAATACAAACCAAATTGTGACGAAAATCACTATCGAGGGGGCAAATGACCACACATCGACCAGAAGAGGGTGTCCAGCTGACGAACGGCAATCGCACAGACCGCCAGTTCCAGCTCGCGCGACGCGCGGCGGGCAACCATCATTGCTGGTCACGCGCCCAACTATCGCCGAGCGGCTGGTTCAGCGCTCGCATGCCGAAGATTCGCGGAGTCGATGGTGCGTCCCACCATCACAAGCAATATGCTGTCCCTAACAAACCTGTAGAACGTTTTGGTACCCGTATCCGAACTTTCTGGCCTGATAAGGCTGGAAATTCAGGACTGATTCTGATAGCAAGGGGCTATGGACCCGCATTTGCGCGACCTGCGGTATTTCGTCGCCGTCGCTGAGGAACTGCACTTCACCAACGCCGCTCAGCGGCTGCACATCGCTCAACCCACCCTGTCGCGTCAGATCCGGCAGCTGGAACGCCAGCTCGACGTGGTCCTGTTCGACCGCAACCAGCGCAGCGTGGCCCTGACCGTGGCAGGCAAGGAACTGCTCGAGGGCGCCCGCAAGATCCTGGAGCTGTGGGAGGTCACCAACGTCTCGCTGCAGGAGGCGGGCGAGGTGCTGCGCGTCGGCATCCAGTCCGCGCTCGGCCGCGGCCTGCTGAACGACCTGGAAAGCGCGAGCGGCCACCGGCTCGCGCTGCACGCGGCCTCGTGGACCGACCCGTCCAGCGGCCTGTCCGGTCGGCAGGCGGACCTGTCGCTGGTGTGGCTGCCGCTGCCCGACCCGAACCGCTACCGCTGGCAGGTGCTGCGCACCGAGCCGCGCTGGGTGCTGCTCCCGGAGAACCACCCGCTGGCCGACCGGGAAATCATCGAGTTCACCGACCTGCTCGACGAGCCGTTCATCGCGCTGCCCACCGAAGCCGGTGCGGTGCGCGACTTCTGGCTCGGCAACGACGCACGCAACGGACGTCAGCCGAAGATCGGCGCCGAGGCGGCGACCCCCGAGGACAAGCTGGAGGCCGTGAGCCTCGGCCTCGGCGTCTGCCTGCTCGCCGAGAACAACGTGCCGATGTACCGCTGGCCCGGCCTCACCGCGCGACCGGTGGCCGGCCTCGCACCGTGCGAGCTGGCCGTCGCGTGGCGGGCCGACGACACCCGGCCGACCATCCTCGAATTCGCCGGCCGCGCAGTGGACGGCGGGTTCTCGGTGCAGCAACCGCAACCCGCCATCAGCGCCTGATCAGTTGATGGTGCGCCGCCACGGGTGCAGCGATTCCAGTTGCGCGGACAACCGCAGCAGGGTGGATTCGCTCCCCGGCGGACCGGCGAGCTGAGCGGCCACCGGCGTCCCGACATCGGGATGCATGCCCATCGGGATGGACGCGGCCGGCCAGCCGACCAGGTTCCACAGCGGGGTGAAGGGCGAAAAGCGCGCGGTGGCAAGCACATTGGCCAACCAGCCGCGACTGTGCCAGGCCCGCGCCTTGGGCGGCGGGCAGGCGAGCGTGGGCGTGATCACCACGTCGTAGCGTTCGAAGTATTCGAGCAGCCGCGCCTCGACCCGGTCGATCTGGGCCGGTCGAACCAGGCGTAGTCGCTGCACCAGGCGCCCTAGCGCGAGGTGGCGGCGGGTACGCGGTTGCAGGCGTTCAGGATTCGGTAGCGCGGCTGCGTCCCGGGAGCCAACGGCCAACCAGCGCAGGAAGATCGACAGCATCGCGTCGCCATAGGGCAACGTGGCCGGCTCGACCAGGTGGCCTGCCGCGGCGGCGACCGAGGCCGCGGTGCGGGCGGCGTTGGTCCAGTGCCGGTCGACCGGGAAGCAGCGATACGGCGGAGCCACGGCTAGACCGATGCGTAGTCGGCCGGGCGGCTCCACCTCGGCTAGGTCCGGTCGGGCGGCCAGCACCGAGAGCGCGAGCGCGGCATCGCCGACTGTCGTTGCCAGCACGCCGTTTTCGACCATGCCCGACCACGCGTCGACGCCGATCTCGGCGGGCACCGCGTAGCGGCCCGGCTTGATGCCGTACACCCCGCAGCAGGCCGCGGGGATGCGGATCGAACCGAGTCCGTCGTTGCCGTGCGCGATCGGCACCAGTCCGGCGGCGACCGCCGCGGCCGAGCCGCCGGACGAGCCGCCCGAACTGCGCGCGACATTCCATGGATTGCTGGTGATCCGCTCCGGGGTATCGGTGGTGCCCCACAGGCCGAGTTCCGGCACCGTGGTGAGTCCGACGACCACCGCGCCCGCGGCGCGCAACCTGCGCACCACCGGATGATCGTCGGCGACCGGACGGGCGTCGGTGGCCGCCGAGCCGGACCGCATCGTCTCGCCGGTCACCGGGATGTTGTGTTTGATCGCGATCGGCACCCCGGCCAGCGGCAGCACGTCCAGATCGGCGCGCTGCTCCAGCGCGGCCGCCTCGGATCTGGCCTTCTCGGTGCGAATGACGCTGAAGGCATTGGTGTTCCGGTGTTCGGCGACGATCCGGGCCATGGTCGTCTCGACCACCTCCGTCGCGGTCAGCGAACCGTCCCGCACGCGCGCCGCGATGGCCGCGGCCGGACCCTTGTCGGACAGGATTTGGTCGTTCGCGCCCAGCGGACTATCTTGAGCGGGCGCACTCGCCTCGACGCCCGATCGGGTGGGCGGTGACTGTGCGACAGTCGACTGTTTCTGGGTAACTTGCGCGACGACCGAGTGCTTGGTCGGCGTCTGCGCGGCTGTCTCCGTGCCGGAAGTTTCGGTTTTCGCCGAAGCGTCCGCCACCGCTGTGGCCTTGATCTGCATGTGCTGGTCGTCCCCCGTCGCATCGTTGTCGAATTCGGGTGATCGCTCTCAAGCCGCAAGTTATCATTCCGAATACTGCTCGGGGGACGATGGCGTCGGGTGTGGCGGAATTTCTCCGGCACATCCACCGACCGACCAGTGCGGATTCTTCGGTGTCCGCCGAGCCACTAGGTCCGAGAATGAGTGCCAACTCCGATAGAAGTTCCGATTCCGCCGCTGGTTTCGGCAACCACCCGCTGCGTACCGAATTCAACGCCGTGGCAGCCTTCTCCGCCGCCTGGGAAGACGCCGTCGATGAATCCACCCGCCGCCCGCCCGAGATCGCCGAGTATTTGCCCGATGCGCGGACGCTGCGCACCGAGGCGCTGGTCGAGCTGATCCGCGTCGACCTGCGGCATCGCTGGTTGCGCCGGACCGTGCTCGGCGCGAACCAGGACACCCGTAAACGGCTCGCTGAATACTGCACCGAGTTTCCCGAACTTCAGCCCGGAAGTATCCCGGCCGGTCTGGTGTACGAGGAGTTCGTCATCCGCAGGCACAGCGGCGAACGGGTGGATCCGCGTGAATGCCTGCGTGAATATCCACACCAGGCGACCGAACTGCGCGCACTGCTGAACGCCGATGATGTCGAACAGAGCACCCGGCGGGCGGCGCTGCAGGATTCCACGCTGACCGCGCTCGCGCGCACCAGAGCCGCGTTCGTCGATAACGAATTGAACCGAACCACTGAGTCGACTCGTGGTTCAGAAGTGACCCGAGCGACCACCACTGATCTGACGGGAACGGCGACAGCCATTCCCACCACGATCGGCACCGGACCGGGCCGGCTCGACGCGCTCGACCGGATCGAAATCGGCCAGCGGATCGATGATTTCGACCTGCTGACCGGGCTGGGCAGCGGCGCGTTCGCCCGCGTCTTCCTGGCCAGGCAGCGCTCGCTGCAGCGGCTGGTCGCGGTGAAGATCTCCACCGATCACGGCACCGAGCCGCAGACGCTGGCCCAGCTCGACCACGACTACATCGTGCGGGTCTTCGATCAGCGTCTGCTCGACGACGCCGGTCCCGCGCGCCGGCTGCGCCTGCTCTACATGCAGTTCCTGCCCGGCGGCACGCTGCTCGGCGTGCTGCGCTGGGTGCGCGCCACCCCGCCCGCCGAACGCAGCGGTCAGCTGCTGCTGGACGCGGTCGACGCGGCGATGGAGGAGAAGGGCGAGATCCGGCCGACGGATTCCAGTGTGCGCGCCGAGATCGCCGCGCTCAGCTGGCCGGAGACGGTGGCGTGGCTCGGCCGCAGGCTGGCCGAGGCGCTGGACTACGCGTCCGCGCACGGGGTGCTGCACCGCGACGTGAAACCGGCCAATGTGCTGCTCACCGCCGAGGCGGTGCCCAAGCTCGCCGACTTCAACATCAGCTTCAGCCGCAATGTCGAGGGCACCAGTCCGGTGGCCTATTTCGGCGGCTCGCTGGCGTACATGTCGCCGGAGCAGTTGGAGGCCTGCCATCCCGGATTCGGCCGCAGCGCGGCGGATCTGGACACGCGCGCCGATATCTACTCGCTCGGGGTGGTGCTGTGGGAACTGCTCACCGGCGCGAAACCGTTCGACGACAGCACCGCGGGCGCCGACAATCCCGGCGACGACACGACACTCGAGGCCATGCTGGAGCGGCGCAGCGGCGGGGTGGACGCGGCTGCGCTGGAACGGGTTCCGGCCGATTGCCCGGCGGCGCTGCGCCGGGTGTTGCTCAGCTGCCTGGAGCCGGAGCGGACGAAGCGGTGGGCGAACGGGTCGGTGCTGGCGCGGCAGTTCGAGCTGTGCCTGGACGCGAGGGCCCGCGAGCTCGTCGATCCGGCGCCGAACAGCTGGCGGCTGCGGCTGCGGCCGTGGATGGTGCTGGTCACGCTGCTGTCGGTCGGACTGCCGAATGTGCTTGCCTCGCTGTACAACATCCAGCACAACCAGCACCTGATCATCAGCAGGCTGACCGAGCAGGCCCAGCACAGCTTCGTGGTCATCACCGGCGTGGTGAACGGGGTGTTCTTTCCCACCGGCATCGCGATCGTGGTGTACATGTCCCGGTCTTTGCTGACAGTGCCGCGCGGGCTGCGCAAGGGACGACGCTACGACCCGGAGACGTTGCGCAATGCCAGACGGGACGCGCTACTGCTCGGCGATCGTGCGGTGGCCGTTGCGTTTTCGCTGTGGGTGCTGTCCGGCATCACCTTCCCGGTCACGCTGCAACTGGTGACCGGTGACCTGCCCGCGCGGGCGATCGTGCACTTCCTCGCGTCGCTGGTGGTGTGCGGTGCCATCGCGGTGGCGTATCCGTTCTTCCTGCTGACCTTCTACATGGTGCGCTGCATCTATCCGCTGTTCCTCCGGCACGGCGACATCAGCCCCGAGGACGCGATCTGGCTGCGCGGGCTCGATCGCCGGTGCAATGGCTATCTGGCGGTCGCCGCGTCAGTGCCGTTGCTCGCGGTGGCGGGCGTGACTTTCCTGCCGCCGTCCGATATTCCGATGGTGATCTTCGCCGTTCGGGTGCTGTGCGCGGGCGGCATCGTCGCGTTCGTCGGCTCCTATCTGCTGTTCCGCGCGCTGGAGGCCGATCTGCGGGCGCTGGAGCGCGTCGTCGCGCCGGAGTCGGCGGGCACGAATACCGTTGTGACAGTGGACTTCGACGACAGCGGGCCGATCGGGCCGGAGACGCGCACGTGACCTCCTCGCGCGCCGACGCCGTCGCCCGGTTCGCCGACGATTGGCAACGCAGCCTGCGCGCTGATCCGTTCGCGCCGCCGCGGCTCGCGGACTACGTGCCCGACGGCACCCAGGTGCGCCTCGCGGTGCTCGCCGATCTGCTGCGCATCGACCTGCGCGAGCGCTGGGCCAGGGCCGCCGACCTCGGCAAGCGGATCGCCGAGTACCGCAAGGAATTTCCGGAGGTCGAGCACTGTCCCGCGCTGACCGACCTGCTCTGCGAGGAGTTCCTGGCGCGACGCCGCCACGCACCGCTGACCATCGAGGAATTCCTCACCGAGTACCCGGAACTCGCCGACGAGGTGCGTGAACGCCTCGCCGCCTTCGCCATCGATGACAGCACCGATGACTTCGGCGCGGCGGAATCGGCCGAAGCCGTTGCCGCACTGGCCGATCTGGCCCCTGGTCGGCAGATCGACGACTTCGACCTGATCACCGACCTCGGCACCGGCGTGCTCGGCCGAGTCTTTCTGGCCAGGCAGCGCTCCATGCAACGGCTTGTCGCGGTGCGCCTTTCGGCGGGCCGGGCCAGCGCACCGCACACCATGGCGCAACTCGATCACGCGCACATCGTCCGAGTTTTCGACCAGCGGCTGCTGAGCACCGAGCCCGCCGCCGACCGCGACGACCCGTTCGACTGGGAGACAGCCGATTCCGTCCGCGACACCGGTGCTCGACCGGGCGCCCGATCGAAGCCGCCGGGCTTCCACAGCGTGCAACGCTCCCGCCCAGAAGACCCCACCGAACCCGACCGCGCCAGCTCCGCGACCGACGACGCCACGGTCGCCAGCGCGCCCAGCGGCCCAGACAACACTGTGCGCGACGGTGGCCCCTCGGGCGGCGACGCTACCGTCGCCGGCCCGATGGACGCCGACTCGACTGCGCTCAGCGGTAATCCGCTGAGCCAGCACGACAACGCGACCGTAGCCGCCCCGCGCGGCCGCAGCACCGATTTCCCACGACCTACCCGAACAGACCCGTTCCCCGGCATTGCCCGAGACGGCGGCACACCGGTCGACACCGGTCGCGCCCTCCTCGGCGCCGCCGCGCCCCGCCTCGTCTACATGCAGTACCTGCCCGGCGGCACCGCGCTCGGCGTGCTCGACCAGCGGCGCACCGGCCCGGCGTCCGACGGTGGCGCGCTGCTGTTGCGGGCCATCGATGCGGCGATGGAGGCGAAAGGCGAGATCCGGCCGTCGGATTCGAGTGTGCGGGCCGAGATCGGGGCGCTGAGCTGGCCGGAGACGGTGGCCTGGGTGGGCAGGCGGCTGGCCGACGCGCTGGATTACGCGGAGCACCACGGGGTGCTGCATCACGACCTCAAACCCGCGAACGTGCTGTTCACCGCTGAGGGCATTCCGAAGCTGGCCGATTTCGCGCTGAGCGAGTCGGGTCCGCGCCCGGTCGCGGCGAATCCAGCTCAACCCGTGGATGATTCGCTGCCGTACCGGTCGCCGGAGCAGCTGGCCCGGCTGCTCGACCCGGCCGCGCCCGCGGCGGGCACCCGCAGCGATATCTATTCGCTGGGCGTGCTGCTGTGGGAAATGCTCACGGGCGCAAGCCCGTTCGAGGACACCCCGCGAGCAGGCGAGACACCCGCCGAGGCCTATGCGCGCATGCTGGCCGTCCGCCGCGACGGCGTCAGCGCGGCCACCCAATCCCGGCTGCCCGCGGACACACCGGCGTCCCTGCGCCGCGTGCTGCTGGACTGCCTGGCCGCCGACCCGAAACGCCGCTGGCGCAACGGCGCCGAGCTGGCCGGGCAGCTCGACCTGTGCCTGGACGCCCGCGCGCGGAACCTGGCCGATCCGCCGCCGACCAGTCTGGCCCACCGGGCGCGCGGCTGGCTGATTCCGTTCGCGGCCCTGTGTATCGGCGTGCCGAACGTGCTCGCGAGCTGGTACAACATCCAGCTGAACCAGTCGCTGATCATCGACCGGATGTCGGAGGTCGACCAGCACAAGTTCGCCACCGTCGGGTTGGTCAACAACCTGATCGCCTTCCCGGTCGCGGCGCTGCTGCTGATCTTTCTCACTCGCAGGCCGCTGACCATCGGCTTCCGCTTGGCCCGCGGCCGTGAGTATTCCGCGCGCACGCTGGCCAAGGCGCGCCGCGACACCTTGCTGATGGGCGACTGGGCGGTGTTGGTGCCGTTCGGTTTCTGGCTCGCCGCCGGCGTGATCTGGCCGCTCGGCCTGGCTTTCACCGGTGTCGACCTGCCCCCGAAGACGTTCCTGCATTTCTTTGCGGCACAGGTGGTTTGCGCGGCCATCGCGCTGGCCTATCCGTTCTTCCCGATCATGGTCTACGCGGTCCGCTCGGTGTATCCACAGTTGCTGGTGCGCGGCGGCATCGGGCCCGGCGACGAGCGGCAGCTGCGAAATCTGGCCCGGCGCGGCAACTTCTACCTCGGCGTCGCGGCGTCGGTGCCGCTGCTCGGGGTGGCGGGCGCGACCTTCGTCGACGCCGGGGACCTGGAGTTGGTGATCGTTCCGGTGCGCTTGCTCAGCGTCGGTGGCATTCTGGCTTTCGTGGTTACCTACCGGTTGTTCCGCTGGCTCGAGGCCGACCTGCTCGCGCTCGCGCGGGCCATCCCGCAGCGGAAACGATGACCTCGCCGCGTCCGCTCGGGCGGCTGGTGAGCCTGTCGCATGTGCACGATCCGGCGACCACGCCGCTGTATCCGGACGATCCGGAATTCCGCACCGACATCGTCGCGACGGTCGCCAACGACGGCTACTACCTGCGCTATATCCAGCAGGGCGAGCACACCGGAACCCATTGGGGCGCACCGATTCACTTTCACTCCGACGGCCTCGGCGCCGACCAGCTGGACCTGGACGATCTGCTGCTGCCCGCGGTGAAGATCGATGTCCGCGAGGCGTGCGACCGCGATCGTGACTACGCCATCACCGTCACCGATCTGAAGCAGTGGGAGGGACGGCACGGGCGCATCCCGAACGGCGCGGCGGTGATCGCCTGGACGGGCTGGGACAGCAAGTGGGGCACCCCGGAATTCATCGGCACCGCCGAATTCGCCGACCATCAGCCGGGTTTCGCGGTCGAGACGATCGAATGGCTGCTGCGCACCGGCAGGCTCGGCCACCGCGGCGCGTTAGGCATCGACACCTTCGGCCCGGACCTGGGTACCGACGACACCTACGCCGTCTCCAGACTGCTCTACGGCGAGCACCGGATCAGCCTGGAATGCCTGGCCAACCTGGCCGCGATCCCCGCGACCGGCGCCTGGATCCTGGTCGGCGGGCCGCTCTACCGACGCGGCTCCGGCTCCCCCGCAACGATTTTCGGCATCCTGCCGGACCGCTAGGAGTAGACCTTCGGGTCGAGGGTGCCGATGTAGGGCAGGTCGCGGTAGCGCTCCGCGTAGTCGAGGCCGTAGCCGACGACGAATTCGTTCGGGATATCGAAGCCGACGTGCGCGACGTCGACATGGGTGCGTAGCGCGTCCGGCTTGCGCAGCAGGGTGACCACCTCGAGCGAGGCCGGGTTGCGGGTGGATAGGTTGCGCTTGAGCCAGGACAGCGTCAGGCCCGAGTCGATGATGTCCTCGACGATCAGCACATTGCGCCCGGCGATGTCCTTGTCCAGGTCCTTCATGATGCGGACCACGCCGGAGGACGAGGTGGACGACCCGTACGACGAGACGGCCATGAACTCCAGCTGGGTCGGGATCGGCAACGCCTTGGCCAGGTCGGTCATGAAGAAGATCGCGCCCTTGAGCACGCCTACCAGCAGCAGATCCCCCTCGGGGGCGTCGGCGGGATACCGCTTGGCGATGAGCTCGGCCAGCTCCTTCGTCTTGGCGGCGATCTCTTCCTGGGTGATCAGAACAGACGCGATGTCGTCCCCGTACACGTCAGCTGTTCCCTTCTGGTTTTCGCTCCCGGACGGCCGACCCATTATGTGTCATCAACCGCTGCGCAGACGCAGTGTCAGCCTGCCACGTTCGCGCGCCGCGACCAACCTGCTACCCGCGCGCCCGCCGCCGACCGCGATCCCACCCTGCCCGCGCCAGTTGGTGATCAGCTCGTCCACCGCGTGTAAATGCTTGCCGGTCAGGGCTTTCGCGCCACCCGCCAGCAACCAGGCCCGGATCGCGCGGCGGCGCAGCGCGGCGGGCGCAGTGGCGAGCGTCTCGATCGACAGCGCCGCGCCATCACTCGCGGTGTGCAGCAGCTCACCCGCGAGCGCGTCGAGCACCGCCCCGTCTTCGCGCAACTGTTCGGCGGTCCGCGCGAGCGCGCCGGCGACTCCACCGCCGAGCACCTCCTCGAGCAACGGCAGCACCTCGGTGCGCAATCGAACCCTGGTGAACTCGGGTGATGCGTTGTGCGGATCCTCGTGCGGCGACACGTCCACGTCCGCACACAACTGCCGAGTCACCGACCGCCGCACCCCGAGCAACGGCCGGCCCCAAGGCTGCGTCCACTCGGCCATCCCGTGAATCGACCGTCCGCCCGATCCACGCGCCAATCCGAGTAATACGGTTTCCGCCTGATCGTCGAGGGTGTGCCCGAGCAGCACCGGCAGCCCACCCCGTGCTGCGTCCAGTGCCGCATACCGAGCCTGTCGTGCGGCTGCCTCCAGCCCGCCTTCGTCGCCGACCTCGACCGGGATCACCCGAGCCGAGCGGCAGCCGAGTGCCAGCGCCGCCGCAGCAGCCGCAGCCGCGACCACGTCGGAACCCACCTGCAATTGATGGTCGATCACGACCGCATCGACCGCTTCCACCTCGACCACAGCCGCGGCAGTGAGCGCCAGGGAATCCGCTCCGCCCGACAGTGCTACTACGACATCCTCACCCGGTGCGTACGCAGCGACCCAGTCCCGGACCGCACGCCGGACCACCAGCACCGCCGCCGTCTCCGGCAACCGGCGCGGCTCGGCCACTGGTCCACCCATAACCGGAGCGTACCGACCCCACCTCGAGGTTCGAGGAGTCGCTGACCGGGTGGTCGCGGCGTCAGCCGAGGACGCGGGTGACCCAGCGTTCGGGATGCTCGATTTCGTCTGTGCGGGGCAGGGTTTCAGCATTGGTCCAGATGGTGTTGAAGCGTTCCATGCCGACCCGGCCGACGACGTCGTCCACGAACGCCTTGCCGCGCACGTACTGCGCGACCTTCGCGTCCACCCCGAGCAACGCGCGCATGATGCGCTGCAGCGGGTTGGTCGGACGCTTGCGGCGCTGGTCGAACGCGGAGCGGATCTGTTCGACCGAGGGCACCACGGCGGGACCGACGGCGTCCATGACGTGGTCGGCGTGGCCTTCCAGCAGCGTGCCGAGCATCAGCAACCGATCGAGGGCCTCGCGTTGCGGCGGGGCCTGCGTGGCTCGCAGCAGACCGACCACGCCGCGGGCGGCGGGATCGTCGGGCGTGCTGCCGCGGCGACGGTCGCGGACCTCCTCGACCAGTCGGGACAGCATCTCGTTGAGCGGTTCGTCGCCGACGTCGCCGAGCACCTCGACATTGGCGCGCATGTAGTCGGCCAGCCAGGGCGCCGAGGAGAACTGCACCCGGTGCGTCACCTCGTGCAGGCAGACCCAGAGCCGGAAGTCGCTGGGCGAGACGCCGAGCGCGCGCTCCACCGCCATGATGTTCGGCGCGACCAGCAGCAGCGTGCCGTCCGGCCCGGTGAACGGGTCGTACTGGCCGAGGATCGCGGTGGACAGGAAGGCCAGCATCGCGCCCGCCTGCACGCCGGCCGGTTTGCCTTGCAGCAGGCCGCGTTCGCCGGTGTCCCCGCCGGTGCCGGTGAGCTGGCCCATCGAGTCGGCGGCCGCCTCGATCCAGCCCGGCCGGTCGACGATCCGGGCGGCGGGCACCGGCTGATCGTCGAGCAGCCCGCTCACTTCCCGGACCGGTCCTTCGGCGCGCTCGGACGCGACGGCCAGTTCGGCGACCACCTGCTCGGCCGAGTAACGCGAGGTACGCGGGCCGGACGGCACCAACGCGGCACCGGTCTTCGCGGCCAGCTTCCAGTCGACGGCACCGGAGAACCCCGAGCGGCCCTTGGTCTTCTCGACCGCACCGGCGGCCACGGGCTCGACTGAACCCTGGCCCGCATCAGCTGGGTCGGAAATTTCTCCGTGCATTGTCAACCACCCGTCACGAGCATCCACAGTTGCGTAGCGTGCCTGCGATCGCGTCGAGGGCGGGCCTGCTCACCTCCGGCGGTCGATCGTTCGACATCAACGCGAAGGTCAGCACCCGCCCGTCGGCGTCGAGCACATACCCGACCAACGCGCTGGACACCGACAGAGTTCCGGTCTTGGCCCGGACAAAACCGGCACCCTGCCGGTTGCGCTCGACATAGCGGCTGGTCAGCGACCCGGTCGCGCCCGCGATCGGCAGGTCGTCCAGCAGCGGCGCCAAAGTGGATGCGAGCCGGTCGTTTTCGGGTCGGGCCATGGTGTCAGCGGGCTGGACGGCCGTCGACGCGTTCGGCTTGGCCGCGGTCGCGATGACCCGATCGAGCAGCTTGGCCGGGATGCGGTCGTCCACCGACAAACCGCTGTTGTCCTGCATGTCCAGCCCGGCCAGGTCGAAGCCCGCCTTGCCGAGCGCGGTGCGCACCGCGTCGACCGCGCCGCTGAACGAGGCCTCGCCGCCGTTGGCGACGGAGATCTCGCGCCCGACCGCCTCGGCGAGAATGTTGTCGGAGTAGACCATCATGTCCCGCAGCCGGTCGCGCAGCGGCGCCGACTGCACGCTCGCCACCGCGGCGGCGGCGGGCGACGCGGTGCCCGCACGCACCTTGGCCGGGTCGAGACCGAGCTCGGTGGCCAGCCTGCGCCCGGCGTCCAGCGCGGGCGTCGGGGTGCGCGGCGAGTACTCGACCTGCGGCTGCAGCCTGCCGCCGTCGATCATCACCGACTCCATCGGCGCGATCGAGCCGTCGTGGATGTCGACCGGGTCCCAGCCCTTCGCCATGCTCGGCCCGGCATAGGCCGAGGTGTCGACCACGATCGTGTCGACGGCCCGGCCCGAATTCTTGATCTGGGCGACCAGATCGGACACCCGCGCGGAGTTCGGGTAGTAGCCCTTGCCTTCCGGCTCGGCGGTGAGCGTCGGATCGCCGCCGCCGACCAGCACCAGCTCGTTCGGCGCGGTCCCGGCCACCACCTTGGTGATCAGCCGATGGTTGTCCGGCAGCGTGAGCAGCGCGGCGGCCGTGGTCAGGATCTTCGCGGTCGACGACGGAATCATCGGCCGGCCCGGGTCGCCGCTCCACAGCACCGTCGCGCTGTCGGCGTCGGTCACCTGCCCGGCGAAGGCGCCGAGATCGGGATTGCCGAGGACCGGCGCGAGCGCGGCGGCGATCCCGGCCGGGCTCGGCGCGGGTGCG
Source organism: Nocardia sp. NPDC060255 (assembly GCF_042727395.1). Classification (NCBI taxonomy): domain Bacteria; kingdom Bacillati; phylum Actinomycetota; class Actinomycetes; order Mycobacteriales; family Nocardiaceae; genus Nocardia; species Nocardia sp. NPDC060255. The sequence goes on along the minus strand of NZ_JBHXAU010000001.1, from coordinate 1,127,577 downwards.
TTCGACGGCGCGGGAGCCATCTGCGGATACGGTTTGACCGGTGCGGGCGGCGCGGCCGTGGTCAGCCCGCCGTGCCGGAATTCGTCGGTCCACGGCTTGACCGTGAGCAGTACGCCACCACCCGCCGCGAGGACGACGGCGAGCGTCACGCCGAGTCCGATCCAGATATTGCGGCGCCGCCGGGCAGCCAAGCCACCGATGTTCTTACCAACCACAGCCCGCAGCTCTCCTCGACTGATTTCCGCAGCAGCCGCCTGCCGCACCCATGTCCCCGCCGACCACACTATCCTCGTTGCGCAACCGTTCCCCCGAACAACCTGGCGAGTCGGCAGTCGTGACTGCCCATGCTCATAGATGCACCGAAGGAGATGGCGTGGAGTTCGACGTCACCATCGAGATCCCCAAGGGCTCTCGGAACAAGTACGAGGTCGATCACGAGACCGGACGGGTCCGGCTCGATCGGCACCTCTACACGTCCATGGTCTACCCCGCCGACTACGGCTACATCGAGAACACCCTCGGCGAGGACGGTGACCCGCTGGACGCGCTGGTCCTGCTGCCCGAGTCGGTGTTCCCCGGCTGCCTCATCGAGGTGCGCCCGGTCGCGATGTACAAGATGGTCGACGAGGCAGGCGGCGACGACAAGGTGCTGTGCGTGCCGGCCGGCGATCCGCGCTGGGAGCACATCCAGGACCTGAAGGATGTGCCCGAGTTCGAGCTGGCCGCGATCAAGCACTTCTTCGAGCGGTACAAGGATCTCGAGCCCGGCAAGTTCGTCAAGGGCTCGGAGTGGGTCGGCCGCACCGAGGCCGAGGCCGAGGTGACGGCCTCGATCCAGCGGCTGAAGGACAACGGCGGCCACTGAGCCGGCTTGGTGCGCGGGAAGTCCGTCGGTGGCTTCCCGCTCACGCCGAGCCGGTGGCGGCGCGGCGCTGAGTGCGTTCGGCGATCACCTGGTCGAGGTGCTCGCCGAGCAGCGCCAGAATCGGCGCCTCCACCTGGCCGTTGAGCCGTTCGTGGGTGAAGTGCGCGTCCTCCATGAGGGCGAAAGCCTCTGCCGCCGAACGGTATACGCAATACGCCTGATGGGTCCGGCCGGCCGCCTGCAGGATGAGCCCGTGCATCACCAGCACGCGCGCCCTGGACAGCGGGCCGATCGCGCGGTTGAGCATGCGAATGGCCGCGTCGGCGATCGGTTCGGCCTGCGTCAACTGCCCGGCCATCATGTACACGTGCGCCAGCCGCGCCAGCGCCCAGCCTTCGCGTAACTCCACTCCGCTGAGCCGGGCCAGCTCGACCGACTCGCGGCACAGCTCGATCGCGTGCCGATGGTCGCCCTGATAGCCGCGACTCGCGCCTAGCTCGTGCGTCGCCATCGCTTCGAGCGCGGCATTGCCGATCTTGGCGGCCAGGGTCTTCGCCTCCGTCGCCCGTTCCTGGGATTGCGCGTATTCCCCTGCGTCCGACAGGGTTTTGGCCATGTGCACCAGGCTGGCGCATTCGACCGCGGCATCCTCGACCCGCCTGGCCAGCCGGATCGCGCGTTCGGCGTGCGCGATCGAGGCCGCCGTTTCGGTGCCCATCCTGGTGGACGAGGCGAGCAGCTGGCCTGCGAACGCGGTCAGTCGCACGTCACTTGCCGAGGCCGGCGGCAGCGACAGCGCGATGCGCACGTGATCGCGGCCTTGGCGCAGCGTGCCGAGCGAGTAGCTGTAGATCGTGCCCAGGGTGACCCGGATCCGGCATTCGACGCGACGGTCGCCTGCCCGCACGCCCGCGTCGAGCAGCTTGTCCAGCGCCCGGGACAGCTCCTGGCAGTGCGGCCCGCCGTCGATCAATTCCGCGGTGGCCCAGGCGATATCGGCGGCCAGCGCGAGCGCGGGACCACCGATCCTGGCGATCTGTTCGTACAGCGAGATCAGGTTCGGTCGCTCGACGTCGAGCCAGTATTGCGCGGCGATGCTGTCGGGGAACGACAGTCCGGCAGCGGTGGTGGGCGCCAGGTGTTCCGGTAGTCGTGAGCCCGGATTGCACACCACCATCAGGTTTTTCATGGTGGCCAGATAGAAGTCGAGCAGGCGGATCAGCACCCCGGACACCGGCTCGGCGACGTCGGGGCCGAGGTGCAGCTCGCGGGCGAACAGGCGGGGCAGATCGTGATAGGTGTAGCGCCCGGACGCGCTGGTCTCCATCAGGTTCAGGTCGACGAGCGACTCACACAGCTCCTCGACCAGCATCCGATCCGAGCCGAGGATCGCGGCCGCGCCGTCCAGGGAGAGCTCCGCGACCTCCGGCGTGGCCAACAGCCGAAAGGCCCTGGCCTGAGCACAATCGAGCTGGTCGTAGCTGAGCCGGAACGCCGCCTCGACCGCCAGGTCGCCGCTGCGCAGGGTGCCGAGCCGCTGCTTCGCGTCGTCCAGCCGCTCGGCCAGGCTGCTGATGCTCCAGTTCGGCCGGGCCGCCAGCCGCGCGCCGATGATCCGGACCGCCAGCGGCAGCCCGCCGCACGCGGTGAGCACGCTGTCCACCGCGGCGGGCTCGGCGGTGACGCGACGCGAGCCCGCGATTCCGGCGAGCAGGATGCGCGCCTCGGCCCGGGACAGCACATCGAGCCGCACGCCGAGAACGCCCACCACGCAAGGCAATTCGGGCATCGATGAGCGACTGGTGATGAGCACCGCCGAGCCGGGAGTGCCCGGAATCAGCGGGGCGACCTGGTCGCTGTCGCGCGCGTTGTCCAGCACCACGAGCACCCGCTTGCCATCCAGGAAACTGCGGAACTGGGCCGAACGCTCCGCCAGGGTCGGCGCGATCTCGCCCTCCGGAACGCCGAGGGCGCGCAGGAAATCACCGAGCGTGTCCGCGGCCGGGGTGCCGGATCGAGTGCCGGGCCCGCGGCCGCGGGCCTGCGCGAAGCCGTGCATGTCGACATGCAGCTGTCCGTCCGGAAACCGGTCACGGACGCGATGACCGACGTGCACCGCGAGCGCGCTCTTGCCGATCCCGCCCATGCCGCCGATCACGCACACCGGTACCGCGAAACCGTCTGCGCGGGTGAGCCATTCGCTGATCCGCCGGACCGTGTCGGCGCGGCCGGTGAAGTCGACGACGTCGGCGGGCAACTGCGCGACCCGCCCCACCGTGCGGCGCGGCGGTCGCACGATGACCGCTTCGCTCTCGGTATCCCGTTGTGGCGCAGGCAGATCTGCCCGCAGGATGCGCTGGTGCAGCTCGGCGAGCTGCTGTCCGGGTTCGATGCCGAGTCGTTCGATGAGCACCTTTCGGGTGTCGGCGTACACCGCGAGCGCCTCGGCCTGTCTGCCCGCGTGATACAGCGCGGTCATCAACAGGCCGCGCAGTTGCTCGCGCATCGGGTGCTCACCGCACAGCGGTGTCAGCTCGGCGATCACCTCCGGATAGCGGCCGAGGCGCAGGTCCAGCTCGATGCGCTGTTCCAGCAGCGCGACCCGCCGTTCGATCAGCTGCGTGCGCTGCCGGTCCGCGTAGGGGCCGGGCAGCCCGGCCAGCGGCGTGCCCGACCAGAGCCGCAGCGCGGCGTCGAGCCGTTCGCGGATCAGCTCGACCGCGTGCGCCGACTCCGCATCGATCCGGTCCGGCTGCACCTCGAGCAGTATGTCCTCGACCATCTCCACATCGACCGCGCCCTGTGGCAGCCGCAGCGCGTAGCCGCCGCCGAACCCGACGAGCACGGTGGCGGGCGCACCGGCCGTCCGGTCCGGCTCGAGCGCCCGGCGCAGGTGCAGGATGTGGTTGCGCAGCGCGCCGATCGCGCTCGGCGTCGGATGCTCGCCCCAGACGCCGTCGATGAGTTCCGGCACCGTCGCCGAACGTCCGCTGCGCAGCAACAGGGCTGCCAGCAAGGCTCGGCGCTGTTTGGAGCCGAGATCGAGCTCCAGCTCATCACGCCACGCACGCACCTCGCCGAGTACAGCGAACTTCAGCATTCGGTTCTCTCTCCGACCATCGATCGTTCACCAGTGAACGTAGCCAATCGTCCGACGTCTTCCGCGGTCTCGCCCCAGCGAAGTCACCGATGAGCCACTGCTGATCAGACGTCATCGTCCAGACATCCAACCAATGGTTTCATGAGTTTTTCGTGACGGCTTACTGATCCGACGCTGGTATGTGCGCGAAAAAGGACATCCGACTCGGCCGGATGCCCTTTTCGACAGTTGAGATCGGTAATAGATGTACAGATCCCGGTCACCGTATGTTTGCACGCACTCCCGGTGCTCGCCACCGCTGCTGAGCGACCGCGCACGGTAGTGCTAGCCCCACCATCGGCCACCCGCAGGCAATACCCAGCATTCGGGTGCGCGCGGCATGGGCGCGACGGTTGCCGATTCCTAGGCTCGAAAGCGTCGGGGATGCACCAATGCCTTCCGGCTCGAACAGGAGGAAAGCACTGCTCATGAACCCATTTCGGCGCAACTCCGGCAGGGCGGCCGTCGCGGCCGCAGTGGTCGGCGCGGTACTTGCCGCGTCCGCATGCGGCGGTGAGACGTCGGCGGGTAAGACCGATGATCCGGCGAAGACGCCACCGACCGCCGTCGCCGCCGCACTGGACAACGTGGTGCGCAAGGGATTTCCCGGTGTGCAGGTGGTGATCGACGGACCCGGTGGCCATCGCACCTTCACCGCGGGCGTCGGCGACCTGACCACCCGGGCACCGTTCCCGGACGACGCCCGCGTCCGGATCGGCAGCAACACAAAGACATTCGTGTCGACGGTGGTGCTGCAGCTGGTCGCCGAGGGCAAAGTCGAGCTGGACACGCCGATCGAGCGCTACCTGCCCGGCGTCGTGCAGGGCAATGGCAACGACGGCAACCGGATCAGCGTGCGCCAGCTGCTGCAGCACACCAGCGGCATACCGGACTACCTCGGCCACGGCACCGCCGACGGCGTCCAGCGGGATCATTCCGAACAGCTGAACCCGGACGACGAGGCCCTCCGCTGGCAGCACTTCGAGGCGGCCGATCTGGTCCGCCGGGCGATGAGCGCGCCGCCGAACTTCGAACCCGGCGCGAAAGCGGTCTACACCAACACCAACTACCTGGTGGCCGGCCTGCTGATCGAGCGGGTGACCGGCAATCCGGCCGCCGCCGAGATCAGCCGCCGGATCATCGAGCCGCTCGGCCTGCGCGACACCTATGTGCCCGCCTCGCGCGAAACGACCATCCGTGGCCCGCATGCTCAGGGCTACCACGTCGTGGGCGGCAAGCAGGTCGATTTCACCGACCTCGACCCGTCCTGGGGTGGCACCGCGGGCGATATGGTCGCCACGGCGACCGACCTGAACCGGTTCTTCACCGCATTGCTGGCCGGAAAGCTTTTGCCGCCGGCGCAATTGGCGGAGATGAAGCGCACCGTGCCGTTCGACCGGATGCCGGGGGCCGACTACGGTCTCGCCCTTATCCATCGCACCGCGCCGTGCGGCAAAGAGGTGTGGGGGCACGGCGGCAGCATTCCCGGCTTCGAGACGCGCAACGGCGTGCTGGCCGACGGCACCGCGGTGACCGTCACGGTGAACCAGCTGCCGACCACCGAAGAGGGCGCCGACGCGGTCGGCGGCGTGCTCGATGCCGCACTGTGCGCCTCGTGATCGACCGTCCTGCCATTCAGCCCGGCTGCTCCGATATCGATTGCGGCCGAATGACTTCCGAGGAGAATCAGTGAGACGCGTGAAAGGGCTGGCGATCGCCTTGGCGGGGCTGGTGGCCGGTGCCGGTCTGCTCGGCTGCGCCGGACCCGAGGCCGAGGCGCAACCGGCAGCCCCGGCACTGGACCGCTTCTACAGCCAGCAGCTGGACTGGAAGGCCTGCGGCGATCCGAAATTGGCTGCGGCGGGCGCACAGTGCGCGGATGTCACTGTCCCACTGAATTATGCTGAGCCGCAAGGGTCTACCCTCACCGTGGCGATATCCCGGCTAGCCGCCATCGATCCCGCGCAGAAGCGCGGCGTCATGTTGTCCAACCCCGGCGGGCCGGGCGGTGCGGGCCTGGATTTCATGGTCGACGTCGGCAAGGCGATGACCCCCGACGTGCGGGCCCGCTACGACCTGATCGGCATGGACCCGCGCGGCGTCGGACGCTCCTCCCCCATCCAATGCCGCTGGCCGGTCGGCATGGGGCTGCGATCGGCGGGCGTCGGCGCGACAGGCTTCGCGGAATCGGTTGCGGCGCAGGGTGATCTGGCAGCACGCTGCGCGACCACAGAAGCGGCTCGCCTGCCCTACATCACCACCCGCAACACCGCGCGGGACATGGACGTGATCCGCGGCATCTTCGGCGTCGACCGAATCAGCTACTACGGCACCTCATACGGCACCTACCTCGGCGCGGTGTTCACCCAGATGTTTCCCGACCGCAGCGACCGGATCGTGCTGGACAGCGCGGCGGATCCGGACAACTACGGGACCGTCGGCATGATGCAGGCGATGGGACCGGCCAATGAGGCCGCCCTCGACCTGTGGGCGGACTGGGTCGCGGCGCGTGACGGCGAATACCACTTCGGCACCGACCGGGCCCAGGTCCGCGGCGCCGTCCAGGACCTCATCCGCCAGGCTGCGGACAAGCCGATCCGCTTGGGCGAGTACGAGATCGACGATCATTGGCTGCCGCTGGTGCTGTTCGTCGGACTGGACAGCCCAGAGCAATACGGGATGCTCGCCGGTCAAGTCCGCACGCTCGCCGATGCCGCCGCGGGCAAACCCGTTGCACTCGACGAGACATTGGACGCCACCCTGGGGTACGCGCTGAAGGCACGGCCGCAAGACAATTCGTCGCAGATGGCCGTCCTGTGCGGCGATGTGGCCGCACCACGGGATCCGGGATTCTATTGGCGCAATATCGAGGCCGCCCGTCCCACCCAGCCGGTGTTCGGCCCGTTCACCAACAACATCACGCCGTGCGCGTTCTGGGCCCCGCCCGCCGAACCGGCTACCGTGGTGCGCAATTCGGTGCCGGCCCTGATCGTGCAGTCCACCGGTGACACCCGGACCGCGTACGCCGGCGCGGTCGCCTTGCACAACAACCTGAGCGGCTCCCGCCTGGTCACCCTCCAGGATGTCCCGATCCACTGGATCTTCGGGCGCTACCAGAATGCCTGCACGTACTCGGCGGTGAACACCTACCTGCGCGACGGCACCATGCCCGCCGCCGATACCACCTGCCACGCCGACTGAGCACGACGCGTAACGGCCTGAACCCCAACGGGTTCAGGCCTTCACGCGTTCAGGTAGGCAAGCACGGCCAGCACTCGACGGTGGCCGACGTCCTCGGTGGACAACCCGAGTTTCGCGAAAATGCTCCGAATGTGTTTGTGCACAGCACCTTCGGTGACCACCAGCCGCTCGGCGATGGTCCCGTTGTTGTGTCCCTCGGCCATCAGCGCCAGCACCTCGCGCTCGCGGGCGGTCAGCGCCGCCAGCGGGTCGTCGGCCTTACGCCGCACCAGCAGTTGCGAGATCACCTCGGGGTCCATGGCGGTGCCGCCCGCGGCGACCCGGCGCAGCGAATCCAGAAAGCGATCGACCTTGCCGACCCGTTCCTTGAGTAGATAGCCCACGCCGCCCGCGCCGTCGCCGAGCAGTTCGGCGGCGTAACTGTCCTCCACCCAGGACGACAGCACCAGCACCGGCAGGCCGGGATGCAGCTTCCTGGCGCTGACGGCCGCGCGCAGCCCGTCGTCGGTGAACGTCGGCGGCAATCGGATGTCGACGACCACTGCGTCCGGCCGGTCCGCGGCCACCGCGGCGAGGAAATCGTCCGCGTTGTCCACGGCCGCGACCACCTCGATGCCCGCGGTACTCAGCAACAGGACGAGACCCTCCCGCAGCAGGGCATCGTCCTCGGCGATCATGACCCGCACGGCAACTCCACCCGCAACACAGTAGGGCCACCGGGCGGACTGGTCAGCATCATGCTGCCGTCGAGCGCCTCGGCCCGGCGCCGGATACCGGCCAGGCCGCCGCCGTAGGTCTCGACCGCACCGCCGGCACCGTCGTCGCGGATCTCGATCCGCAGCAGCTCGGGCGGGCCACCCAGCACCAGGGAAAGGCCTTCGGCGCCTGAATGTTTGGTGGCGTTGGTGAGCGCCTCGGTGATGACGAAGTAGGCCGCCGCCTCCACCGCCGCGGGCCGCCTGCCCACCTCGCTCGAATCGAGCACACACGGGATCGGGCTGCGCGCGGCGATCGCCGAGATCGCGCTCACCAGCCCGCGATCCGAGAGCACCGGTGGATACACGTTGCGCACCACGTCACGCAGTTCGGCCAGCGCGGCCGTCGCGGTGTCCTGCGCCTTGCGAACCAGGCCTGCCGCCGCCTCGGGATCCTGTTCGCGCAGCTGATCGGCCAGGCCGAGCTGCATGATCACCGCCGCGATCCGCGCCTGCGCGCCGTCGTGCAGATCGCGCTCGATCCGGCGCAGTTCCGCGCCGTGCGCGTCCAACGCGGCGGCTCTGGTCGCGGTCAGCGCGGCGACCCGGTCGGCAAGCACGACCCCCTCGGCAGGGCCGAGCAGGGCGCGGGCCAGCAGCGCCTGCCAGCGGGCCACGAGCGGGACCTGCAGAGCCAAGAAGCCGACGGGGAATGCGATGAGGAAGCTCAGCGCCGCCCGTGGCCACGAGTCGACCTCGAATCCGTAGCTGGTCAGCTCGCCGGGCGGAACATGCTGCCACATCGCCGGAGTAGCGAGCTGAACAAGCGCACTGACGGGCAACGCGACGGCGATGAGCCCGACGAACATGCCGGTCACCGCCTGAGCGACCAGCCAGGCGAAGTCGCGGCGATTGGCCGGGTCGGTGAAAACGGTGGTCACCCGTTGCCGCAGCCCACCGGTGAGCGGTTGATAGGCCTCGGCGATCGGCTCGCCGAGTTGCTTTGCCGCCCTGCGCCGTTCGAACGACACCAATGGGCGGACCACCCGAACAGCCTCGGGCAAAGCCGGTATCCCGACACCGAGCAAACAGAATCCGGCGACGAGCAACAGGCCGATCACCGCGAACAGCGCGACCACCGACGTGCCGACGCCGACCACCAGGTAAGCGATCGCGCCCGGCAGGCGCCGCAATCGGTCGCGCACTGCGCGTAGGGCCACCATCACGCTGTTCATGCTGTCAGAGCGGTCCGTGGCTGCCGCGCGGACGCCACCGCGCCCGAGTCCCTCATCGACCCGGGCGCGGTGACACCGGCTTCGGTCACGCCGAGCCGGAGCCGTCCGTCGACCTGCCCGCGGCACCGTCGCGCCGGCCACTGCCGTTCGGCGGGCTCACCGCCTCACCACCGCCGAGCAGCAGCCCGGCCTGCTCCACCACGCGGGCCTCCGCGTCGATCGCCGAGTTCGCCTCGCCGGCCGCCGCGTCCTTGGCCGCCTGGATGCCGCTGACCATGCGCAGCGGCACTTCTCGCCAGAACAGCACGAGGATCAGCGCGAGCAACGCGATACCGGTCGCCGACAGGAACACCGTCGACATGGATTCCGCGAAGCCGACCTTGAACGGGCGGGCCAGGTCCGGGCTGAGCTGCTGGATGACCGAGCTGTCCTTCAGCACCGCGCCCGCTGCCGAAGTGTCCTGCGCGAGCAGGCCTTTCGACAACGCGACATCGGCCGGGTTACTGCTCTGCGCACCCTCGACCACCGCGTGCTGGAATGCCGGATCGGCTGCCGCACTGCGCATCTCGTCGGAGATGTTCGGGGTCAGCTGGGAGAACAGGATGGACAGGAACACCGCGACACCGAGCGTGCCGCCGATCTGCCGGAAGAAGGTCGCGGCCGCGGTGGACACGCCCATGTCCTTGGGCGGCAACGCGTTCTGCAGCGCCAGGGTGAGCGGCTGCATCAGGTTGCCGAGCCCGAATCCGGTGCACGCCATGAAGATCATCGCGAGCCACAGCGGGGTGTCGGCGGTCAGGAAGTGCAGCAGGAACAGGCCCAGCGTCAGCATGGTCGCGCCGATGATGGTGAAGCTGCGGTAGCGGCCGGTCCGCGAGATCAGCTGGCCGGACACCACCGAGCCGGTCATCAGGCCGAGCACCATGGGCAGCATCTGCAGACCCGCCAGCGTCGGGCTGGCACCGCGCACCACCTGCAGGTACTGCGGCAGCAGCGAGATGCCGCCGAACATGCCGGCGCCGACCACGAACGAGATCACCACGCCGAGCGCGAAGGTCTTGTTCTTGAAGATCCGCAGCGGGATCAGCGCCGCATCGCGCAGCGCCTTCTCGACGAACACGAAGCCGATGACACCGGCGATACCGATCACATAGCAGGCAATGGAACGCCCACTGGCCCAACCCCATTCGCGACCCTGCTCGGCGACGATGAGCAGCGGGACCAGGCCGACGGCGAGGACGAAGACGCCCCACCAGTCCACCCGATCGGTGGAATGCGGCCGCTTCGGCAGCTTGAGCACCCGGTACACCACCGCGAGCGCGATCAGGCCGATCGGCACGTTCACCAGGAACACCCAGCGCCAGCCGCTGACGCCCAGGATCGTGTCCTGCCCGGCGAGCACGCCGCCGAGCACCGGGCCGATCACGCTGGAGGTGCCGAACACAGCGAGGAAGTAACCCTGGTACTTGGCGCGTTCGCGCGGCCCGACGATATCGCCGAGGATGGTCAGCGCCAGCGACATCAGACCGCCCGCGCCGATGCCCTGCACGGCACGGAACGCCGCCAGCTCGTACATCGACTGGGAGATGGTGCACAGCAGCGAGCCGACGATGAAGATCGCGATCGCCAGCATGAAGAACTGCTTGCGGCCGAACATGTCGGACAACTTGCCGTACAGCGGCGTCGCCAGCGTCGCGGTGATCAGGTAGGCGGTGGTCGCCCACGCCTGCAACGAGTAGCCGTCGAGGTCGTCGGCGATGGTGCGGATCGCGGTGGACACGATCGTCTGGTCCAGTGCCGCAAGCAGCATCCCGAGCATCAATCCGCTCAGGATCACCAGAATCTGGCGATGGGTAAAGGCGGGTGGCGCCTCCACCTTCTCAGCAGTCGTCATGTCTTGTTCTCCGTCCCAGTAAAGGTCTGATCCCAATTGCGGCGCATCGCTGCGATCATCTCGGGTCTGGTGCGCTCGAAGTCGTCGACGAACTGCCGGAGCATTTCGGCGAAAACGGCCCGGGACTGCGGCTCCCAATCGGCCATCACCCGGGTCAGGTTCTCGTTGCGACGCCTGCGGACTTCTTCGGCGACGGTCCGGCCACGATCGGTGACGACGAGCACGGTGGCCCTGCCGTCCGCCGGGTCGGCCTGCCGCTCGACCAACTGCTTGCCGACCAACTGAGCCACCTGACGACTGACCGTCGACGCGTCCGAATGCAACACATCGGCCAGCGCGCCCGATCGCATCGGCCCGTCGTGACACAGCCGGATCAACGTCGCGAATGCCGCCGGATCGAGCCCGTCCTTCGTCCACGTCCCGATCTGGGCCGCAGTACGGTCACGGATCCGCTGCAATCGGGTGAGCTGCATCGCGATCGTGTCGATCGTTTGCTCGTCCAAACCCTATACCTTTGCTTGCATCAATCAATTAGTTGCGCGATGCAAGTATGCGGACGAGCCTCCTACTGGGGCAAGTGATTTACCGGGCTTTACTTACCCTTGAACTCCGGTGCCCGCTTCTCGAACACCGCTTTGATCGCCTCGGTGAGGTCTTCCGACGGCAGGAACGCGGAGTTCCACGCGGACACGTAGCGCAGCCCGGCGGCCACCTGGTCCTTGTTCCGCTGATCGAGCACGTCCTTCACACCCTGCACCACCAGCGGCGGGTTCGTGGCGATTTCGCGTGCGGTGGCGTGTGCCGCGTCCAGCGCCGCCTCCTGATCCGCGAAAACGTCGTTGACCAGGCCGATCTTCTCCGCCCGCGCCGCGTCGATGTCCTTGCCGGTGTAGGCCAGTTCGCGCAGCTGCCCCTCGCCGATGATGCCCGGCAGCCGGTGCAGCGACCCGATGTCGGCGACGATGGCGACCTTCGCCTCGCGCAGGCTGAACTTCGCGTCCGCGCTGGCGTAGCGGATGTCGACGGCGGCGATCAGGTCCAGCCCGCCGCCGATGCACCAGCCGGAGATCGCGGCGATCACCGGCTTGCGGCAATCCGCCACCGCGGTCACCGCCGCCTGCAACTTGCGCAGCTCGACCAGGAACTCGGTGCGCGGCGCGGCGAACGCCTTGTCGGCCATCAGCGGGCCGAACAGGCCGCTCATCGCGGGCAGGTCGAGACCGTACGAGAAGTGCTTGCCCGAGCCGGTGAGCACGATCGCGCGCACCTCGGGGTCGGCGTCGAGGCCGTGGAAGATCTCCGGCAGCTCCCGCCAGAAGTCCGGGCCCATCGCATTGCCCTTGCCGGGACCCGTCAACGTCACCTGTGCGACGTGGTCCTTCGTTTCTACGGTGAAAGCCTGCCAATCAGTCATTTGTACAGCGTATCGAGCAGGCGGGAGACAGGCACTCCGCATCCAGGAATGGGTCGCACCTACGACCAGCACAGTGTGGATTCGCGAGCGCCGTTCGCGGCCCCGCCAACACGCTGCAGCCACCCAGACGTCAACACCGCGATCACGCGGCCGGTCCGACCTCCCATGTAAACCCTGCGCAAAATCGGTGCGGCGCACTAGGTCCCGGCCAGTGCTCCAGCGGATCATGGAGTCAGTCAGCAAACCTCAATCATCGAGTCGGAGGCCATCATGCTGATGCATCGAGGAATCGGTCTCGAACGGTTCAACGAAATCTCCCGCGCCCGTGCGATACACGCGCTCTTCTCCTGCTGCGGCAATGTCACCTGGGCCGCCAAGCTCGCGGCCGCCCGGCCCTATCCGGATCGGGACGCGCTGCTGGCCGAGGCCGATATCGAGTTGCTCGCGTTGTCCCAGGCCGATCTGGATCGGGCACTCGAAGCAGTTGCGCACGAACAGGTCTCGGGCGGCAGCGTGACCGAGCTCGCGCGGATCACCCGTGCGCGGATCGCGCTGATGCTCGGGCCGAGCGAGGGCTATCCGGAATACTGACGCATTATCGAGTAGCCCGGCGCACCATCCGCAATCGCTCTACTCTGGTGGCATGCGCAGGTCGACATTGCCACCGATCGCCTGCCGAGTCGCGGACACCCTCATCGCCCGAGGCCATCACGGTGTCATCGTGACCCAGCCGGCACCAACGCCCACCATCGCCGATGCCGCGCGAACGCTCGGCGTCGAGGTGGGTGCCATCACCTCCGCGCTGGTCTTCCTGCTGGACGAGGATCCGGTGCTGCTGCTGGTTTCCGGCGCGCACGAGGTCGATCTCGAGTCCACCGGAAAGCGGCTGGAGGGCACGCTCACCCACGCGCCCGCCGAGATGGTGCGCGAGGTGACCGGCCAGCCGATCGGCGGCGTCGCCCCCGTCGGCCACCCCACCAACCTGCCCACCTGGGTGGACACCGCCCTCTCCCACCACCGCGAGGTGTGGGCCTCGGGCGGCCACCCGAACACGGTCTTCCGCACCTCATTTCACGAGCTGGTGCGCATCACGGCCGGTCTGCCGATAGACGTCGACTGAAACCGGCGGCCGCGAATCGGACAACAAGTCGCCGCAGGCAATATAGGCGAGCCGGAGGAACCCCGCGTAGTTTTGGACGGGTGACCGAAGCAGAACGGCCCGCCACGGATTTCCAGATCCCTGATGATCTGAGCGGGATCACCGCCGAGCAGTTCCGCGCCTCGATGCGCCACTATCCGGCGGGCGTCACCGTTGTCACGCTGAACTCACCGAGCGGCCCGATCGGCTTCACCGCGACCTCGTTCGCCTCCCTGTCACTGGCGCCCCCGCTCGTCTCCTTCAACATCGCGCACACCTCGTCAAGCCTCACCGCACTGCTCGATGCCGACTCGGTCGTCATCCATTTCCTCGGCGAACACCAGCACGAGCTGGCCCAGCGCTTCGCCCGCACGGCCGCGGACCGCTTCGCCGACCGCTCGCTATGGACCACCCTCGACACCGGCGAACCCGTCCTGCACGGCACCCCCATCTGGCTGCGCGCCACCATCCACCAACTGATCCCCCTCGGCGATCACACCCTCGTCGTCGGCCTGGTAACCCGAGTCCACGACAACACCAACGAAACCCCCGCCGCCGCGCCCCTCCTCTACTACAACGGCCGCTACCACCGCCCGACCAGACTCGGCGACTGAACGCGGTCGCCCACGCCGGGCGACCGCCGTTGCCGGACTAGTCGACGAGGCAGGGGGCGGCGCCGGTGGGAGATTGGGACGTGAACGGGCGGGTTTCCGGGGTGGGGTTCCAGAGGCCTTGCGTGGTGGCGTAGTTCCAGGCCGGTCCGGCCTCGACCAGCGTGGCAATGGCTTGGATCAGGCGCTCTACGTCGGCGAGGGTGGTACCCAGGCCGATGCTGGCGCGGAGCGCGCCGTCGAGGTCGAGGCGGGCCAGCAGCGGGTGGGCGCAGAAGCGGCCGTCGCGGACGCCGATGCCGTGTTCGGCGGACAGGTAGGCGGCGACATGGCCGGGGACGAATCCGTCCAGGGTGAAGGCGACGATGCCGACGGCGTCGGGGGCGTCGGTCCAGATGCGCAGCAGGTTGACGCCGGGAATGGCGGCGAGTCCGTCGCGCAGCCGGTCGGCGAGCCGGTGTTCGTGCGCGGCGAGCGCGTCGGCGTCGATCGCACAGAGCGCGTCGCAGGCGGCGGCGAGCGCGGCGGCGCCGAGCACGTTGGGCGAACCGCCCTCGTGCCGCTGCGGGGCGGGCGCCCATTCGGCGCCGGTGGTGGTGACCTCGCGGACCGCGCCGCCGCCGGCCAGGTACGGCTCGGCGTTGTCGAGCCAGTCGCGGCGGCCGACCAGCACGCCCGCGCCGAACGGCGCGTACAGCTTGTGGCCGGAGAACGCGAGGTAGTCGATGCCGGTGTCGCGCAGGCTGATTCGCCGGTGCGGCGCGAGCTGGGCGGCGTCGACGAGGATGCGGGCGCCGCACTGGTGGGCGATGGTGGCCAGGCGCTCCAGCGGCAGCACCTCGCCGGTGACGTTGGAGGCGCCGGTGACCGCGAGCAGCGCGGCGGGCTTGCTACACAGCTCGGCGACCAGCCGCCCGATGGTCTCCTCGACGGTGGCCGCGGCCTGCACGACGCGGCGGCCGCGCGTGGTCCACGGCAGGAAGTTGGCGTGATGCTCGATGTCGAGCACCACGGTGTCGCCGGGCACGCAGGACGCGAGCAGGTTCAGCGAGTCGGTGGTGTTGCGGGTGAACACCACTACCTGGTCGTCGGTCGCGTCGAGGAAGCGGGTCACCGAACCGCGGGCGGCCTCGTAGCATTCGGTGGAGATCCGCGAGGCGTAGCCCGCGCCGCGGTGCACGCTCGCGTAGAACGGCAGCAGCTGCTGGATCCGGTCGGTGACCTGGGCCAATGCGGGTGCGCTCGCCGCGTAGTCGAAGTTGGCGTAGGTGGTCGTCCCGCCTTGGACGAGCGGCACCTGGAGGTCGTCACCGGAAACCCGGGCGAGGGGGGCACAGTTCTGGGTCGCCACAGCAGTCATCACGAAAATCCCGTCGGCTCTGGGACCCGCAATCAGGTGATTCGTCGAGTCCGCGCTTGCCGCACCCGGTCGGGTGTCAGCCCGGTCGTCACCCGGAGCACCCCACCGCGGAGGAGGGTTGCCGACCAGCAAGCCGGGGCTGAACGCTGGTACTCATGACCTGAACCGAGATTGGCAGACATCCCCCGGCGCTGTCAACTGGTCCGCGGCGCCGCGTGTTCGCCCGGAAAACTCCCGCGCTGGTCACCTCCGTCGGGAGCGGTGGAAATCCATTGCTTCTGCGGCGACTTTGCGGTCACATCATGAGGTGTCACTTTCGCTGCTGTTCAGCTTCGTCGGTCTGTGCGTGCTGCTGGCGCTGACGCCGGGCCCGGATTCGTTTCTCGTGCTGCGGTTCTCGCTGGTAGACGCCCGACCGGGCATCGCGGCCGCGATCGGGTCGGCGCTGGGCGGGATCCTGTGGGCGGTGGTGGTCGCGGCCGGTGTCGCCACGCTGCTGGAGCAGTCGGCGACCGCGTATCGCGCGCTGAAGCTGATCGGCGGAATCTACTTGGTGTACTTGGGTATTCGCGCGCTGCTCGACCAGCGGCGGCAGCGCGGAGCGGGCCGGGACGCCACCGGCGCGGAGGGGCTCGCACAAGCGGGCGGCGGTACCCGCGCGTCGGTTCGCTCGGCGTTCACCGCGGGCGTCGTCTCGTGCATGTTCAACCCGAAAGTCGGCCTGTTCTACCTCGCCGTGCTGCCCCAGTTCCTGACCGAGGTCACCTTCGCCAACACCCTCGCCCTCGGCGCCGTCGAATCGAGCATTGCCGCGGTAGCGATGGTGCTCCTGGCCCTGGCCGCCTCCCGCGCGGTCGCGCTGCTGCGCCGCCCGAAGCTCCGGGATCGGCTCGAACAGGTGAGCGCCGCCATCCTGGCCACCCTCGGTGTCGGCACCGCCGCCTCCGCGGCCTGATCGATGCTGCGCGAAACGCCCTGAGCTGCAAGATCACCGGGCTCATGTGGGGAATCACACCGGAATAAGCAGGTCGGCGCAGCGATCATCCAGCGAACCCGCCGGGTAACCCGCCGACCAGGCGTTGCTTCGGCGTGTCCGGGAGAAATCGCCACGACCTGCAACAACCCCGCCCACAGTCCCGAGACGGGCAACCGCGCCGGTGAACAACAAACGTCGACAACCCCGAGTACCGTGGACAACTGGTCACCGTGGTGTTTGCCCACTGGTAACCCAGCTATGACACAAACAACACCAGGGAAGTGCGAGGCAGGTCGAATGGGAGGTGGGCAGGGCGTCATGCTCCAACCACAGGTTGATGTGACGGTGGACCCACTACTTCGGACCGCGCACACGCCACCGGCCCGGACCCTCGTCGACATCCTGACCGCGACCGCGCTGACCCATCCCGACGCACCCGCCATCGATGACGGCCAGGTGGTGCTCAGCTACCTCGAGCTCGTCGTCGAGATCGAGAAGACCATGGCCCGGCTCGCCACCGCGGGCGTGCGGCCGGGCGACCGGGTCGGCGTGCGGATGCCGTCGGGCTCCGGGGAGCTCTACCTGACCATCCTCGCCGTCCTGTACGCGGGCGCCGCCTATGTGCCGGTCGACGCCGACGACCCGGACGAACGGGCCCAGCTGGTCTTCGGCGAGGCGCAGGTCACCGCGATCGTCACGGCCGCGGGCATCGAGACGACACCGGCGGGCATCCGGGCCACGGCGGACCAGCCGGCCGACGCGAGCACGAGCACCCTGCCGACCCCCGCCGACGACGCCTGGATCATCTTCACCTCCGGCTCCACCGGAACGCCGAAAGGTGTTGCGGTGACCCATCGCAACGCCGCCGCGTTCGTGGACGCCGAGGCCCGGCTCTTCCTGCCGGACGCCCCGATCGGCCCCGGCGACCGTGTGCTCGCCGGACTCTCCGTCGCCTTCGACGCCTCCTGTGAGGAAATGTGGCTGGCCTGGCGCAACGGCGCCTGCCTGGTGCCCGCTCCGCGCGACCTGGTCCGCACCGGCGCCGATCTCGGCCCGTGGCTGGTGCGCCGGGAGATCAGCATCGTCTCCACCGTGCCGACGCTGGCCGCCACCTGGCCCGCCGAGGCGCTCGACGCGGTCCGTCTGTTGATCTTCGGTGGCGAGGCGGTACCGCCCGAGCTCGCGGAACGCCTTGCCGGAAACGGTGATACGGATCGCGAGGTCTGGAATACGTACGGCCCCACCGAGGCAACGGTGGTCGCCTGTGCCGCATTGCTCGACGGCGCCTGGCCCATCCGGATCGGGCTGCCGCTCGACGGCTGGGATCTCGTGGTGATCGACGCGGCCGGAAACCCGGTGGCCGAGGGCGAATCCGGCGAACTGGTGATCGGCGGCGTCGGCCTGGCCCGCTACCTCGATCCCGCGAAGGACGCCGAGAAGTACGCGCCGCTGCCCTCGGTCGGCTGGGATCGCGCCTACCGCAGCGGCGATCTGGTTCGCAACGACAGCGCGGGCCTGGTCTTCCTCGGCCGCGCCGACGACCAGATCAAGCTCGGCGGCCGCCGCATCGAACTCGGCGAGATCGACAACGCGCTGCAGCACCTGCCCGGCGTCACCGGCGCCGCCGCCGCGATCCGAACGACCAAGGCGGGCAACAAGATCCTGGTCGGCTACCTCGCGGGCACCGGCCCCGATTTCGACAGCAAGGCGGCCAGAGCCCAACTCGCCGAACAGCTTCCGGCGCCACTGGTGCCCCGGCTCGCCGTGGTCGACGAACTACCCACCCGCACCTCGGGCAAGGTCGACCGCAACGCGCTGCCCTGGCCGCTGCCGAACAACCCCGAGGACGACGAGAGCGATCTCACCGGCACCGCGCAATGGGTTGCCGGACTGTGGGATTCGGTGCTCGGCGGCGAGGTCACCGACCTCGATGCCGACTTCTTCGACCTGGGCGGCGGCTCGCTGGCCGCGGCGCAGATGGTCACCGCACTGCGTGCGCGTTATCCACAGATCACCGTCGCCGACCTCTACGACCATCCTCGCCTCGGCGCGCTGGTGGAACTGCTGGAGCAGAGCACACCGGCCGTCGCCGTCGAGGAGCGCGTGGTGCGCCCGACGCCGCGGCCCGCCCAGTGGGCGCAGGTGCTGGCCACCATTCCGCTCACCACGCTCACCGGCCTGCAGTGGCTCACCTGGCTGGCCATCGTCGGCAATGTCGCGGCCTGGTCCGGCTCGCTGCCGTGGCTGCCGCAGTTGTCCTGGTGGTGGACGCTGGTGGCGTTCCTGCTCTTCATCTCACCCCCCGGCCGGATGGCGATCTGCGTGGCAGGCGCTCGGCTGCTGCTGCGCGGCGTCACGCCCGGCCGGTATCCGCGCGGCGGCTCGGTGCACCTGCGGCTGTGGGCCGCGGTACGCCTGTCCGAGGCGAGCGGCGCGGAAAACCTCTCCGGCGCACCGTGGATGGTGCCGTTCGCGCGGGCGCTCGGCGCCAAGGTCGGCAAGGGCGTCGACCTGCACACCCTCCCGCCGGTGACCGGCATGCTCGAACTGGGCGACGGCTGCAGCGTGGAACCCGAGGTCGACCTGTCCGGCTACTGGATCGACGGCGACGTCGTGCAGATCGGCCCGGTCACCGTCGGACCCGGCGCGGTGGTCGGCTCTCGATCGATCCTGTTGCCCGGCACCAGAATCGGCAAGAACGCCGAGGTAGCCCCGGGCTCCGCGGTGTCCGGCAAGGTCAAGGCAGAGCAGGAGTGGGCGGGCTCGCCCGCCGCGAAAATCGGTAAGGCGCACCATCGCTGGCCCGGGCACACGCCCGATCGCGCCGCACACTGGGTGGCGATCTTCGGCGTCACCTCGATAGCCTTGGCCGCGGTGCCGATCCTCGGACTCGGCGCGGGCGGTCTCTTCATCGCCTGGTTCATCCGCGACACCCGCACGCTCGCGGGCGGTTTGGGCCGCGCCTTCGCCATCCTGCCGGTCGCCACGCTGCTCAGCCTCGCGGTCTACGCGGCGATCACCATCATCTTGGTACGACTGCTGAGCTTCCGGTTGCGCGAGGGTTATCACCCGGTACGCAGCCGGACCGGCTGGCAGGTCTGGTCCACCGAGCGCCTGCTGGATTCCGCCCGCACCTTCCTGTTCCCGCTCTACGCGAGCCTGCTCACGCCGACGTGGCTGCGCCTGCTGGGCGCGAAGATCGGCAAGGGCGTCGAGGCGTCCACGGTGTTGCTGCTGCCCAAATTCACCACGGTCGCCGACGGCGCGTTCCTGGCCGACGACACCATGATCGCCAGCTACGAACTCGGCGGCGGCTGGCTGCGCATCGGCGAGGCGAAGGTCGGCAAGCGCGCGTTCCTCGGCAACTCCGGCATGACCGCGCCCGGCCGCCGGGTGCCGAAAAACGGTCTGGTCGCGGTCCTTTCGGCGGCGCCGTCCAAGTCGAAGGCGGGCTCGTCCTGGCTGGGCAGCCCGCCCGTGCGATTGCGCCGCGCGCCGGAAAGTTCGGACACCGCACGCACCTTCGATCCGCCGCCGAAGCTGCGGATCGCGCGCGGCATCGTCGAGACCTGCCGCCTGATCCCGGTGCTGGTGACCTTCGCCATCGGGCTCGGCGTGCTGTTCACCCTCGCCTGGCTCGCGCAGAGCCTCGGCCATCTGCCCACCGCACTGCTCAGCGGCTTCGTGCTGCTGGCCGCCGGCGCGCTCGCCGGCGCGAGCTCGGTGGCCGCGAAGTGGTTGCTGATCGGCCGGATTCGCGCCGAGGAGCATCCGCTGTGGAGTTCGTTCGTGTGGCGTAACGAGGTGTCCGACACCTTCGTGGAAACCGTTGCCGCGCCGTGGTTCGCGCGCGCCGCGACGGGTACACCGGTGCTGAACCTGTGGCTTCGCGGACTCGGTGCCAAGATCGGCCGCGGGGTATGGTGCGAGTCCTATTGGCTACCGGAGGCGGACCTGGTGACACTCGGTGACGGCGCGACCGTGGAGCGCGGCTGCGTGGTGCAGACCCATCTCTTCCACGACCGCATCATGTCCATGGACACGGTCACCCTCGGCGCGGGTGCCACACTCGGCCCGCACTGCGTCGCGCTGCCCGCCTCGACCATCGGCGAGGGCGCGACCATCGGCCCCGCCTCGCTGGTGATGCGCGGCGACACCGTTCCCCCGTCCACTCGCTGGTGGGGCAACCCGATCGCGCCTTGGTTCGGAGGCGACCCGGGAGCGGCCCGCTGATGCCGGGGAAGTTCTACGAAGCACCGATCGACGAATACCTGCCGCAGAACGGAAATCGGGGCTACCGGGTATCGCGATACGAGCTCGACCTCACCTACAAGGTGGCGAGCAACCGATTGGCCGGTCGCGCCGAGATCACCGCGGTGACCACCGCCGTGCAGCCGCGCTTCTCGCTCGATCTGTCCCAGGCGCTCACCGTGTCCAAGGTGTTCGTCAACGGCGCCAAGGCCGCGAAGTACACCCATCAGCGCGGCAAGCTGGTGATCACGCCGCAGCAACGCATTCCGGCGGGCGGTGTGCTCTCGCTGGTGGTTCAGTACGGCGGCATCCCGCGCCCGGTGCGCGGCCCGTGGGGCGCGGTCGGCTGGGAAGAGCTCACCGAGGGCGCGCTGGTGGCCAGCCAGCCCAACGGCGCGGCGTCCTGGTTCCCCTGTGACGACCACCCGAGTTCCAAAGCCAGCTACCGGATTTCGATCACCACCGACAGTCCGTACTACGCGCTGGCCAACGGCACCCTGCTGCGCAAGCAGGTCAAGGCCAGCCAGACCACCTGGGTGTATGAGCAGGCCGAGCCGATGGCCACCTATCTGGCGACCATCCAGGTCGGGCCGTATCAGAAGCACCGCATCGTCGCCCCGCCCAACTCGGTGCCGATGCATGCCGTCGCCCCGGTCCGGTTGCGCGCCAACTTCGAGCACGACTTCGCGCGCCAGCCGCAGATGATGGCGATCTTCACCGAACGGTTCGGGCCCTATCCGTTCGAGGGTTACACCGTGGTCGTCACCGACGACGATCTGGAGATCCCGATCGAGGCACAGGGCATTTCCATCTTCGGCGCCAACCACTGCGACGGCAGACGCGGCGCGGAACGGCTGGTCGCACACGAGTTGGCGCATCAGTGGTTCGGCAACAGCCTCACCATCCGGCAGTGGCGCGATATCTGGCTACACGAAGGCTTCGCCTGTTACGCCGAATGGATCTGGTCCGAGGAGGCGGGCGGCCCGACCGCCGACCAGCTCGCGCGTGCGGCCCGGCACAATCTGTCCAGGCAGCCGCAGGACATCGCCGTCGGCGATCCGGGACCGCAGCACATGTTCGACGATCGGGTCTACAAGCGCGGCGCGCTCACGCTGCACGCGTTGCGGCTGGAACTGGGCGATCTCGGATTCTACGATCTGTTGCGGGAGTGGACGATTCGCTACCGGCACGGCTCGGTGAGCACCGAGGAGTTCACCGATCTGGCCGGGCACTACAGCCGGACTCCGCTGCGGTCGCTGTGGGACAGCTGGTTGGTCGAGAAGCCGCTGCCGCAGCTGCCGCCCTCGGCGGCGTAGTTCTGTTCAGAACACCAGGTAGCGCGAGGCGAGTTCTTCGATGAGGGGATCGTCGTCGCCGACGTTGTCGAGGGCCTCGAGATCGGATTCGACCGAGAGCCTGCGGGGATCGTCCTGCTCGTTGTCCGATGCGCCGTCCTCCGCGAGCTGGCGCAAGAGCTTCGAGCGGACACGGTCCTTCAGCGAATCACTCATGACAGCAGCTTGCCTGGTCCGCGGCGGGGACATCACCCGGGCACGCCGGATCGGTTCAGACCGGGGTGAACCAGGTACCCCACGGCGTATTGCGCAATACGGTGTAGACCGTCAGAAGCGCGAAGAAACTCCACATCGTGGTGCGGGAGATCGAAGGCAGGCGCATGCGCTGGCCGCGCCAGGCGCGCAGGGTCCAGTCGCTCACCCACAGCACGAAGGCGAGGACCAGCGGAATCGCAAGCAGGTTGCTGTGCACCGCGTCCAGCAGATGGCCGTCGGTCAGGTTGTGCACAGCACGCATGCCGCCGCAGCCGGGACACCACCATCCGGTCAGCGCGTAGACCGGGCACACGCCGTAGGAACCGTCGACGTGTGGGTCACGCACATGCAGCAACACCCCGATTCCGATGCCGACACCCGCCACCAGCAGCGGCACTCCGACACCACGCACACCGGGCTTGGTCGGTGCTGATTCCTGCTGCGCCGCCGGTTCCGGTGCCACGTGCGTGCTGTCCACAGCACCAACGGTAACTGCGCGCCGCCGGTCACCGCCATACCGATGGCCCGGTCTAGTCGGGCTGTGCGAAGCGCAGGGTATTGCCGGAGGGGTCGATCAACTCGAATCCGGGACCGCCCGGCCCGTCCTCGGGCGGTCCCGGCTTGGCGTAGCGGTACTCCTTGCCTGCCAGCTCGGCATGCCAGGCCTTGATATCGGCCACCGCGATCCACACCACGGTGCCCGGCGTACCGTCGCCGTGATGCTCACTGAGGTGGAATTTCGCCGCGCCCCGTGAGACCTCGGCGTACAGCGGAAAGTCATCGCCGAACCGGTGCTCCCAGTCGACGGTGAAACCCAGGTAGTCGCAATAGAACTCGTACGCCCGCGCGACATCGAACATGCGCAATACGGGGACGGGTGCTGCGAAGCCGATCGCATCGGAAGCCACCCGACGATCATCGCACCGGGGTCGGACACGACCGAATATTTTGGCTATTTTCGCAGGTAGAGTATGATTTCTGTTGTGGATGCCGCTGGTTTCACCCGGCTCGACGGATTCGCGATCACCGCGACTCGCAGGCTCGATTTCGGGCATGTGGGACACTGGTCGGCACCCAAGCATCACGATCTCGACGACGACAGCGGCCGGATGGTCGCGGTCGAAATCGATCCCGGCGACGGCTCCTCGGTCGTGGTTTTCGTCCGCGCGCCCAATCGCAGCGACGTGCCCAGCGACTTCCATCCGGACGACCAGGTGTGCCTTGTACTCCCCGAAGTGATCGCCGCGCTGTACTCCACCAGCTGAGCGAGTGCGCGGAAACCGTTACTGGATCGCCACTTTCGCGGGCTAACGCAGCCAGCCGGGTGGTGCGATGAAGTGGGCAGAGGCCCATCGCCGACCCGATTTTTTGTGAAAAGAGACGGTGTCACTGCATCGAATTCCGGGTATTCAAGCCAGTGAGCCAGAAGTTCCGCCGCGGCGCGCTTGCACTAGCAAGCACTCAGCTTGCGCTGTACTGTGGCGGCAGACACAAAGGAGTGCCCGATGCTGGTGAAGTCGATGAAGACTTTGGCGGACGCGCGTAATGGCGCCCTGACCGCCGCTTATCGTGCCGGACTGCGTTCACGCACCTTCCGCACCGCGTCGTTGAACGCGCCCACCGCGCCACTCGAGGTCATTCCGGTCACCACCGTCGACGGCACCCGCCTGCGGGTGCACGCCTACGGCCCCGCCGACGGCGACGTGATCGTGCTGATCCACGGCTGGAGTTGCAGCATCGAGTACTGGAATCCGCAGATCAACGCCTTCGCCGACCGGTATCGGGTGGTCTGCTACGACCAGCGCGGCCACGGCGCCAGCGAACTCGGCACCCGCATGCCGAGCCGGGACACCCTCGCCGACGACCTGTCCGCCGTGCTCGACGCCACCCTGCGCCCCGGCCAGCGGGCCGTGCTCGCCGGGCACAGCATGGGTGGCATCACCGTGCAGGCATGGGCAGCTCGCTACCCCGAGCAGGTCACCCGCCGCGCGTCGGCCGCCATCCTGCTGAACACCACCGCAGGCAATATCCGGTACGACACCGACCTGCTGCCCCTGCTGAACAAGCAGCTCACCGTGCAGAACAAGCCGATCACGCTGCTCGGCGCCCCGGTTCGCCTGCCCACCTTCTTCTCGGAGACGGTGCTCACCAGCCCGGTGCCGCTCCCCGGCGGCTGGCTGGTCGGCGCGGTACTCAAGGACCGGGTGATGAGCAAGCACGCCACCGCCGACGAGGTGAACTTCGCCCTCGGCATCGTCCGCTCCTGTCGCCCGCTGGCCCGCGGCAAGCACGCCGCCGCCCTGGCCGACCTCGACGTCAGCGACGGCGCCGCACACCTGACCATCCCCACCACGGTCATCTCCGGCAGCCACGACCGCCTGCTGCCAGAGCGGATGGCCCGCCGCATCGCCGACACCCTGTCCCGCACCGGCCATCTCGCCGCATACCACAGCTGGCCGACCGGCCACCTCGGCAATATCGAGGCCGCCAACCGCTTCAACGCCGAACTAGAGCGGGTAGCCCAGCAGGCCAACCTCCGCACGGCCGTCGCAGGCTGACCCTCGATCGTTCTCCTGGGCCGGTCAACGGCGGCCCAGGAACAGCACCCACGTACCGATTAGTTCGTCGGCTGCCTCGACTGCGCTATCACCACCGACCCCGTCGACCCGGCCCGGATAAACGTCTTCGAACGCACGGTTGTGACACAACATCTTTCGCGAGCTGAACAGCGGGAATCAGTCGAGACCAGCGAGCTTGTCGGACAGGACCGCACGCTCACGGTCGTTGGCGCACAAGGTGATTGCGCGGGTCAGTTCGGCGCGGGCTTCCGAATTCCGGCCCAACCGGACCAGCAGTTCGCCGCGCACGCTCGGCAATAGATGCGAGCCGGATAGCGCTGGGGCGGAGGCCAACTCGTCTACGATCGGTAAGGCCGCCGCCGGTCCCTGCGCCATGGACACGGCAACCGCACGGTTGAGGTCGACCACCGGTGAGGGGGCAAGCCGGCCGAGGGCTTCATACAGCAGCACGATCCGCTCCCACGCCGTCTCCTCGACCGATGGTGCGACAGCATGGCATTCGGCGATCGCGGCTTGCAGTCCGTAGGCGCCGAGACCACGGCCGACCCGACCCGCACGATCCAAGGCCGCGCGGCCACGGCGGATCGCGGCGCGGTCCCAGCGGCGACGGTCCTGCTGCGCCAACAGGACCGGATGCCCGTCCGGGCCGGTGCGCGCGGGAAAACGTGCCGCAGTCAGCTCGAGCAGTGCCAGAAGTCCCTGTGCCTCAGGCTCATTCGGCACCAGCCGGGCGAGCACCCGTGCCAGTCGCTGTGCCTCGCCCGCGAGCTCGGACCGGATCAACTCGCTGCCGGAACTGGCCGAGGACCCCTCGGTGAAGATCAGGTACACGACGTTGAGCACCGAGCCGAGCCGCACGTTCCGCTCCTGTGCCGACGGCACCTCGAACCGCACCTTGGCCGCGGCCAGGGTCTTCTTCGCCCTGGTGATCCGCGCCTGCACGGTCGCCGTCGGCACCAGGCTCGCTTTGGCGATCTCGTCGCTGGTCAGGCCGCCGACCACGCGCAGCGTCAGCGCGACTCGGGCCTCCCTGGACAGCGTCGGGTGACAGGAGATGAACATCAGCGCGAGGATGTCGTCGTCGATCTGGTCCGGATCCCACAGCACGTCGTCGGTGGGATCGGCCGGTTCGCTGCCCGAGACGGCACCGCCCTCGCCCAGGTTGTGGGCGAGGGCGGTGTACCGCTCGTCGAGGGCGGAGCGCCGCCGGAACGCGTCGATGGCTCGCCGCCTGCCGACGGTGAGCAGCCAACCGGCGGGATTGCCCGGCACTCCGTCGCGCGGCCAGGTCACCAGCGCTTCGGCCAGCGCCTCCTGCGCGAGGTCCTCGGCGAGTGAGAAATCACCGGTGTAGCGCGCCAGCGCACCGACGATCCGCGCGGATTCGATCCGCCAGACGGCGGCGACGGCCGCACGACCGGTGTGTTCAGCCATCGCCCGCCGTCCCGTTCAGAGCTGGCCGGTGGCTTCGCGCCACGCCCGCTCCTTCTGAATCCACTCGTTGTCCTGCGGGAATTCGTCGATCGAGGAAACCCGCCTGATCTCGGTCTTGAAGCCGGGCCCGGCGATCGGCATGCGCTTGGCCCACTCGATCGCCTCCTCCTTCGACGCCACATTGAGGATGTAGAAGCCGCCGAACAGTTCCTTGGTCTCACCGTAGGGGCCGTCGGTGACGATCGGCTGCTCCGACGAGTAGTCGACGACCACACCCTCGGCCGGATCCTCGAGCCCCTCGGCCGCGAGCAGCACCCCGGCCCGGATCAGCTCCTCGTTGAACTGCCCCACGATCTCGAGCATCTTCTCGAAGTCGATTTCGCCCATCCCCGCGTACGCCTCGTCCGTCGCGCGCATCACCAGCATGTACTTCATGGTTTCGTCTCCTCGGTTCATCCGGGTCCCCTCTGGACCCTTTCACCCATAGGTCGAACGGGCAGCACCGAAGATCGACACGCCCCCGAAATTCTTTTTTCGCGCATCGAACGGGACGTGGTGGCGGCCACTGCCGCGTGTCACCGCCCTCATGTCCCGTTGGACGAGCTACCGAGCGTCGGCGACGGTCGGCGGGACGTCGGGGTAGCTGATGAGGTGGGCTGGATCGCCGCGGCGGAATGCTCGGCAGGGCGGCGGGCGACTTTGTTGGGAGTCCAGCCAGATAGGTCGAACTCCGTTGCGGCCGAAAATCGGCCTGCAACTGGGAGTGTGGAGCCGCCTGCGAGAATCGAACTCGCGACCTTTTCATTACGAGTGAAGCGCTCTACCGACTGAGCTAAGGCGGCGTGCCTTTCGGCGTGGCGAGTCTATCGTCTTGGGGGGTGGATCGCGAAAACGGGTGGTCACCGGGGGCGGTGTCAGGTGGATTGGGCGGCCATCAGGGCGGCGGCGAGGGCGGCCAGGGCGAAGCGGGGTTTGACGTTGACGTCCAGGGCTTCGCGGCAGGCCAGGACGGCGTCGATGGATTTGAGCAGGCCCTCGGGACGGACGCGGCCGGCCAGGTCGTGGATCTGGTCGGACATGTCGGGGTGGGTGAGGGCGACGCCGGAGCCGTTGCGGGCGGCGCCGAAGCGGACGGCGAGTGCGTCGCGGTAGACACCGGCGACGTCGATGAGGGCGCGGTCGAGCGAGTCGCGGCCGGTGCGGGTGGCGCGCGATTTCTGGCGGCGTTCCAGGTCTTTCAGCACGCCCGCGGAACCGCGGGTGGCGCCCGCCGCGCCCTTGCCGGTGCCGCCCGCGCCCATCGCGGTGGCCAGTTCTTCGCGCTCGCGGTCGTCGCGGCCCGCGCTCATCTGTTTGGCTTCGTCGTCGGCGGCCTTGACCAGTTCATCGGCGGCGGCGTAGGCGGCGCCGGGCTTCGAGGCGGCGGCGACCAAGGCCAGCGCACGCCGGCGACGGGCGCGCGCCTCTTCGTCGGTGGCCAGGCGCCGGGCGCGGCCGACGTGTCCGCCGCTGATCGAGGCGGCCCAGTTCGCGGTCTTCTCGTCGAGCTTGTCGCGTTCCATCAGCACCCGCGCGATGGCGGGCACCGAGGGCGTCACCAGATGCACGTGCCTGCAACGGGAGCGCAGGGTGACCGAGATGTCTTCGGGGTCGACCGACGGCGCGCACAGCAGGAACACGGTCCGGTCCGGCGGCTCCTCGACCACCTTCAGCAGCACGTTGCCCGCGGCCTCGGTCAATCGATCGGCGTCCTCGATGACGACCACCTGCCACCGGCCGGTGCTCGGCCTGCGCGAGGCGATCTGCACGATCTCGCGCATCTCCTTGGTGCTGATGCTCAGCCCCTCCGGGATCACCCGGCGCACGTCGCCGTGCGTGCCCGCCATGGTGGTGGTGCAGGCATGGCAGCGGCCACAGCCCGGCGTGCCGGGATCGGTGCACTGCAACGCGGCCGCAAAGCACAGCGCCGCAACGGATCTGCCCGATCCGGGCGGCCCGGTGAACAGCCACGAATGCGTCATCGCCCCCTGGACGACCTCCGCGCGGGCCGCGACCGAGGCAGTCGTGAGCGCGGACTCGACCGCATCCTGGCCGACCAACCGATCGAAGACACCTGCCACGCCGTACACCCTAGCCGCCCGCACCGACACGGATCGCCCGGTCGGGTGCGCCCGACGCGCACGCGGCTATTGACCGGGCCGACCGCCGGGCGGATCCTCGAGAAGGAGGTGGAATCACCGTGAGAATCCTGTTGATCACCGGCGATGCGGCCGAAGACCTCGAGGTCATGTACCCGTATCAGCGCTTACTCGAAGAGGGCCACGAGGTGCACATCGCGGCTCCCGCCGTCAAGAAGTTGCAGTTCGTGGTGCACGACTTCGTCGACGGCTTCGATACCTACACCGAAAAGGCCGGGCACAGTTGGCCCGCCGACGTCGCGTTCGCCGACGTCGATCCGGCCGCCTACGACGCGTTGGTCGTGCCGGGCGGCCGGGCACCGGAGTACCTGCGCAACAACCCGGACTGTCAGCGCCTGGCGCGGCACTTCGCGGAGGCGGGCAAACCCATCGCCGCGCTGTGCCACGGACCGCTGATCCTCGCTGCCGCAGGCGTTTTGGTCGGCCGGTCGTGCAGCGCGTACCCGGCCTTGGCCCCGGATATCGAGGCGGCCGGGGCCAAGTTCGTGGACAGCGAGGCCTACGTCGACGAGAACATCGTGACGGGCCGAGCCTGGCCCGATCATCCCGCGTGGATGCGCGAATTCCTCAGGGTGCTGGGCAAATAGCGCGAAATCCGGTCGCGGGCCGGGCCGACCGCCCGACCCGCGAACTCAAGAATTCCCGACGCCGGTCTTCTTCGCCGCCGTCTTCTGCGCGGCGGTCTTCTTGGCGACCGTCTTGGTGGTCGTCGACTTGGCGGCCGTCGCCTTCTTGGCGGCGGTCTTCTTCGCCGCAGTCTTCTTGGCGGGCGCCTTCTTCGCCGCCGCCTTCTTCTTCACCGGTCCACGCGCCCGGCGATCGGCGAGCAGCTCCATCGCCCGCTCCGGGGTTATCGACTCGATCTCGTCGCCCTTGCGCAGCGTGGCATTGGTCTCACCGTCGGTGACGTACGGACCGAAACGCCCGTCCTTGAT
The DNA here is from genome assembly GCF_042727395.1 of Nocardia sp. NPDC060255. Taxonomy (NCBI): domain Bacteria; kingdom Bacillati; phylum Actinomycetota; class Actinomycetes; order Mycobacteriales; family Nocardiaceae; genus Nocardia; species Nocardia sp. NPDC060255. The sequence goes on along the minus strand of NZ_JBHXAU010000001.1, from coordinate 1,098,102 downwards.
CACCATCGGCTGGCCGGAGGCCGAGTCATTGCCCAACTCGCGCAACGGCGCCGCGGCGGACGCCTGCCGCCCGCGCCGCTTCGGCTCGGCGTAGATTTTCAGCGCCTCGTCGAGCGTGACATCGAAGATCTGATCCTCGCTGGTGAGCGAACGAGAGTCGGTGCCCTTCTTCAGATATGGGCCGTAGCGGCCGTTCTGCGCGGTGATCTCCTCGCCGGAGGCCGGATCCGCGCCGACCACGCGCGGCAACGACAGCAGCTTGAGCGCGTCGTCGAGCGTGACGGAGGCCAGGTCCATCGACTTGAACAGCGACCCGGTGCGCGGCTTGGGCGCGGCCGCCTTCTTCGCCGTCTTCTTGGCGGGCGCGGCCGTCTCCTCGGCGGCGGGCTCGGGCAGCACCTCGGTGACGTACGGGCCGAAACGTCCTTCCTTGGCGACGATTTCGTGCCCGGACGTCGGATCCGTGCCCAGCGAGCGACCCTCCTGCGGCGTCGAGAACAGCTTCTCGGCGACCTCGATGGTCAGCTCGTCCGGCGGCAGATCGTCGGGCAGGTTGGCCCGCTGCGAGATCGAATTGCCTTCCGGGTCATCGGGATTGACGACCATCCGCTCCAGGTAAGGCCCATACCTGCCGACCCGGACGACGACGTCGCGCCCCTCTTCGTCGGCAAACAGCTTGATGGAGTTGATCTCTCGCGCGTCGATGTCGTCGAGCCGCTCGCCGACCATCTTCTTCAGCCCGCCCGAGCGGGCCACCGAGCCCTCGGCACCGGTCTCGCCGCCGAAATAGAAGCTGGAGAGCCAACTTCCGCGCTGCTCGCGGCCACCGGCGATGGCGTCGAGGTCGTCCTCCATGCCCGCGGTGAAGTCGAAGTCGACCAGTCGGCCGAAATGCTCTTCCAGCAAACCGATCACGGCGAACGCCACCCACGACGGCACCAGCGCGCTGCCGCGCTTGTACACATAGCCGCGGTCGAGAATCGTCTTGATGATCGACGCGTACGTCGAAGGCCGGCCGATGCCGAGTTCTTCGAGCGTCTTGATGAGCGAGGCTTCGGTGTATCTCGCGGGCGGATTCGTGCTGTGCCCATCGGGATTCAGCTCGACCGCGGTGACGCCCTGGCCCTCGGCGAGCGCGGGCAGCCTGGACTCGGCGTCGTCGGATTGACCGCCCGCCTCCTCGTCCACGCTCTCCACGTAGGCCTTGAGGAAGCCCGCGAAGGTGATGGTGCGACCGGACGCGGAGAACACGCATTCCTCGCCGGTGGCCGCGGTGCCGGTGATGCGCAGGGTCAGCGTGGTGCCCCTGGCGTCGGCCATCTGCGAGGCGACGGTGCGCTGCCAGATCATCTCGTAGAGCCGGAACTCGTCGTTGTCCAGCCGCGCGTGCAACTGGCCCGGCGTGGCGAAGGTGTCGCCGGCCGGGCGGATCGCCTCGTGTGCCTCCTGCGCGTTCTTCACCTTGCGGGTGTACTGCCGCGGTGTCGGGTGCACGTACTCGGTGCCGTAGAGCTGCGTCGCCTGCGAACGGGCCGCGGCGATCGCCGACTCCGACAGCGTGGTCGAGTCGGTACGCATATAGGTGATGTAGCCGTTTTCGTACAGCCGCTGCGCGACCCGCATCGTGCGCTCGGAGTTGAAGCGCAGCTTGCGCCCGGCCTCCTGCTGCAGCGTCGAGGTCATGAACGGCGGATACGGCTTGCGGGTGTACGGCTTGGCCTCGGCGGAGGAGACCACCAGATCGGCGCCGTCGAGCGCCTGTGCCAGGCGGTGCGCGTAGGCCTCGTCCAGCACGACCACCCCGGAGGCGGTCTTGAGCTGGCCGTCCGAGCTGAAGTCGCGACCGGTCGCGACGCGCGCGCCCGCCACGTTCACCAGCCGCGCCCCGAAGGTCCGCGGGTTACTGGTGTCACCGTCTTCGCCCGGGCCCGCATCGAGTTTCGCGGCGATATCCCAGTATTCGGCCGAACGGAACGCCATCCGCTCGCGTTCGCGCTGGACGATCACCCTGGTGGCAACCGACTGCACCCGGCCCGCCGAGAGCCGGGGCATGACCTTCTTCCACAGCACCGGACTGACTTCGTAGCCGTACAGCCGGTCCAGGATGCGGCGGGTCTCCTGCGCGTCGACCAGATCGTTGTCGAGGTCTCGCGTGTCGGCCGCGGCCGCCTGGATGGCGGGCTCGGTGATCTCGTGGAACACCATCCGCCGGACCGGGACCTTGGGCTTGAGCGTCTCCAGCAGGTGCCAGGCGATCGCCTCGCCCTCCCGGTCGGGGTCGGTGGCGAGATAGAGCTCGTCGGCGTCCTTCAGCAAGCTCTTGAGCTCGGCGACCTTGGCCTTCTTATCGGGGCTCACCACATAGATGGCCTCGAAGTCGTGGTCCACGTCGACGCCGAGGCGCGCCCAGGACTCACCCTTGTATTTGGCGGGAACGTCCGCCGCCCCCCGTGGCAAGTCCCGGATATGGCCCACCGAGGCCTCGACCGTGTAGTTACGGCCTAGGTAGGGCGCTATCTTTCGGGCCTTGGTTGGGGACTCGACGATCACGAGACGACGCAGGGGACGGCCCTGGTCGGCTGCACCGCGGTCTCGTGTTGCCACCGGCGAATACACCTTTCCTGTCGACCCGCGCTGACGCTTTTCGGCGCTGTGCGCGGCTGGGGCAAGCGGGGACGACGGCTGGGCGTCGCCACCAGACACGTTTATACCTTGACGCTACGTGTGGTCGAGTGCTTGCGACTTGAACCACAGAGCGTACGCGCGTCACTGCGAATCAGTATGCCTTGTGTTCAGGCCTCGGCTGCGCCACGGCGTGTTCACAACGCCCTGACCTGAGTCGCGGGGTGTGTCTTTGCCCTAGATATAGCTCGTCCCCCACCTCCGGGTTACCGGCGGTGAGGGACGAGTGTTGGATGGCGTCGCTCAGCTGAGCGCGCGAACTCCGGTGGCCTGCGGGCCCTTGGTGCCCTGGCCGACCTCGAACTCGACCTTCTGGTTCTCTTCGAGGGTGCGGAAGCCCGAACCCTGAATTTCGGAGTAGTGGACGAAGACGTCAGCGGAGCCGTCCTCGGGCGCGATGAAGCCGAACCCCTTCTCCGCGTTGAACCACTTCACAGTTCCCTGTGCCATTCTGTTCCTTCTCTTTTCTTACCGGAACGGCGGACAACTGGGTTCGTCCACCGGGCCCGTTCCGACCGCTGTACTGTTGGTTCCCCCTGCAGGAAAGCACCAAGCACACCGTTCGCAACATCGATCCTGCTGACGGTTTGGACTTTGGATCCGACCCTCGAACACAGAAGCTTGCGACCAGGAACCAGTGAACCATGTCTCCGAGCAATTCAACAGTCGAGTTACCGACAATTTGCAAAAAAGTTGATCTTGCGAATGCGCAGGTGAGGGACACAATGCCAGAATCCAGACTTGAGGTTCGTTTGCCTCCCGATAACCGAGTGGGCGTATGGCAAACAGCCTGTGACCCAGGTCGCTATTTGGTATCGAATTGGCAGGTAGGGCTTCCTAACCGCGCACGTTTCACACTTTCTCAGCGTGTCGCGGCGCGCGCCGCATGAATCCGACGAACTCGACCGCCCGTGCGGCCCTCCCTGACGACCTCAGCTATGGGACATCGTTGCTGAATCGTGTCCTAGCCGGCGCACCCGCTGACGACCCTCGGCTAACCCATGTCGTCGAGCTACCCGCACGCGCCGCCGCGGTCACCACCTGGCCCGATTGGACATCGCCAGAGGTGATCTCGGCATTACAGGACACCGGGGTGGCCGCGCCGTGGAGTCATCAGACCCGCACCGCCGACCTCGCCTTCGGCGGCGCCAACGTCGTGGTCAGCACCGGCACGGCGTCCGGTAAGTCGATGGGATATCAGCTGCCGGTATTGACCGCGCTGCGCGAAGACCCACGTGCCACCGCTATTTATCTGTCACCGACCAAAGCACTCGGCGCCGATCAGCTGCGCGCCGTCGGCGCACTGACCCACGAGGGACCACTGCGCGATATTCATCCGGCGACCTATGACGGCGATACGCCCGCCGAGATCAGGCAGTGGGTCCGGGCGAACGCGCGCTGGGTTTTCACCAATCCCGACATGCTGCATCTCGGCATCCTGCGCTCGCATCAGCGCTGGGCGCGGGTGCTGCGCAGGCTGCGGTACATCGTCGTCGACGAATGCCATGCCTATCGCGGCGTTTTCGGTTCGCACGTGGCGCTGGTGCTGCGCAGGTTGCGCCGGATCGCCGCGCGGTACGGCGCCGACCCGGTGTTCGTGCTGTGTTCGGCCACCACGGCGGAGCCCGCGGCCGCCGCGTCCCGGTTGATCGGAGCGCCGTGCGTCGCGGTCACCGAGGACGGGTCGCCGCAGGGGCCGCGCACCGTCGCGTTGTGGGAGCCGCCCCTGCTCACCACGGTGACCGGCGAAAACGGCGCACCGGTCCGGCGGGCGGCCACCACGGAGGCCGCGCGGATCATGGCCGACCTGGTGGTCGAGGGCGCGCGGACGCTGACCTTCGTGCGGTCGCGGCGGGCCGCCGAGCTCACCGCGATGGACGCGCGGCGGCTGCTCAGCGATATCGATCCGAGCCTTGCCGAGCGGGTTGCCGCCTATCGGGCCGGGTATCTGGCCGAGGATCGGCGCGCGCTGGAGACGGCGCTGTCGGACGGTTCGCTGCTCGGCGCGGCGACCACCAACGCGCTCGAGCTCGGGGTCGATATCGCCGGACTCGATGCCGTGGTGATCTGCGGTTTTCCCGGGACGGTCGCGTCGTTCTGGCAGCAGGCCGGGCGGGCGGGGCGGCGCACCCAGGGATCGTTGGTGCTGCTGGTGGCCAGGGACGATCCGCTGGACACCTACCTTGTGCACCATCCGGAGGCGCTGCTGGACAAGCCCGTCGAGGCCACCATCACCGATCCGCGTAACCCCTATGTACTGGGTCCGCAATTGCTCTGCGCCGCGTTGGAACTGCCGCTCACCGATGTCGAGGTGGACGAACTCGGCGCTCGCGAGGTGCTCACCGGCCTGGCCGAGAAGGGGCTGATCAGGCGGCGCGTGGCCGCGGGCGGCGAGGAGCGCGGGCGCTGGTACGTCACGGCGGAAACACAGCCGCACGACGCCGTCGATGTCCGCGGCGGGATCGGCACGCCGGTGGCCATCGTGGACGGAGAGACCGGCAGATTGCTCGGCACCGCCGATGCCGGGCGGGCACCCGCGACGCTGCATCAGGGCGCGGTGCACCTGCATCAAGGCGATACCTATGTGGTCGACGAGCTGGATCTCGAGGACGGTGTCGCGTTCGTGCACGGCGCCGAGCCCGGGTGGACCACCAGCGCTCGGTCGGTCACCTCGATCGCCATCGACGCGATGACCGACCAGCGCCGCCACGGCCACGTGACGACCGCATTGGCGCAGGTCAGGGTGACCAGTCAGGTGGTCGGGTATTTGCGGACCCTGGTCACCGGCGAGGTGCTCGACCTGGTCGAGCTCGACATGCCCGAGCACACGCTGCCGACCAGGGCGGTGCTGTACACGGTCAGCCCGGAGTTGTTGGCGCTGGCCGGAATCGACGCGGCGGACGTGCCGGGCGCGCTGCATGCCGCCGAGCACGCGGCGATCGGGCTGTTGCCGCTGGTGGCGACCTGTGACCGGTGGGATATCGGCGGGGTTTCCACCGCCGAACACCCGGATACCGGGCTGCCGACGGTATTCGTCTACGACGGCCAGCCGGGCGGGGCCGGGTTCGCCGAGCGCGGGTTCGCTCAGCTGCAGCGCTGGCTCTCGGCGACCCTCGCCGTCATCGAGTCTTGCGCCTGCGCTGCGGGCTGTCCGTCCTGCGTACAGTCACCCAAGTGCGGAAACGGGAACCATCCGCTCGACAAGGCCTGCGCCGCACGGTTACTCACCGCGGTGCTGGCCGAGCTGTCGGTCAGGTGACGGGCCGAGCCCGGTCCGTGACGGTGCCGAGCTCGGCGCGTGCTCAAATAGCGACCTGACCTGGGCAGTTACCGGTGCAGGCGGCTGACGCCGTTGCGGACCACGGTCCGGGCAAGGCGGCCGAATAAAGAGGAATGTATTCATGTTAACTGCGCTATTGCCACATCGCCGCCTGCGTACATGCGCATTCATTCGATTCTTTATCCGCGTACCAGCGGACAATTGTGCCGTCTGAAATTATTTGGCCAGGGTATTGCCAATTTCCGCCAATCTCGACAACGCCGGAAGTGCGGGTCCGCACTTAGGTTTCTCTCAGTCTTCTACCGGTCCGGCGCGCGCGACCGCGCGCACCATGCGTACTCCTAACAGACCTATTGGTACATTCCTGTTAACAATCACAGTTGCGTCCCACTCGGCGACTTCACACGCTTCCATCCGCACCGCCATCCGCCGCGCAACCGCACCCGCCTCGGCACACCCCGCATCGCCTCCTTCGGCCAATGCCCCGGCCGCCGCGAGCGCCGCCAAATCCGCGGCCGCCTGCGCCCGATGCCGAGTGACAACCACCACACCCACCTGCCCCACCATCAACGTCCCCGCGATAAGCCCGGCCAGCGCAAGACACGCAAACACCGTCGCCGCCCCACCGTCACCCCGAAGTCTCCCCAGTGCACCCACCCGGCCACCACGATCCGGCCAGCGATGCCTAGACAACGGCCGAGAACGCTCAGCCCACACCCGAACAGCGCCGTTGACCACGCACTGCCGTGCGGGTGGCGGTCGATGACGCAAGCGCGCCAAGGCGCTCACGGTGTTGTCCCTGGCTCGCGCGACGCGACGGCGTCGGCATGGAGGGTCAGCAGGGGTAGGAGCGGGGTTCGAGCGGTGACCCGGGCGATTACCTGGCTGCCCTCGCCGTGTACCGAGATGTCCGCGGTTGGGGGTGCGACGCGGCGGGCCGCCGAGATCGCGTTGGCTTCGTCGCCGCGGGCAGACAGTCGCGCCGCCTCGCGAGCGGCGTCGACGCAGCGCACCTGCGTCGACGCCGCCAGCAATGCTCCGATACACAGCACCACCGCGACGACGAGGGTGGCGAGGGCGATCGCCGCCTCGACCGTTACCGAACCTCGATCATCGCCGAGAAGCATTGCACCACAAGGCTTTACCCCGTGCACCGATGTTTCTACACGGCGGTGTTGAGGGCCCGATCGATGATCTTCGTCAGCGCGTTCACAATGCTGTCGCCGGTCACCACCCCGTACAGCACCGCACCGAACGCCGCGGCGGCGATCGTGCCGATCGCGTACTCCGCCGTGCTCATCCCGTCGTCGGCGACCATCGCGTGCATGATTCGCAAACGCAGCTCCGTATATACAGCCCTCGAGCCGTGGCCCGCGTGGCTCGTCATTCGCTCGATCCGCACCTGATTCCCCTCTCACCTCACCCCGCGCGGCCGATCCGCGCGGGCGTGTTCCGATGGGCCGTGCGGTCCTCGCGTGCACGGGTCCGGCCGCGATCCGCTCGCGCACGACCCCACTCCGCGGACGCTCGCTCACAGCAGTCCACCGCCGAGCACCCGGCCGGCCAGTCCGATCACCACCGGGACGATGCCGAGGCAGACGAAGGCAGGTAGGAAGCAGAGTCCGAGTGGACCGCCGATCAGTACCCCGGCGCGCTCGGCTCGTGCCGCGGCGGCATCCTCGACCGCAGCCCGGCGCTGTTCGGCCAACTCGCCGACGGCGACCGCCAGCGAGGCGCCCGACCGCGCCGACCGTCGCGCCATCCGGGCCAGTGACTCGACCTCCTCGGCTCCCGCACGCCCGGCTCCGTCTGCCGCCGCTCGCTCCCACGCCGTCGCGGCATCGGCACCGAGTGCGAGCAGGTCTGCGGCCCGGCGCAGCGCCTCCCCCAACGGTTCCGGTGCGCCGGGCGCCACCGCCCGGGCCGCGCCCGCCATCGGCAGTCCGGCTCGCAGGCACGCCGCCAGCAGGTCGAACACTGAGGCCGATGCGAGCGGGTCCAGCTTCTGCTCGGACGCAGGGGCGGCGGCTTGCGCGACCTCCTGCTGCCGAAGGGCCCGCAGGCGACGGCTCACCGCGACCCGGCCCGGCAAGAGGAGCAGTGCCACCGCGAGCAGCAACGCCGGCAGTGCCGGACAACCCACCGACAGCTCCACCCAGAGCCTCCCCACGCACGTTGTCGGACGAATATTCCGCTACCGCAAGGCAAGTCGTGAAACGCGAAATCAAGTCAGTCGCTGGTGACGAATTCGTTTGCCGCGCAATGGTTTGTGCGCACAGGCGGTAATCGGCTTGCTTCATACGAGCACCTTTCGGGTGATGACATCGGTCCACAGCAAGCCCGCGCAGGCGAGGGCGGCACCCAGTGGCAGCAGGACCGTGCCCGCCGCTGACGCGAAGAGGACGTGCAACGGCGCGGCGCCCATCAGTTGGCCGAGACCGATGCCGAGCAGGGGTAAGGCGGCCAGGACGGTGGCGGTCGCGCGGGCACCGGCGAGGGCGGCGGTGGTGCGGCCGTGGAATCGGATGCGGCCCACCAGGTCTGTGCGTGCGGCGGACAGCAGCTCGGCGAGCGCGAGTCCGTGCCGCTCGGCCACCTGCCACGCGTCGGCGATGCGGGACAGCTCGCCGGCCACGATGGAGTCCGGCTGCCGCAGTCCCTCGGCTGCGGAACCGCCCAGCCTGCTGCGCCCGGCGCTCACGGCGAAAGCCTCGGCGGATTCACCCCGTGCCTCGCTCGCCGCGACCTCGGCGGCGGCACTCGGATGCGCACCGACTCGAAGCTCACCGATCACCGCCTCCAATGCGTCCAGCAGATGGGCGCATTCGGCGTTCCTGCGCCGATCCCGGCCCGCTCGGCGAACCCGGAATCCCACTGTTCCCAGCACCATTGCCGCCGCAAGAAACGGACCGAGCCCGAACACCAGCACGGCCACGACCCCGCCGCAGGCAGTGACCCGAAGTACCGTGTCGCGCCGCACTTTTCCGCCCTCGATCGGCTCCTCGAACAGACCGTCGAATCGACGACGCGCAGTCGAAGGCGGCATCGCGAGCAGTGCGAGCGCGAGACATGTCAACGCCACGCTCATCGGCTGACCACCTTCGGCGATGCAGCACCGATCCGTTCGGCACTCATCGATCGAGCCGTTCGCTGAGGAGCCGCACCAGGTCGTCGCGGGCGGGGGCCGGGGCGGACGCGTGCCAGGCGGGGGTGATGTGGACGCGGCCGTCGGCGTTGCGGTGGACCAGGCCGATCTCACGCAGTCCACGGGAGCCGTCCGGTCGGCGATGCACGTGCAGGACGATCTGGACGGCGGCCGCGAGTTGGCTGTGCAGGGCGGCGCGATCCATTCCACCAAGGGCCGCAAGGGCTTCCAGGCGCGCCGGCACTTCCTGTGGCGAATTCGCATGGACCGTTCCGGCGCCGCCGTCGTGGCCGGTGTTCAGCGCGGTCAGCAGGTCGACGACCTCGGCGCCTCTGACCTCGCCGACGACGATGCGGTCCGGTCGCATGCGCAGGGCTTGTCGCACGAGGTCACGGACGGTCACCGCGCCGACGCCCTCGACGTTCGCGGTGCGCGCGACGAGCCGCACCACATGCGGGTGTGGCGGCGCGAGTTCGGCTGCGTCCTCCACACAAACGATTCGCTCGCGCGGTTCGACCTTGGCGAGCAGGCCGGAGAGCAGTGTCGTCTTGCCCGCGCCGGTGCCGCCGACCACCAGGAACGCCAATCGCGCCTGAATGATCCGCTCCAGCAGTCGCTTTGCGTCGGCCGGTACCGCACCCGCGGCGGCCAAGGCGTCCAAACCTTGGGTGGCGGGCCGCAACACTCGCAGCGACAGGCAGGTGCCACCGTGTGCGACCGGCGCGAGTACGGCATGCAGTCGCACGCCGAACGAATCACCCAGCGCCGCTCCGGTTCCGGACAGCCTGCCGTCCACCCACGGCTGCGCGTCGTCGAGCCGCCGACCGGCCGAGAGGGCGAGCCGTTGCGCGAGCCTGCGCACCGCCGCCTCGTCCGGGAAGGTGATCGAGGTCTTCTCCAGGCCGTGCCCGCGATCTATCCACACCGCATCCGGACCCGTCACCAGCACATCGGCGACCTGTGGATCGTGCAGCAGCGGCTCGAGCACCCCTGCCCCGGTCATCTCGGTCTGCAACAGCCGCAGCGCCCGCAGCAGATCCGTGTCCCCGAGCACCCCGCCCGCCTCCGCCCGAATAGCGGCGGCGACCTGCGCCGGATCCGGATCACCGGCAGCACCGGAAAGCCGCTCCCGCACCCGATCCAACAGCTCGGACGTCACCAACGCGCTCATCGCCGCTGTCCAGACGGCGCGCTCAAAACATCGAGCACCGCGTCGGCCGCCTCGCGCAGCGGCCCGCGCCGGCGCACGGTCAATCCGCCGCGTTCCAGGCGGGCGGCCAAACCGGGTTGGGCACGGACGGCGGCGAGCAGCGGGAGGTCGAGCACCTCCGCCACCTCGGGCCCGCGCAGACCGCCGGGGGCCGGACCTCGGACTATCAAGCCCTGGTTGGGGTTTCGACGCCCGATGTGGGCGGACACGGCCTCGGCGGCGGCAACCGCGCGTAACCGTGCCGGGACGACCAGCACGACGAGGTCGGCCGAGTCGAGCATTTGATCGGCGTGTGGGCCGCGTTCGCCGGAAATGTCGCAAACCACCAAATCGCCTGCGGCACGGCCTGCTTCGATCACAGCGCGCACGGCGGCGGGCCCGATCTCGCGTGGCAACCGGCCCGCACCGCAGCGGCCGCAGGCGAGGACCGCCAAGCCGGGCGCCGCGGTGGGCAGGGCGGAGTGCAGTGCCGCCGCGGAGACTCTGCCGTCCTCGACGACCAGGTCCGGCCAGCGCAGTCCGGTGCTTGTTTCGATGCCGAGCAGCAGGTCGAGACCACCGCCGAGGGGTGCGCCGTCGACCAGCACGGTGTCGCGGCGGAACTCTTCGGCGGCGGATCGCAGTGCGAGCGCGGCGGCCAGCGTCGACGCTCCGGCTCCCCCGGCGGCGCCCGCGACGGCGACTACGACACCGTCTCCTGTGCGGTGTTCCCCGTACTCAGCAAACATCTCGATAAGTCCTTCGGCGCCGCCGGGCAGCGCGATCACGCGCTCGGCACCGACGGCCGCGGCGGCCTGCCAGTCCGGCAGGCCGGGTTCGCCGTCGGCGACCAGCACGACGCCGACTCGGCGCAGATACCCGGCGTCGGCGGCCTGCCGCGCCGTGGTTGTGTCCAGGATCACCAGCGGCGCTGCGGTCCAGGCGTGCCTGCCGACGGGCAGCGCGCGTTCGTCGAGGGCTCGTTCGGCCGCGGCGGCGACGCGGCGTACTTCATCGCGCAGCCGGGGGTCGTGCAGGAGCACCAGTGCGGGTGGCGGGCTGCTGTTGTCCGGCGCCACTTCAAGATTCATGCGGCTGAGCGTGGCCGAACTCGGGCGGCGGCAGAAGAGGCGATGCGCCGATTGTGGATAACTCGGGGGTGTGGAGAACTTTTTGGGTGCTGCGGCGCGGGATTCGAAGGCTGCCGAGCAGGACGCGAACCGTCCCTTGAATAGAGGACGGCCCCAGCCGGGGGGGAGGAGGCTGGGGCCGTCGGGTTCAGCCCCGGGGGGTCGGGCTGAACGCGCCTGGACCATGTCCAGGTGCCAGCAATACTACACCCAAGCCCCGCCCACAACGCAAGTCTGTCGCGGCAGAAGTTTACGGCGATTACCTGCTCCGTGGCCGCGGGGCAAACTCCCCGCTCGCGACCGCGGCTGCGGCTCGGAAGCCGGCTGCGGGCGGCACCGGCGCTGTCCCCAGACGATCCCCAGTTCCGGTCCGCGCGACCGCCGCGCCGAACCCGGTCCGCGCGCGGCCGAAGCGGATCCCGGCGTACGCCTATGCTGGTCGGGTGGACTCACCCACCGCGGACGGACGCGTCGCCGCCTTCTTCGATCTCGACAAGACCGTGATCGCGAAATCGAGCACGTTCGTCTTCAGCAAGCCCTTCTACGCGCAAGGCCTGTTGAATCGCCGCGACGTGCTCGAAAGCAGTTACGCCCACTTCCTGTTCATGCTGTCCGGCGCCGACCACGACCAAATGGAGCGGATGCGCGCCCATCTCACGAACATGTGCGCCGGGTGGGATGTGGAGCAGGTGAAAACCATTGTGGCCGAAACGCTTCACGAGCTGGTCGATCCGCTGATCTACGCCGAGGCGGCCGATCTCATTGCCGACCACAAGATCCGAGGCCACGACGTGGTGATCGTGTCGGCCTCGGGCGAGGAGATCGTCGGCCCGATCGCGGAGGTGCTCGGCGCTTCGCACACCGCGGCGACGCGGATGGTCGTCGCGGACGGCAAGTACACCGGCGAGGTCGAGTTCTACTGCTACGGCGAGGGCAAGGTCGCCGCGATCGAAAAGCTCGCCGCCAGTGAGGGTTACGATCTCACGCGCTGTTACGCATACTCTGATTCGGTCACCGATCTGCCGCTGTTGAACGCGGTCGGCCATCCGACGGCGGTCAATCCGGATCGCAACCTGCGCCGCGAGGCGGTCGCCAAAGGTTGGCCCGTGCTGACCTTTTCGAATCCGGTGTCGTTGTGGGCGCGCTTCCAGGCGCCGTCGTCCACCACCCTTGCCGCTACCGCGGTGGTCGGCCTGAGCGCGGTACTCGCCGGCGCGATCAGCTATCGATTGCTGCGCCGCCGCAGCTGAGCCTTAGCCACCGCGCACCGCACCGCGACCCGTGCTGCTCGAGCGGAAGCGGGGTGCTTGCCAAGAGGGTTTGCCGACGAAACGCCGAGGAAATCGCGACCAGGCATTGAACCACGAAACGCCGTCCGACACGCCGAATATTCAATGTTTTCCCAGCTATTGATGTGAGGGCCGTCACAGGGTAGAAAGGTAACTACGGAAGGTCGGAAGGCCAAGGCAGGACCGGAAGAGAAGGTTCAGTCTCCCAACCCACCCTTCCCAGCACGGGCACCAGGCACCCACGCGGAGCGCGCCGCGACAAGGGCAGAAGCGTTGTGGGCCTGCGAAATCCGGGTCTTCGTCGGCAAGGGCCTCGCACAGGTTGCGGGGATGAACCGCCGGAGTTCGGACTATCGCCGAGGCCGCAAGAACACAACCCACCCAGCACGCTTGGTAACCGGGTAACCCGTGCTACGCGGGCGGCGAGGTCGACAACGACAACGCCGCCCGTTTTGATGTCCGGGTCAGCCCGACGCCGAATCGGCGATCGATGTGGCTTCCCGCGCTCCGTCTTCCAGCGCACCGCAGCACAGCATCACCCAGCTGCCCACCGCGTCCGCCGCGCCACTCCCGAACGCCGCACCGGCCTCGAGATACGCCTGCCTGCGCCGCAACCAGAAAACCTCGGGCACTCCCAAACTGTGCGGGTCCAGCCCGCTCGACACCGCCACCAGCCGCGATGCCGCCCGCGCCACCACGCCGTCGGCGGTGCCGAACGGCCGCAACGCGAGCAGTTCCCCGTGCACCACCGCCGCGATCACCGGCGCGGGCGCACTCGACCCGAGCACCGCCTGCACCAGCAGATCGAGCCGCTCCGCCACTCCCGCGTCCGCGCGCGGCCTGCCGAGCGACTCCTCGTCGTCCACCAGGTCGGCCGCGGCGAGCAGATGCAGCCGGGCCAGCGCCTGCAACGGCGCCCGCTGCCAGGTGCCGACCAGATTGCGCAACGCGTCGCCGTCCAACGCCTGCCCGACCCGCAACGACCCGGCCAGGATCGGGTCGCCGACCTGACCGTCGGCGGGCAGCTCGGTGCTGCCCCCATCGATGGCGGCGGAGGACCGAGCGGCACGCACGGCCGCCTCGGCGGCGGTGGTCGGCCAGCCCCGCCGATTCGCCTTGTGCCGATGCACCTCGGCGAGCGCGTCACGGGCTCGATCGGCGGCGGCACGAACGCCGGGCAGATCGACAAGAGGCTGTAGCGGATCGGTCACGGCTTACGAGGCTACTTGCGCCCCCGCGCACGCCTTACCCAGCCCGTTCTGGAGCCCGCCGCGTGTGAGTTGCGCCGACCCCGCAAACAGGCCGAGAGGCGAGCTGCGGTGGCCCGAATCTGCATACAGCAGCGGCCGCCCCGACCCATCAGGTCGGAGCGGCCGCTTTGATGCTATCGGCTAGCCGATTGCTCAGCTCACCAACAGATCTCGGCCCGGGATGGCATCCAGCAGCCGCCGCGTGTACTCCTCACGCGGACTGTCGAAGACCTCTTCGGTCGAGGCCGCCTCGACCACCTTGCCGGTCTGCATGACCAGCACGTCGTCGGCGATCTGCCGGACAACGGCCAGGTCGTGGGTGATGAACACGTACGACAAGCCCAGTTCGGCCTGCAGGTCGTTCAGCAGCCGCAGGATCTGCGCCTGCACCAGCACGTCGAGCGCGGACACCGCCTCGTCGCAGACCACGACCTCGGGCGAGAGCGCGAGGGCGCGGGCGACGGCGACCCGCTGCCGCTGACCACCGGACAACTCGTTCGGGTACCGGCGCATCACGCTGGCCGGCAACGACACCTTCTCGAGCAGCTCACGCACCGTCGCCTCGCGCTCCTTCGGCGAGCCGATGTTGTGCGTGCGCAACGGCTCCTCGATGGTGCGGTAGATCGAGTACATCGGGTCCAGCGAGCCGTACGGGTCCTGGAAGATCGGCTGCACCCGGCGCCGGAACGCGAAGGCGCTCTTGCGATCCAGCTTCGCCACTTCCTTGCCGTCGAACACGACCTTGCCCGAGGTCGGCTCGAGCAGGCCGAGAATCATCTGCGCGACAGTCGATTTGCCCGAACCCGATTCACCGACGATGGCGGTGGTGGTGCCCCGCCGCAGCCGGAACGAAACATCCTGCACCGCAATGAAGTCCGACGATTTCCAGGGCGCGTTGCCGCGGATCTTGAAGGCCTTGGTGAGGTTGTCGACGACCACCACGTCGTCCGGGGCGTCGGCCAACTCGGTATCGGCGGCCGCGATCTGCTCGGCCACGTGCACCGCCTGCTCGCGAATCTCGATGCGCTGCTTCACCGAAGACAGCCGCTGCGACGCGAGCGAGGGCGCCGAGTTCACCAGCCGCTTGGTGTACAGATGCTGCGGTTCACGCAGAATCTGTAGCGCCGGACCGGATTCCACCACGCGGCCGCGGTACATCACGACCAGGTGCTCCGCGCGTTCGGCGGCGAGGCCGAGATCGTGCGTGATCAACAGGACCGCGGTGCCGAGCTCGTTGGTCAGGCCGTCGAGGTGATCGAGGATCTGCCGCTGCACGGTGACGTCGAGCGCCGAGGTCGGCTCGTCCGCGATCAGCAGCTTGGGGCGGCAGGCCAGGCCGATCGCGATGAGCGCGCGCTGCCGCATACCGCCGGAGAACTCGTGCGGATACTGGTTCACCCGCCGCTCGCCGTCGGACATGCCCGCCTCGTGCAGCAGCTCGATGGCGCGCTGCTTGGCGGCCTTGCCCTTGGCGATCCCGTTGGCCTCCAATGTCTCCCGGATCTGGAAGCCGATCTTCCACACCGGGTTCAGGTTGGACATCGGGTCCTGCGGGACCAGCCCGATCCCGCTGCCACGAACCGCGACGACATCCTTCTTGGACGCCTTCGCGAGGTCCTTGCCGTCGAACAGAATGGACCCGGAGGTCACCTGTCCGGTACCGGGCAGCAGGTCGATGATCGCGTGCGCCGTCGTCGACTTGCCCGAGCCGGATTCGCCGACGATCGCGACGGTCTGGCCCGGGTACACCGACAGGTTCACATCGCGGACGGCGGGGATCTTCTTGCCGTCCGAGGTGAAACAGACGTTCAGGTCCTTGATTTCGAGCAGTGGCGACTGTGCGCTGCGAAATTCACTCATCGCTTCCTCGCCTTCGGGTCGAGGGCATCGCGCACGGCGTCACCCAGCATGATGAAGCTCAGCACGGTGAGCGCCAAGGCCGCCGAGGGATAGAACAGGATCGCGGAGGTGCGAATCTCCTTCTGCCCGGAGGCGATATCGGCGCCCCACGACACGATGGTGCGCGGCAACCCGACGCCGAGGTAGGACAACGTCGCCTCGGTGACGATGAAGACACCGAGCCAGATCGTGGTGACCACGATCAGCGGGCCCGCCGCGTTCGGCAGCACGTGCCGGATCAGCGTGCGTATTCGGGACACGCCCAATGCCTTTGCCGCCGTGACGTAATCACTGTTCTTCGCCTGGATCACCGCGCTGCGCGCGATCCGGGCCGCCTGCGGCCAGGTGAACCCGGCGAGGATGAGGATCACGGTCCAGATGGTCCGCGAATGGAGCAGCTGCATGATCACGATCGCGGCCAGCATCAGCGGAATCGCGTAGAAGATCTCGGCGACACGGGAAACGACCGAATCGAGGAACCCGCCGTAGAAGCCGGCCAGCGCGCCGAGCACACCGCCGATCAGCACGAAGGCGATGGTGGAGCCGACTCCGGCCATCACCGAAGCCCTTGCGCCGTAAACGGTTCGGGCGTAGATGTCGCAACCCTGCTTGTCGAAACCGAACGGATGACCGGCACCGCGCGGGTTCATGCTGAAGTCGCCGTTGCAGTACCGGGGGTCCTGGCTGGTGAACAGGCCGGGCCAGATCACCACGACGAGCACGAACAGGATCATCAGTGCCGCGACGATGAAGATCGGGTTGCGCCGCAGCTGCCGCCACGCGTCGTACCAGATGCTGCTCGGCGAGCCCTGGTCGACGACCATGTCGGTGGCGAGCACCTCGACCTCGTCGGGCGGCGCGACGAAGTAGGTCTGCCTACCACGGGCCGCGCTCTCCGCGAGGTCGATTCCTTGTCCTTTGTCGAGGTCAGGCATAGCGGATCCTCGGATCGAGTGCGGCGTAGAGCAGGTCGACGATCAGGTTCGAGACCAAGAAGATGATGATCAGAACCGTGACGAACGAGACGACCGTCGGCGGTTCGCCTCGGGTGATCGCCTGGTACAGCGTGCCGCCGACGCCGGGAATGTTGAAGATGCCTTCGGTGACGATGGCACCGCCCATCAACGAGCCGAGTTCGGCGCCGAGGAAGGTGATCACCGGGATCATCGAGTTGCGCAGGATGTGCACGGTCACCACGCGGCGCCTGCTCAACCCCTTCGCGGTCGCGGTGCGTACATAGTCGGCGGTCATGTTCTCGGCCACCGAGTTCCGAGTCAGCCGCAGCACGTAGGCGAACGACAGCGACCCGAGCACGAACGCGGGGACAAGCAACTCGGTGAAACTCGCCTTGCCGGTGACGGTCACCGGCGCGATCCCCCACTTCACGCCGAGCAGGAACTGCGCGAGGAAGCCGACCACGAAGATCGGCACTGCGATCACGATCAGGCTCACGACCAGCATGGTCGAGTCGAACAGCTTGCCCTTGCGCAGGCCGGCGATCAGGCCGAACACCACGCCGAACACCGCCTCGATGACCACCGCCATGGAGGCGAGCTTGATGGTGATGGGGAAGGCGCGCGCCAACTCCGCGCGCACCGGCCTGCCGGAGAAGGCGGTGCCGAAGTCGAAGGTGACTATGCCCTTCAAGTACAGCAGATACTGCATGAAGAAGGGCCGGTCGAGGTGGTACCGCGCGCGGAGTTGGGCCTCCACCGCGGGGGTCATCGGTTTGTCGCCGGCGAGCGCGTGAATCGGATCGCCGGGGACGAGGAATACCAGGGCATAGATGAGCAACGTCGCCCCGAGGAACACGGGGATCATTTGAAGCAGACGCCGCACGATATACCAGGCCATTTCGCCTCCTGGGTTCAGTGATGAGCCGCGCCGCGCGGGGCGGCGCGGCTCACCAGCGGCTACTTCTCGATGTTTTCGAAAGCGAACAGGCCGTTCCAGGCCAGTGGCGCGGCCTTCACCTTGTCCGAACGACCGGCGGACGCGATGTAGTCGAGCACCGGGATGTCGGCCATCTGCTGCAGCATCATCGTCTGTGCCTGCGCGATGATCTTGTAGGACTCGTCCTGCGTCGGCGCGGCCAGCGCGGCGTCGAGCAGCTTGTCGAACTCCGGCACCTTCCAGTCGACGTTGTTGGTGTCGGAGTAGCTGTAGTACTGCGAGGTGAGGAACTGCAGCATGGTCGGGTAGTCGCCCTGCCAGCCGTAGCGGAACGCCTTACCGATGGTCTTGGCGTTCACCTCGTCGCGGATGTTCTTGAAGGTCGGGTACGGGGCGCCGATGGACTCGATGCCGAGGGTGTTCTTGATGCTGTTGGCCACGGCTTCGATCCAGGCCTGGTGGCCACCGTCGGAGTTGTAGGCGATCTCGAAGCGACCCGACCACGGGGAGATGGCGTTGGCCTGGGCCCACAGCTTCTTGGCCTCGTCCGGGTTGTACTTCAGGAACTCCGAGCCGGGCAGGTTGCCGTTGAAACCGGGCAGCGAGGCCGAGGTGAAGTCACGCGCGGGCAGCCGGGTCTTGTGGAAGATGTTCTCGCAGATCTGCTCTCGGTTGATCGCCATCGAGAGGGCCTTGCGGCGCAGCACGCCTTCGTCGCCCGAGAAGTGCGGGACGTTGGCCTGGATGCCGATGTGCTGGTTCTGCGCGGTCGGCTTGGTGATCGCCCGGTCGCCGAGATCCTTCTCGTAGGAGGTGATCGCGCTGTCCGGGATGGTGTCGAGGGTGTCCAGGTTGCCCGCGATCAGATCGGCGTACGCCGTGTCATAGGACTGGTACATCACGAACCGCAGGCCCTTGTTCTTGGGCGCGCGACCGCCGTGGTAATCCG
This sequence comes from Nocardia sp. NPDC060255, assembly GCF_042727395.1. NCBI lineage: Bacteria > Bacillati > Actinomycetota > Actinomycetes > Mycobacteriales > Nocardiaceae > Nocardia > Nocardia sp. NPDC060255. Next base: position 1,079,396 of record NZ_JBHXAU010000001.1, on the reverse strand, counting down.
GGTTGGCCACCAGGTCGATCTGCACGTTGTGCTGCCAGGCGCCGTTCTTGGCGAACTTGTACGGGCCGTTGCCGATCGGGTTCTCGCCGAACGCCTTGATGTCCTTGAACGCGGCGTCGGGCAGCGGGTAGAACGGCGCGTAGCCGAGCTCGGTCTCGAAGTCGATGGAAGGCGACTTGAGCGCGACGGTGAAGGTCTTGTCGTCGACCACCTTCAGGCCCGACATGGTCTGTGCCGTCGGATTCTTCGCCGACACCTCGTCGAACCCGACGATCGGAGAGAACACGTAGCTCTGCAACTGAGCGTTGGTGCCGAGGGCGCCGTAGTTCCAGGCGTCGACGAACGACTTCGCGGTCACCGTCGTGCCGTCGGAGAACTTCCAGTCCGGCTTGATGGTGATCTTGTAGTTCTTGCGATCGGTCGTCTCGATCTTCTGCGCCAGCTCGTCGTGCGCGACGCCGTCGGCGTCGTAGTACTTCAGGCCTGCGAACAATCGGTCGACGACGCGGCCGCCCATGTTCTCGTTGGTATTGGTCGGCACCAACGGGTTCTGCGGCTCACCACCGTTCGTGGTGACGATGCTCGCGTCGGCACTGTCGTCCGACGAACATGCGGACAGTCCGAGGCTCGTAGCCAGCAGGGCTGCCGCAGTCAGCGCCATTGCTCTGTTGAATCTCAACGCGTTCTCCCGATTTCGAGAAGGGCGGAATCCTTGGCACGCGCATGAGGTCACCAGGCGCATGCCGGCACAAACCGCCTTGGGTGCCTCGCAGATTATCCACAAGAACGAGCCTTGTCATCGGATTGACAAAGGTTCGTTCCACTTGTTACCAATCCGGCAACATGGCCGAAACACGGAAAACATCGCGCGAAAATGGCCTATCGGCCGGAACATTGCCTCCATAGAGACCGTCCGGTGTCTCCTGGGACCGGCCACGCCGTTGCGGATTACGCGACGGCGTGACTGGACCGAAACCCGGTGGAAACACCGGACGCGGCGTAGGTCACAGTTGATTACTGTCGAACTTGCTGCGTTTGAATCGTGGGCTCAGGCTACGTGGAAAGAAGATACGAGATGACCGAAACCGCCGACCACAGGGACTCGTACCCGCCGAGCGCGGAGTTCGCGGCCGCGGCGAACGCCGATGCCGCGCTCTACGAGCAGGCGTCGGCCGATCGTGACGCGTTCTGGGCCGAGCAGGCGAGCCGGTTGCACTGGCATCAGCCGTGGACCCAGGTGCTGGACTGGACCGACGCGCCGGTGGCGAAGTGGTTCGCCGACGGCAAGCTCAATGTCGCCTACAACTGCGTAGACCGGCACGTGCTGGATGGGCACGGCGACCAGGTCGCCATCCACTGGGAGGGTGAGCCGGGCGATTCGCGTGCGGTCACCTATCGCGAGTTGCTCGACGAAGTCAGCCGGGCCGCGAACTACTTCACCGAGCTCGGTCTCGAAGCGGGCGATCGCGTCGCCATCTACATGCCGATGGTGCCCGAGGCCATCGTGTCGATGCTGGCGTGCGCGCGGCTCGGCCTCACTCACTCGGTGGTGTTCGCGGGCTTCTCGCCGACCGCGCTGCGCCAGCGTGTCGACGACGCGAGCGCCCGGCTGATCATCACCACCGACGGGCAGTGGCGTCGCGGCAAGTCCGCCCCGCTCAAGGAGGCGGTGGACGAGGCGTTGTTCGCGAACGGCGATGTGCCGCACAGCGTCGAGCATGTACTCGTGGTGCGCCGCACCGAGATCGAAGTGCCGTGGACCGACGAGCGCGACGTGTGGTGGCACGAGACGGTCGCGCAGGCGTCCCCCGAGCACGAGGCGCAGCCGTTCGATGCCGAGCATCCGCTGTTCATCCTCTACACCTCCGGCACCACCGGGAAGCCCAAGGGCATCCTGCACACCTCCGGCGGCTACCTCACCCAGACGTCCTACACCCACCACAACGTCTTCGATCACAAAGCGGGACAGGACGTTTACTGGTGCACCGCCGACATCGGCTGGGTCACCGGGCACAGCTACATCGTGTACGGGCCGCTGTCGAACCGCGCCACCCAGGTGGTCTACGAGGGCACGCCGAACTTCCCGGACGAGCACCGGCACTGGCAGATCGTCGAAAAGTACGGCGTCAGCATCTATTACACAGCGCCGACGCTGGTGCGCACGTTCATGAAGTGGGGCCGCGAGATCCCCGCCGCGCACGACCTGTCCAGCCTCCGGCTGCTCGGGTCGGTCGGCGAGCCGATCAACCCGGAAGCCTGGCGCTGGTACCGCGACGTGATCGGCGCGGGCACCGCACCCATCGTGGACACCTGGTGGCAGACCGAGACCGGCTCGATCATGATCTCGCCGCTGCCCGGCGTCACCGCGACCAAGCCCGGTGCGGCGATGGCCGCGCTGCCCGGCATCTCGGCGCTGGTCGTCGACGAAGAGGGCAAGCCGGTGCAGCGCGGCGAGACCGAGGCCAACGGCTACCTCGTGCTCGACCAGCCGTGGCCGTCGATGCTGCGCGGCATCTGGGGCGACATGGAGCGCTACCGGGCCACCTACTGGGAGCGCTACGCCGAGCAGGGCTGGTACTTCGCCGGCGACGGCGCCAAGCTCGACGGCGACGGCGACCTCTGGGTGCTCGGCCGGGTCGACGACGTGATGAACGTGTCCGGCCACCGGATCTCCACCGCCGAGGTGGAGTCGGCGCTGGTCGGGCACTCCGGTGTCGCGGAGGCCGCGGTGGTCGGGGCCAGTGACGAGACCACCGGTCAGGGCATCGTCGCGTTCGTCATCCTGACCGCCGAGGCCAAGGACACCGGCGCGGCGCTGGTGGATGAGTTGAAGGCGGAGGTGTCGCGCGAGATCAGCCCGATCGCGCGGCCGCGGGAGATCCACGTGGTGCCCGAGCTGCCCAAGACCCGCAGCGGCAAGATCATGCGCAGGTTGCTGCGCGACGTCGCCGAGGGCCGGGAACTCGGCGATACCTCGACGCTGGTCGACCCCAACGTCTTCGAGGCGATTCGGGCAACCAAGGCGTAAGCCCTACCGATAGGGCGAGGCAGTTTAGGGCCGGTGGCGTGATTCGTCACCGGCCCTACCCGTTAGGATTGCGTAAGGTGTGCCGGGAAGTCTGGTCGGCATGCGGTCACGTACCTGACAGCCGAATCGGTGGACGGCGTGGTCGCAGCGTTGACCGACCCTGCCGAAAGGTTCCCCGTGATCACGCAAGTGCGCTCGGAACTGTCCCGCTATCTCCGGACCGAAACAGTCGGCGGTGCAATCCTTCTCATCGCGGCGGCCGTCGCATTGCTGTGGGTGAACTCGCCATGGGGCGACAGCTACCTGACGATGACGCAGACGACGCTCGCCATCGCGCCGCTGCACCTGGATCTCACGCTGGCCGAGTGGACCGCGGACGGCCTGCTCGCCATCTTCTTCTTCGTCGCCGGGCTGGAGCTCAAACGCGAACTCGTCGTCGGTGAACTGGCCGACCCGAAACGGGCCGCGCTGCCGATCATCGCCGCGCTCGGCGGCGTGGTCACCCCGGCATTGATCGCCCTGGTGGTCGGCTTGGGCGTGCCGGGGATGGATCGCGGCTGGGCCATTCCGGTGGCGACCGATATCGCGTTCGCGCTGGCCGTGCTGGCCATGACCGGATCGCGCATCCCGGCGAGCGCGCGGGTGTTCCTGCTCAGCCTCGCCGTGGTCGACGACCTGATGGCCATCATTCTGATCGCCGTGCTGTTCACCTCGACGCTGGCGCTGCTGTGGCTGCTGGCCGCCGCGGCCTGCTTCGCGGGGTGGGCGCTGGCTCAGCACCGGCGGATCAGCACGCCGTGGCTCTATCTCCCGCTGGCGTTGGTGTCCTGGTACGCGCTGCACGAGGCGGGCATCCACCCGACGCTGGCCGGTGTCGCGCTCGGCCTGCTCACCCGAGTGCGGACCGACCCCGGCGAGGCGGAGGCGCCCGCCACCCGGCTGGAGCACCTGATCCAGCCGATCTCGGCCGGGCTGTGCGTGCCGCTGTTCGCATTGTTCGCCTCCGGAGTTCCGTTGGACGGCAAGGTATTCGGCGCACTGTTCAGCGACAGGCTGGCGCTGGCCATCATTCTCGGGTTACTGCTCGGCAAGACCGCCGGAATCTTCGGGATCAGCTGGCTCGCAATCCGGTTCGGGGTGGCGAAGCGGCCCGCCGGACTCGGCTATCGCGACATGTTCGCCCTGTCGGTGCTCGGCGCGATCGGGTTCACCGTTAGCCTTCTGGTGGCAGAACTCGCGCTGGCCGACATCGGAGACGGCTCCGCAGTCGAATTGGCGAAGGCCGCTGTGTTGGTCACATCAATGGCGGCGTCGCTCGCCGGTTCGGCGCTACTGTTGCGACGTGGGCGTGTCCACCAGGCGCGGCGGGACGCGCGTGCGCTACAACCAGAAGAGGACGCGGCGTGAGCGACGGGCCCGGAGGCGGTAGCTTGCGTGACCACGAAGGGCCCCGGGAACGCCGCAGATCGAACGGAGTCGAAGCAGTGCCTGGACAGGGAGAAGGGTCTACCAAGTGAGTGTCACAAACGGCGGAAACGGGAACGACGCACAGCGCGGTCGTACGGTGACCTCCATTCCCCTGTCCGACGCCAATCCCAGCGGTAGCGCCAGCTTCGGCACGCTGGTGCGCGACGCCACCGAACAGATGTCGACCCTGGTCCGGGCCGAGGTGGCGCTGGCCAAGGCCGAGGTGACCGGCGAGATCAAGAAGGGCCTGCAGGGCAGCGTCTACTTCATCCTCGCGCTGACCGTCCTGCTGTTCAGCACCTTCTTCTTTTTCTTCTTCGTCGGCGAGCTGCTCGACGTGTGGCTGGCCCGCTGGTTGGCGTTCCTGATCGTGTTCGCGTCGATGATCGTCGCGGCCGCGGTGCTCGCCTACCTCGGCTATCTGCGGGTGAAGAAGCTGCGGGCGCCGGAGAAGACGATCGACTCGCTCAAGCAGGCCCGCGCGGTGCTGCCGCACGGACTCGGCGCTGCCGCCCACGACGAGCCTCGCTCGCTGGAAAAACCCGCTTCGTAGCCGCTCGCTCGCGCGCGGATACCCCGAACTACTAGGCTGCCTCGGCGTGTCGTCGCACCATATTCCGGATCCGTCCAGCGTCCGTTTCGACGGACCGTGGGCGCATCGGGACGTTCATGCCAACGGCATTCGATTCCATGTGGTCGATGCCGCCCCCGAGCGCACCGACGCACCGCTGGTGGTGCTGCTGCACGGTTTCGCCGACTTCTGGTGGTCCTGGCGGCATCAGCTGACCGGACTCGCCGAGCTCGGCTATCGCGCGGTGGCCGTCGACCTGCGCGGGTACGGCGACACTGACAAACCGCCGCGCGGCTACGACGGCTGGACCCTGGCCGGCGATATCGCCGGGCTCATCCGCGCGCTCGGCTACACCGACGCGACCCTCGTCGGGCATGCCGATGGTGGCCTGGTGTGCTGGGCGACCGCGGTGCTGCATCCTCGGCTGGTCCGTTCCATCGCGGTGGTGAGCTCACCGCATCCGGCGGCACTCAAGAGCGCGGTGCTGCGCAACCGGCACCAGCGCGCCACCTGGCTGCCCAACTTCCTGCGCTACCAGTTGCCCCGCTACGGCGAGCGGCTGCTGACCACCGCCGACGGGTTCGAGGTCGAGCGGCTGCTGCGCCAGCGGGTGAGCGGATCCTGGTCCGGCACCACCGAATTCGTCGACACCGCGCGCCGGATGCGTTCGGCCATCCAGATTCCCGGCGCCGCGCACTGTGCGCTGGAATATCAGCGCTGGGCCTTCCGCAGCCAGTGGCGCCCGGACGGCCGCCGCTTCATGGCCACCATGCGCGAACCGATCCGCATCCCGGTCCTCGCGATGCGCGGCGACCTCGACCCCTACGTACTCACCAGCACCTTCCGCCGCGGCCAGCACCTTTCGCCGGACCGCCGCCTAGCCACCATTCCCGCTGCGGGCCACTATGCCCATCAGGAGAACCCAGATCTAGTCACCGCCGAACTGGCCAAACTCCTGGCCTAACCCCGACCGAAGGCGCCCTTCGGCCTGTCTGGCGGGCTGAAGGGCGCCTTCGGTCGGTGGGGGTCAGCTCAGGACGCAGGCGCCGGTGCCTACCGGGACGGTGGAGCCGGATGCGGCGTCGAGTTGCGCTCGGACCTCGGACAAGGTGAGGACGTAGCCGGTGTCGTCGTCGGTTACGGCGGCGCCGAAGACCACGCCGAGTACCTCGCCGTCGGTATCCACCAGTGGCCCACCGGAATTGCCCGCGCGGACGCGGCCGCGGACGGTGTAGACCTCGCGCTCCACCGTGCCGTCGCGGTAGATCGTCGGACCGGTGAGGTCCAGCGTCTCCCGGACGCGGGCCGCGCTGGCCGTGTACGGGCCACCGCCGGGGTAGCCGAGCACGATGGCGCTGTCGCCGGGCCGCGCGGCGGTCGGCGCCTGCGGCACCACCGGGGCGGTGAGCCCGGGTACCGCGAGCACCGCGACGTCCTTGGACGGGTCGAACAGCACCACGCTCGCGTCCAGCGGGCCGCGCACGGTGTCCACCTGCACGCTGGTGGTGCCCGCGACCACGTGCGCGTTGGTCATGATGCGTTCGGGCGCGATCACGAAACCCGAACCCTCCAGCGCGCGTTGGCAACTCGGTGCGACGCCGCGGATGCGCAGCACGCTGCCCTGCAGCGACGCGGCGACCGGGCTGGACAGCACGCTCGGGTCCGGCGGTTCGACGGCCGCGATGGGGGCGCGGCCGAACGGGCCGATCACGTCCGGCAGGCCGGAGGTGTTGAGCAGCTTGGAGAACTCGTTGGGCAAGCGGCGCAACCAGTTCGGCGCGACATCGTTGACGTCGGTGAGCACCCGGGAACCGTTGATCGCGGTGGCGATCGACGGCTGCGACGAGGTGGCCAGCGGCAACGCGAGCAGCCACGCGGTGACCAGCACCGCCACCGCCTGCAGCACCGCGCCGACCACGCTGTCCACACTGCGGGTGAACGGATGTCGCATGCCGCCGCGTGCGGCGCGGCCGAGCACCATGCCCGCGACCTCGCCGACGATCACCAGCAGCACGATCAGCAGCACGCCGGTGAGCACCCTGGTCCGGCCCTCGTCGACATGGATCAAGATGTGCGGCGCGATCAGGATGCCCGCGACCGCACCGAGGACGACGCCGAGGAACGCGAGGGCGGACGCGACCGCGCCCTGCCGCCACCCCGAGGAGGCGGCCAGCAGCGCGAGCAGCACCACCGCGATATCGAGCCAGGCCGAGGTACTCATAAGGTCATTCCCACGTCGGCAAGGGCGGCCTCTAGGTCACGCACATCCCGGTGGTTCCAATCCGGTTCCCACCCTGCGGCTTTGAAGATGCCTGCGAGGATGCCGCCGGTCAGACCCCAGACCAGCATGCCGTCCACCTGGAACGCGGGGCTCTGGTAGCCGAGGCTGCTGCGGACCAGGAAGCGGTTCGCCGGATCGAGCAGGTCGGCCAGCGGCACGCGCACCACCCGTTCGGTCTCGCTCTCGTCCACCACCCCGACGTCGCCGGGAGTACGCCAGTAGGCGATCACCGGCGTCACATCGAAACGTGACGGCGGCACGAACAACTTCGGCAGCACCGCAAGGGGTTCCACGCCGGCCCGGTCCAGCCCCGTCTCCTCGCACGCCTCACGCAACGCGGTATCGATCGGCCCGGTGTCACCCGGGTCCACCGCGCCGCCGGGGAACGCGATCTGGCCGCGATGCTGCCGCAAGGTGGCGGCGCGCTGGGTGAGCAGCACCTCCGCATCGGCGGGCAGGCCGCCGAGCCCGTCGGTGTCGGCCTCCGGTGCGCCACCGAACAGCACCAGCACCGCCGCCTGCCGCGGCGTCGACGTGATGGACATGGCGCGACGCAGCGTGCGTGCGATCGTGAGGGTGTCCGAGGTGTCCGTCGCAGGCTCGATGGCCTTGCTCAGCCACTTCGGAATGTCTTGCGGCACAGGGATGGTCATGCGGCCACCCCGAGCTCCTGCGCGACGGTGCTCGCGATGTCGTCCACCCCGGTGAACGCGCGGACCTCGACCCGCGCGACCGAACCGTCGGGCCGCAGCAGCACCGAGATCGGCAGCACGGCGGGCGCGCCGACGGCCGTGCGCACGCGCGCGCCGGCGTCGAGCACGCCGGGGAGTTTCACGTTCAGTCCGGTCAGTCGTGAAATCGCCTTGGCCTCATCGGGGTCGCTGTGCACGGTCAGCACGGTAATCGCGTTTCCGGCGCGTTGGGCGAACTGCTGCAAATACGGCAATTCTTGCGCACACGGTCCGCACCAGTAGGCCCAGAGGTTCAGCAGCGCAGGCTTACCCGCGAGTGCGGCGGCCAGGTCGACCGCGCCACCGTCGGCCAGGCAGCTGACCGGGATGCCGGCCAGCGGGCCCGCACCGGCGGTGCCGGGGGCGGGTCGCGGGCAGGCCGCGAGGTTCGCCGCGCCGCGTTGCTGCTCGGATATCCCGGCGCTCGGGCGCGCCTGCTGCCCGTTGTCCGCCGTGCTGTCGGTGTCCCGTCCTCGTGGCCACAGAGCGGCCGCCAGTGCGACCACAGCGATCAATCCCGCCAGCGCCCATCGCCAGGCGACCGGGAATTGTCTCACCGGCCCACCAGCTCGAGCAGGTGCTCCCGCTCCGGACCCTTCACCAGCTCGGCGGCGGTGTCCGGGTCGGTGGGCCCGGCCCCGAACGACGGGCAGTCCTTGGCCAGCACGCACACCCCGCAGGCCGGCTTCTTGGCATGGCACACCCGGCGGCCGTGGAAGATCACCCGGTGCGACAGCATCGTCCAGTCTTTGCGCTCGATGAGCTCGCCGATGATGTGCTCGACCTTCACCGGGTCTTCCTCGGTGGTCCAGCCCCAGCGCCGCACCAGGCGGCCGAAATGGGTGTCGACGGTGATGCCGGGCACGCCGAACGCGTTGCCGAGAATGACGTTGGCGGTCTTGCGGCCGATCCCGGGCAACTTCACCAGTTCGTCCATGGTGTGAGGCAATTCACCGTCGTGGTGCTCGAGCAGCGCCTGACCGAGGCCGATCAGCGAGCTGGCCTTGTTGCGGAAGAAACCGGTCGAGTGGATGTATTCCTCCAGCTCGGCACGGTTGGCCTCGGCGTAGGCGCGCGCGTCCGGGTACTTGGCGAACAGGGCGGGGGTGGTGAGATTCACCCGCACATCGGTGGACTGCGCGGAAAGTATTGTCGCGACCGCCAATTCAAGTGGATTCGTGAAGTCCAGCTCACAATGCGCGTCCGGGAAAGCGTCGGCCAATGTCCGATTCATCCGGCGCGCCCGGCGGACTAGTCCGAGCTGAGTTTCCGCCTGTCGCGCGCGGGATTTCCGTTTCGGAGCGGCGACCGGGCCGGGTTGCGCATCGGTCGCCTCGGGGGCGGACGCACGCCCGTTCCCGGCGGCTGTGGAGGGGGTGACACGCACCTGTCCACCATACGGAACCATCGGCGAACGTTGCCCGTCCAGTTCGGTTGCCGTGTTCCATCTGAGACCTAGACCGTGTTTACTCCTCCGTATGCAAGGACTCGCTGTGGTGCTCTTCCCAGTGCTGTTGATGCTGTTCGCACTGGGTATGGAGCGGGTCGAGAACCGGCTCCGCAAACTTCTCGAACCCGACGAAGAGGTTCAGCAGTACCTGGACAAAGCAAGCAACGCAGAAGTGAAAGAGCTGACGAGGCTCGGCCTGCCCGCCGCCGTAGCCCGGATGCGTAAGCGCCGCGCCCGCGGCGAAGAGCTGGATGTGGCACGGGCGAGCTGACGCGCGCGGCGACAGACCTGGCGGCTGGAGCTGGGGCAACCACCCGGGTGCCCGCGAATGCCAAGATCAGAAACTGGTACGGTTCTTCGCTGCGCCACGCAATCCACACGTTACGTGGTGTCTGTCACTACGCTGTCATCATGCCGCGTAGACTGCGCTGTTGGCCGAGTCGCTTTCGGTCCAGTACAGAGCCATTTCCCATAAGGAGCACATAAGTGGACGAGGCCCTCGCCAGAGCAGGCATCTTCCAGGGCGTCGAGCCCACTGCGGTGGCCGCCCTCGCCAAGCAATTGCAGCCGGTGGATTTTCCGCGCGGCCATGTCATCTTCAACGAGGGTGAGCCAGGAGATCGGCTCTACATCATCACCTCGGGCAAGGTGAAGATCGGCCGCAGATCACCGGACGGCCGGGAGAACCTGTTGACCATCATGGGCCCGTCGGACATGTTCGGCGAGCTGTCGATCTTCGATCCGGGCCCGCGCACCTCCACCGCGACCACGGTGACCGAGGTCCGCGCCGTCACCATGGACCGGGACGCGCTGAAGTCCTGGATCGATCAGCGACCCGAGATCGCCGAGCAATTGCTCCGCGTGCTCGCCCGTCGCCTGCGTCGTACCAACAACAACCTGGCCGACCTCATCTTCACCGACGTCCCCGGCCGGGTCGCCAAGGCGCTGCTGCAGCTCGCACAGCGGTTCGGCACCCAGGAGGCCGGTGCGCTGCGGGTCACCCACGACCTGACCCAGGAGGAGATCGCCCAGCTGGTCGGCGCCTCCCGCGAGACCGTGAACAAGGCGCTTGCCGACTTCGCGCACCGCGGTTGGCTGCGACTGGAGGGCAAGAGCGTGCTCATCTCCGACTCGGAGCGGCTGGCCCGCCGCGCGCGCTGACCCGCTACCGACCTGACCGAACAACACGCTGGGTTCCTAGCTCCTAGAACCCAGCGTGTTGTCGTGTTCGGAGCAAGTCCGGGCTAGCCCTCGGCGCGCAGGTATTCCAGCTGCGCCTGCACCGAACTGCGTGCGGCCAGCCACAGTCGTTTGTCGACATCGGCGTAAACACGCCGGACCACCGCCATCGCGCCCGCGTTCGGGCCGAGCACCCGCAGGGCCTCGCGCACCTGATCGAGGCGTTCCTGCCGATGCGTGATGTAGTACCGGGCCACCGGCGCCAGATCGGGATGGTCCGGGCCGTGCGCGGGCAGCAGTGCCTTGCCCGCCCCGATCTCGACCAGCCGGTCCAGCGAGGCCAGATAGTCGGCCAGGGTGCCGTCGCTCGCATCGAGCACGGTGGTGCCGCTGCCGAGAATCGTGTCGCCGGTCAGCACCGCGTCGTCGAGCAGGAAACTCGTCGAATCACCGGTGTGCCCCGGCGTGGCAACCACGGTGATCCGCAACCCGGCGGCCTCGATCACCTCGCCGTCGACCAGCGGTGCGTCCGAACCGCGCAGGAACTCGGTTTCCTTGGCGCGCACCGGAGTTCCGGTCAGCTTGACGAGGTGATCAATGCCACCGGTGTGATCGTGATGCCGATGGGTGATCAGCGTGAGCGCGATATCGCCCCCGGTGACCTCGGCGATCTTGGCGCCGTGCGCCTTGTCCTTCGGACCGGGATCGACCACCACACAATCCGATCGGCCCGGTGCGCGCAGGATCCAGGTGTTGGTGCCCTGCAGCGTCATCTGGCCCGGGTTGTCCGCCAGCAGCACCGCCGCCGTCGGGGTGACCTGCCGTAGTTGTCCGTACGCGGGATGAGTCAGCGTCATCGATGTACCCCAGTCGATCGAATCCCAGTCCGGGACTTATGTGTTAACGCACCTCGACGATGATCTCAACTTCGACCGGGGTGTTCTTCGGCAATTCCGACACGCCCACCGCGGAACGCGCATGCACGCCCGCGTCACCGAAGACCTCGCCGAGGAATTCCGACGCGCCGTTGATCACGATCGGCTGATCGTTGTATCCCGGTGCGGAAGCGACGAATCCGACCACCTTCACGACGCGCACCACGGCGTCGAGCCCGACCAGATCGTGCACCGCGGCCAGCGCGTTGAGCGCGCACAGCTGCGCGGCTTCCTTCGCCTGCTCGGTGCTCACCTCGGCGCCGACCTTGCCCGCCACCGTCAGCTGACCATCCGCCATCGGCAGCTGACCGGAGGTGTAGACCAGCGAACCGGTGCGGATCGCCGGGATGTAGGCAGCCACGGGCGCCACGACCGGAGGCAGCGTCACGCCGAGCTTGGCTAGGTTGTTCTCCCACTCAGTCACTGAAGTCATCCCCTTACTCCTTACTTCGGGCGCTTGAGGTAGGCGACGTGCTGCTCGCCGGTCGGCCCCGGCAGCACGGAAACCAGTTCCCAACCGTCGGCGCCCCACTGATCGAGAATCTGCTTGGTCGCGTGCGTCAACAGCGGCACGGTCGCGTACTCCCATACGGTCGCTTCACTCATGCCGCTGAGCGTAGCGGTGTGGAATAGGTGACGCTGCGGCACCGCATGTTCGCGACGCTGTCTGATTCGCAGTAGATCTCGCGCCGCTCGGAACCTGCACACCGCCGTCGGATTCACCGGCGGCACAGGGCGAACCTCTCGTGTTGCCCAGGGCGCAACCGGGCTGCTGTCTGGTACAGACACACGCCCTGGACCAGGCACTAGGCGGATCCCTCGGGCGGGATCTCAGAACGGGTTATAGGCTCGCGAGCGTGGGAGTACCAACAGCAGTGCCTCTTTCGGCGGAGCCGGGACTGGAAACAGGGTGGCCGAAGCGCGCGGAAAAGGCCCGCTTGCACTATGTCTCCGGGAAGGGCGGCACGGGCAAGTCCACGGTGGCCGCGGCCCTCGCCTTGGCGTTGGCCGCGGGCGGGCGCCGGGTGCTGTTGGTGGAGGTGGAGAGCAGGCAGTCCATTGCGCAGCTGTTCGACCTGCCGCCGCTGCCGCCCACCGAGACCAGGATCGCCACCGCCGACGGTGGCGGCGAGGTGGTCGCGCTCGCGCTCGACATCGAGCACGCGTTCCTCGAATACCTGGACATGTTCTACAACCTCGGCTTCGCGGGCCGGGCGATGCGCCGGATGGGCGCCATCGAGTTCGTCACCACCATCGCGCCTGGTCTGCGTGACGTCATCCTGACCGGCAAGATCAAGGAGACCGCGGTCCGGGTGGACAAGTCGGGCAAGCGGGTCTACGACGAGATCGTGGTGGACGCTCCGCCGACCGGCCGGATCGCCGGCTTCCTCGACGTCACCCAGGCCATGCTGGAGGTGGCCAAGGGCGGGCCGATCGCCTCGCAGGCCGAGGGCGTGTCCAAGCTGCTGCACTCGGACCAGACGATGATCCATCTGGTCACCCTGCTCGAGGCGCTGCCGGTACAGGAGACCGCCGACGCCGTCGCGGAATTGAAAGCGGCGGATCTGCGCATCGGCACGGTGATCGTGAACCGGGCCACCGAGGGCCAGCTGCCGTCCGAGCTGCGCGCCAAGGCCGCGCAGGGCGACGTCGACACCGACGCCGTCCGGGCCGGATTGGCTACTGCGGGAATCACCTTGTCGGATAACGACTTCCAGGGCCTGATCACCGAAACCATCGAGCACGCGGCTACTTTGCAGGCGCAGGACGACAGCGCCGCCGAGCTCGCCAAGGTCGACGTGTCTCGTCTCTACCTGCCCGCCCTGCCGGAAGGCATGGACCTCGGCGGCCTCTATGAACTGGCCGAACATCTCAGTACGCAAGGGGTCCGATAGTCATGAGTACGCCGATTACGGCTGCGCCGCTGGATATTTCGGACATCATCAATGATCGGACCGCGAAGGTGGTGGTCTGCTGCGGCTCCGGCGGGGTCGGCAAGACGACCACTGCGGCCGCGATCGCGTTGCGCGCGGCGGAGCAGGGACGAAAGGTGGTCGTGCTCACCATCGACCCGGCCCGCCGGCTGGCCCAGTCACTCGGCGTCGCCGATCTCGGCAACACCCCGCAGCGGGTGCCGCTCGGCCCGGAAGCCAAGGGCGAGTTGCACGCGATGATGCTGAACATGCGGCGCACCTTCGACGACATGGTGCTCGAGCACACCAGCCCGGACAAGGCCGAGCAGATCTTCGCCAACCCCTTCTATCAAACCGTCGCCTCCTCGTTCGGCGGGACGCAGGAGTACATGGCGATGGAGAAGCTCGGTCAGCTGGCCGGGCGCAAGGAGTGGGACCTGATCGTGGTCGACACTCCGCCGTCGCGCAACGCGCTGGACTTCCTCGACGCACCGAAGCGGCTCGGAAACTTCTTGAACGGCAGGATGATCCGGGTGATCATGGCGCCGGGTCGCGGCGTCACCCGGCTGGTCACCGGCGCGATGAGCCTTGCGGTGCGCGGGGTCTCCACCATCGTCGGCGGGCAGATGCTCAAGGATGCGTCGAACTTCCTGCAGTCGCTGGATTCGCTGTTCGGCGGCTTCCAGGATCGGGCGGACCGCACCTACGCGATGCTGTCCAAGCCGGGCACCCACTTCCTGGTGGTTGCCGCCGCGGAGCCGGACGCGTTGCGCGAGGCGTCGTTCTTCGTCGACCGGCTCTCCACCGAGCGGATGCCGTTGGCCGGATTGATCCTCAACCGAACGCATCCGGCGCTCAGCTCACTGTCCGGCGATCACGCGTTGACCGCGGCCGAGCAGTTGGCCGATGGCGATCCGCTCACCGCGGCCGTGCTGCGCATCCATGCCAGGCGGGTCGCCACCGACAAGCGCGAACAGCATCTGCTGCACCGGTTTACCGGCGCGCATCCGCGGGTACCGATCGTGTCGGTGACCGCGTTGCCGTTCGAGGTGTCGGATCTGGAGGCGCTGCGAGTGGTCGGTGATCAACTGACCGGTAACCGAGCATCTGCTTGATACATAGACGCATCGGCTATTGCAAACGGAAGTAATTGCGCTTTAAACGGAACTGAGCCCGCGTCAGCAGGCTCAGTTCCGAATGGCTACCGGGGCTACATTGCCACCTGATGCTGGCGCTGGGCCTGGAAGAAATCGGCCCAGGAGGTCACCTCGGGATGCTGCTTGAGCAGCGCGCGACGCTGCCGCTCGGTCATACCGCCCCACACACCGAACTCCACTCGATTGTCGAGGGCGTCGGCACCACACTGCATCAGCACCGGGCAGTGCCTGCAGATCGTCGCGGCTTTGCGCTGTGCAGCGCCGCGGACGAACAACTGATCGGGATCCACTTCCTTGCATCGGGCCTGGGCTACCCAGGCAATCCTTGCTTCGGCCTGCTCCACGTCCAATCGAGCGATGGGGGTTGTCATGTGCATTTGGTGTGCCCCTTTGCAGTCCGAACACCGGGTCAACGGCGCTCCAGAATCGCGTGTCAGCGTCGCAGCAACCCAAACCCCGCTGCGCTCTGCACCACATTCCACTTTGAGTGTTAGCTCTATCACACTGGGTTCTCAATCTAGGTAAAGGTATGGCCCAGCGCAAGACCGGCCCCGGAATTTTTGGTACGTCCGTCCCTGCAAAATGCCGCGAGCGGCGGCAGGTCCGGCACATTCGCGGCGCGCCGTCCCGCGACACGCCAGACTCGCCCTCGCGACACGCCCAATCGCCCGTGCGAATCGCCTTCGGGTAAACGCACGGAAGAGCGCCCGGACCCCACCCCGTAGGCTGGGGTTCGTGCCGATCACACAAACGCTCGCGAGGCTGGCCGGCAGCTGCGCGCTGGCCGCCGTGCTCGTCGCCGGGTTGATGTTCCCGCTCGCAGGTGGCTTCGGATTCGTCTCGAACCGAGCCGCCGACGCCGTCGACAACGTGTCCTCGGAACTGGTGGAGGGCACCGCGCCCGCCGTCTCGACCATGGTCGACGCGAGTGGAACACCGATCGCCTGGCTCTACGAGCAACGCCGCTTCGAGGTTCCCAGCGACAAGATCTCCAACGACATGAAGCTGGCGATCGTCTCCATCGAGGACCGGCGCTTCGCCGAACACGAGGGTGTGGACTGGCAGGGCACGTTGCGCGCGTTCCTGACCAACACCAGCAGTGGCGAGGTCCAGCAGGGCGCGTCGACGCTCGACCAGCAGTATGTGAAGAACTTCCAGCTGCTCGTCGTCGCCAAGACCGACGCCGAACGCCGGGCCGCCATCGAGACGACCCCCGCGCGCAAGATCCGGGAGATCCGGATGGCGCTCACCCTGGACCGGCAGCTGACCAAGGACGAGATCCTCACCAGGTATCTGAACCTGGTCCCGTTCGGCAACTCCTCCTACGGCATCCAGGACGCGGCGCAGACCTACTTCGGCGTCGACGCCTCCGACCTGAACGTGTCGCAGGCGGCGATGCTGGCGGGCATGGTGCAGAGCTCCTCGAAGCTGAACCCTTACACCAACACCGAGGGCGTGCTGGCCCGGCGCAACACGGTGCTGGACACGATGATCCAGAACATCCCCAGTCGGGCCGACGAGTTCCGCGAGGCCAAGACCAAGCCGCTCGGCGTGCTGCCCGAGCCGAAGGGCCTGCCGCGCGGCTGCATCGCCGCCAACGATCGCGGCTTCTTCTGCGACTACGCCATTCAGTACCTGGCCAACGCGGGCATCAGCCGCGAGCAGATCGACAAGGGCGGCTACCTGATCAAGACGACCCTCGACCCGGCCGTGCAGGACTCGGTGAAGCGCTCGGTGACCGACGCGGCCAATCCGAACCTCGACAACATCGCGCAGGTGATGTCCGTCGTCGCGCCGGGCCAGGACTCGCATCCGCTGCTCGCGATGGCGAGCAGCCGCACCTACGGCCTGAACCGGGACGCGAACGAAACCGTGCAGCCACAGCCGTATTCGATGGTCGGCGACGGCGCGGGCTCGATCTTCAAGATCTTCACCACCGCCGCGGCGATGGAGAAGGGCCTCGGCATCAACGCCCAACTCGACGTGCCGACCCGGTTCGAGGCCAAGGGGATGGGTAACGGTGGTGCGCGCGGCTGCCCGCCGGCCACCTACTGCGTCGAGAACGCGGGCAAGTACAAGTCGCCGATGTCGGTGACCGAGGCGCTGGCGACCTCGCCGAACACCGCGTTCGTCAAGCTCATTCAGGCCGTCGGCGTCACGCCGACCGTCGACATGGCGGTCCGGCTCGGCATGCGCTCCTACACCGAGGCGGGCAGTTCGGGCCACGGCAACCAGAGCCTCGCCGACATGATGAAGGAACAGAACCTCGGTTCGTTCACCCTCGGCCCGGTCGCGATCAACCCGCTCGAGCTGTCCAATGTCGCCGCGACCCTGGGCTCCGGCGGCAAATGGTGCCCGCCGAACCCGATCAAGGAGGTCGTCGACCGGTCGGGCAAGCAGGTGCCGCTCACCCAGCAGGCCTGCGAGCAGGTCATCGAGCCCGGCCTGGCGAACACCCTGGCCAACGCGATGAGCAAGGACGACGTCAGCGGCACCGCGGCGGGCGCCGCGCAGTCAGCGGGCTGGAACGCACCGCTGTCCGGCAAGACCGGCACCACCGAGAGCCACCGCTCGTCGGCCTTCGTCGGGTTCACCAACTCGCTGGCCGCCGCCACCTACGTCTACGGCGACAGCCCGACGCCCGGCGAGATCTGCTCGTTCCCGCTGCGCAACTGCGGCGACGGAAACCTGTTCGGCGGTAACGAACCCGCGCGGACCTGGTTCAACTCCATCAAGCCGGTGCTCAACCGCTTCCCGCCGCCTGGCCTGCCGCCGCTGGACGACAAATACGTCCGCGGGTCGAACAACGCGCAGGTGCCCGACGTGGCAGGGCAGACCCAGGGCCAGGCGACCGCGACGCTGGTCGGTGCGGGCTTCCAGGTGACGCCGGTGACCGGTCCGGGCGCCCAGGCCAAGGGCACCGTGATGGGGACATCGCCGAACGGGTCGGCGATTCCCGGTTCGGTGATCACGCTCTACATCAGCGACGGCACCCAGCGGGCCGCGCCGCCGCCGGGACCGCCACCGGGCCCGCCGGGAATCCCGGGGCTGCCACCGCCACCGCTGTTGCCGCCCATCCCGATTCCGATCCCCATCCCCCGCTGACAACAAGGGCCGCGAACCTATTGGGTTCGCGGCCCTTTGCGTAGCGTGCGTTAGTCAGAGTCGGGATTTCACTGCGGCCGAAAGCCGGGATCCATCGGCCTTGCCCTCCGCCAGCGCGGTGGCGACCTTCATGACCTGGCCCATCTGGCGCATGCCCGGCCGCTCGCCGAGTTCCTCGGCAACCTGCGCGATCGCGGTGTCGGCGACGTCGGCGACCTCCGCCTCGCTCAGCTGGGTCGGCAGGTATTCATCGATGATCCGCGCCTCGGCGTGCTCGTTGGCGGCCAGTTCTCCACGCCCGTTCTGGGTGTAGATCTCGGCCGACTCGCTGCGCTTCTTCGCCTCTTTCTGCAGCACCACGATCACGTCGGCATCGGAGAGTTCGCGCGCCTCGGAGCCTGCGGTCTCGGCCGTCTGAATGGCGGCGAGCAGCATCCGCAACGTGGCAAGACGCAGCGTGTCCTTGGCTTTCATCGCGGCGGTCATGTCCGTCCGCAGTTGCGCTTTGAGTTCCGACATGAGGCTCACGGTAGCCGGTCCTTCGCAACCCGCCCACCACATTTGCGCAGCTGCGACGAATTGCGGCGCTGTTTTAGGGGGTGGTCCATGGCCTTTACGCAAGCCCTTGTGCGTAAACACACTCGGCGTTCCGCAACGGGGTCACCTATGCTGGGCAAATGCCCGTAATCTCGACCTCTGCTGTCCGCACGACCGCGTTGGGAGCCGCCGGGGCGGCCGTGGCCGGAATCGGCTACGCCTCGTTGGTCGAACGCAACGCCTTCGTTCTGCGGGAGGCCACGATGCCGGTCCTTGCGCCGGGATCGTCGTCGCTGCGGGTGCTACACATCAGTGATCTGCACATGACTCCCGGCCAGCAGCGTAAGCAGCAGTGGCTGCGTGAACTGGATCGGCTGGAGCCGGACCTGGTCATCAACACCGGTGACAACCTCTCGCACCAGAAGTCGGTACCCGCGGTAGTCCAGGCCCTCGGCGGATTGCTTTCCCGCCCGGGGCTTTTCGTTTTCGGGAGCAACGACTACTTCGCGCCGGTGCCGAAGAACCCGATGAAGTACTTCAAGAAGGACCACCGGCGGGTCTACGGCGCCCCGCTGCCGTGGAAGGACCTGCGCGCGGCCTTCACCGAGCGCGGCTGGCTCGATCTGACGCACATCCGCCGCGACCTCGAGGTCGCAGGCATCCGGATCGCCACCGCGGGCGTCGATGACCCGCACCTGCACCGCGACCGCTACGACACCATCGCGGGCCCGCCGAACCCATTGGCCGACTTGCGCATCGGCCTCACCCACTCCCCCGAGCCGCGGGTGCTCGATCGCTTCGCCGAGGACGGCTACAACCTGGTGATGGCCGGGCACACGCACGGCGGTCAACTGTGCCTGCCCGGATACGGCGCACTCGTCACCAACTGCGGCATCGACCGGTCCCGGGTCAAGGGTGCGTCCAAGTGGGGCGAGCACACCCAGCTGCACGTCTCCGCGGGCGTCGGTACCTCGCCGTGGGCGCCGTACCGCTTCTGCTGCCGGCCGGAGGCGACCCTGTTGACGCTGGTCGCCGCGCCGCCGAAGCGGCCGTCCGCCGATAGCGGCCAGGGCGTGTCCACCTCGGAGGCCGTCGCCCGCTAAGGTCGCGTGCCGAGACGTGTGTCAGGCAGGGGACAACTGTGAGTGGATTCGACGACCGGCGCAACGACCCGACCGCCCTGGGCCAGCCCGGTGCGGCGCACCCCAATCAGCAACAGTCGTACGGCGCAGACCAATTCGACCCGGCGTCGGCGGACGACACCGGCGAGCAGGCCGCACCCGCGCGGCCATGGAAGCGGGATTCGGGTTTCCACGAGCAGGTGCCGTGGCCGCCGCAGGCGGGCGGGACCGGGCAGCCGGATCCGACCGTCCAGTGGCAGCAGGGGGCGAACGCGCCGGGCGCCGGGGCCGATCCCACGGTGCAGCGGCAGTCGGAACCGAACTACCAATGGCAGCCGAGTCCCAGCGGACAAGGCCAGCCCGCGCAGTGGCAGCCGGGATCGGCTCCCGCGGCAAACCCGCAGTGGCAGCCGAGTAACGGCGGGTCAGCTCCGGCACCGAACGCACAGTGGCAGACTCCCGCACCGAACGCACAGTGGCAGCCGGGCGGGTCAGCCCCAGGGCCGAACTCGCAGTGGCAGCCCAGCAGTGGCGGTTCCGCACCCGACGCACAGTGGCAGCCCGGCGGCAGCAGCCAGCCTCAGCAGTGGCAGGCTCCTACCGCTGGCCGATCCGACCCAACCCTCATGGCACAGCCCGTATCCGGCGGTCAGGCGCCCGCACAGTGGCAGGCACCAGGGCAGGCCGACCCGACCCTGCTGGCACAGCCACAGCCGCGCGGTACGGGTGAGCCGGCCGGCCTCTGGCAGCCGAGCCTCGGCACCCCGGAACCGAGCCCCAACGCGCCCGGCGAAGCCGCGCCGACCCTGCTCGGCTATCCCAACGCCACTCGACTAGGCCAGCCCGATCCCGCGCCGCAATGGCAGTCTGCGGCCCCGGCGCCCACCTATGCCGCGCCGCAGTACGGTCAGCCGGTGGCCGGCGCGTACGCGCCACAGAGCGGGTTCGGCGGGCCGCCACAGCAGCTGCCGCCCGGCCACGGCGCGAGCGGGCCGCCGCCGAGCGGACGCGGAAAAGCCGTACTGCTGATCGGGTTGGTGGTGCTGCTGGTCGCCGCGGGCGCGGTGACCGCGGTGACGCTGGCCAAGCGCGGATCGAACAACGCCGACTCGCAACGCAATTCGCCCTCCATGGTGAGCGCGCTCACCACCAGCGGGGGCGCGCAACCGACACCGTCGAAGACCACCACCGCGCCGCCGACCCCGACCAGCTCGAGCCGCCACGAGAATCCGGTGGTCCCCGGTTACCAGGTCGTGGTCGCGCCCGATCGCGGCGCGGCCTACGACGTGCCGCCGGGCTGGACGATCGCGCCGGAGACCGCCATCGGCGGGTACGGTGAGCCGCCGAACGCGGTGGCGGGCAAGGGCTACGCCAGTGACGGCAAGGGCTACTGCCCCGGATCGACCCGCACCGCGTCGTTCCTGACCGGCTCCAAGGACGCTGATTCCGGTACCGCCGCAACCGATCTCGGCACCCGAACAGCCAAACTCGCCTACACCGCCTCCGCCGACGCCCACCCGGCCCCGCCCGTCCCGCTCGAATCGCTGGACGGGACGCAAAAGGGCATGTTCGTGGAGACCAAGGGCACTGTCACCCAGGCCAAGCCCGGCTGTGCCACCGCGTACTCCGTCTACACCGCCGCCTTCCCCACCGAAAACGGCAGCTTCGTGATGGTGATCGCCGCCGACACCGGCGTCCCGCACGCGCTCGACGCCGACACCGCCAAGCGCATCTTCACCAGCATCCGCCCGCACGACGCCTGACCACCCCCTGGAATACCTCCCTGACCTGGCGGTTTAACGTCTACACCGTCCTTGTTGTAAGGTAGTCCAGGTTCGATTCACGGGGTGTGGCGCAGCTTGGTAGCGCGCTTCGTTCGGGACGAAGAGGTCGCAGGTTCAAATCCTGTCACCCCGACTCGTGGTTGAGACGAACGGTCTGCCCCCTGCCCTCACCGGCAGGGGGCAGACCCGTTTCCGGAGCCCTATGCGCAGCGAGACAGCGGCACGCGATCGCCTCGAGCCGGCCGAACGGTGTCGCGGAGTGGTCGATTTTGGGCCGATGCGGAATGCATACTTGCTCTGCTGCGCACCAGCGGCGCGTACGGAAAGGCAAGGCCATGAACAAGACCGGCCCGCTGACCGGAAAGACGGCCCTGATCACCGGCGCCGACACCGGGATCGGCAAGTCCATCGCCAAGACACTGGCCGAGCAGGGGGCGCAGGTGGTGATCCAGCATCCGCACGCACCGGAATCGGCCGCCGACGCGGTCAAGGAGATCACCGACGCGGGCGGGTCGGCGCTGGCCCTCGCCGCCGATATCGGCGATCGAGCCGAATACGAGGAACTGGTCCAAGCCCTGCTGGACGAGTGCGGGCACTGGGACGTGCTGGTGCAGACCACGGCGGCGGCGCTCGAGGCACCGCTGGCGGAGATTTCCGAGGAGGAGTTCGACCTCGGTTTCGCGGTTCCGGCCAAGGCCGTTTTCTACGGCATCCAACTTGCCGCGGCCCACCTGTCCGACGGTGGCCGCATCATCACCGTCGGAGGTTCCACTGCGCCCGGCAATGCGGTCGACAACGCCGCGGTCGGTGCCATCGCGGAGTTCACCCGCGCGCTTGCCACGGATTTCGCGCCCCGGCGCATCGCGGTCAACGCGGTCAGCCCGGGCACGGCCGATCCGAAGGCGGACAGCGCGGAAAAGGCCGAGCACCAACCGAGTTACGTTATGGGAACGAATTTCCTAGATCGAATCAAAGCTTCAACCGAGATCACTCAGGCGGTGGCCTTGCTGGTAAGCGACGACGCCGAAGCCGTGACGGCCGAACACATTCGGATCGACGGCGGTACCGCCTGAAAACGACCACTACGCAGGCAAACCGCCGGTGAAGCGCGGGCAACGCGGACAGCAGGGCCGATTCGGGTACACCGTTCACCGAACTGCTCAGCGGGACCGCATGACTCCGCTTGAACGATCTCGATCCGGATCGTGCACACCGGGTTCGCCTCGACCGACCGAGCAAACGCTTACGCTGTGTTTTATGACTCGTGTTACCGCGCAAGGGAGCACAGTGGGCAGCGCGACGGCGTCACCGTCGCCCGTGTATCGGAGTGCCGAGCTTTCCGATCTCGTCGATGTCGCCGCGATCGAGGCCGAGCGCTTCGGCGACCAGGCCTACCCGTACTTCGTTTTGCGCCAGCTCTTCGACCTGCACGGCGCCAACTGGCTGATCGTGGAGGTCGACGGCATCGTCCTCGGCCATGTCCTGGTCGCGCTCACTCCGGATCGACGCGGCTGGCTGCTCAGCCTCGCGGTCAGCGAGCGCAGTTGCGGTCGCGGTTACGGTTCGACCCTGCTCCAAGAGGCGATCAACCTATGCAGGCA
Organism: Nocardia sp. NPDC060255; assembly: GCF_042727395.1. Classification (NCBI taxonomy): domain Bacteria; kingdom Bacillati; phylum Actinomycetota; class Actinomycetes; order Mycobacteriales; family Nocardiaceae; genus Nocardia; species Nocardia sp. NPDC060255. Next base: position 1,056,536 of record NZ_JBHXAU010000001.1, on the reverse strand, counting down.
GCGCGCGATGCGCAGTGTGCGCATCACCGTCCGCCCGACCAACCAGTCGGCATATAACCTCTATCGCCGCATCGGCTTCGCCTGGACCGGCTACGAGGAACGCTACTTCGGTGCCGGTGAACCGCGCGATGTGCTCGAGTACAAACTCGCCAACGCCTGACGGAGAACTCGCCCATCCGCCCGCCACCCAACTACGGTGGCCCCGCATCACCAACCACCGAACCTGTTCGAGCACAGTCCCTCTCGATGTCCTCGCAGCACGGTCCCCACCTACAGGGTTGTACCGCAGCGATTTCCGATCATCGGCCTCCCATCCCGCCGCGAACTGCTGCCACTAAAAGTGTGCGCCCATTTCGCCCTTTAACCAAGGGCGTTGGCCGACAACACGATCCACCCACAGCTCCGCCTATCCCCATCCCTCCCGGTCCATTTCGCCGCCTCCCATCGGTCCGAGCCTCGATTTCCGCAACTCTGGGCCCGCTAGGAGCATCGGCGGCGTGGCCGTCGGCGGTCCGGCAAACCATCCACAACCGTCCCCACCCCTCGCAGCGAACCTGACCGCTCCACATTTCCGCAGGTCGCCATGTCTCGATGTCTCTATTTTAGAGCCATAACTCTAATTTTGTCCTAAGATTAGAGACATCAGGACATCGGAAGGCGACCAGTGCTGTATGCGACACCCGAGCTCGACTCCACCGACCAGGACGTACTGGCGGGCATCTACCGGCGGCGCGCCGGCCTCGCGTCGGCCATGCGGGTGCCCAAACGCTGGCCGGGGCTGCTGCGCCGCAATCTCATGGCCCGCGCCATCCGCGGCTCGAACAGCATCGAGGGCTATCGGGTGGAAACCGATGACGCGGCCGCCGCGGTCGACTACGAAGAAGCGCTCACCGCCGATGAGCAGACCTTCGCCGAAATTCGCGGTTACCGGCAGGCCCTCGGCTACGTGCTGACGGTGGCACAGACCGCGGCACCGGTCGACGAATCCACCATCAGGGCACTGCATTTCATGCTGCTCGGCCACGACCTCACGAAGAGTCCCGGCCAATATCGCACCGGCCCGATCTACGTGCGCGAAGACACCACCGTCTACGAAGGTCCAGGCACGGCGCTGGTCCCCGGATTGATGGCCGAGCTCGCCGGCGCGCTCGAGTCAGATACCGACCCGATCGTGGCCGGAGCCATGGCGCACCTGAACCTGGTGATGATCCATCCCTTTCGCGACGGCAATGGGCGAATGGCGCGAGCGATCCAGACCCTGGTCGTATCCCGTGGCGTCGCCGAGCCGACCTTCTGCAGCATCGAGGAGTGGCTCGGCGTCAATACCGATGACTACTACCGCATCCTGGCGATCACCGGGGCGGGCTCCTGGTCACCCGAGCGCGACGCCGGGCTGTGGTTGAAGTTCAACCTGCGTGCGCACGATATCCAGGCGCAGACCGTCGAGGGCCGGATGCGGCGCACCGAGCGCGCCTGGACGCACCTCGATGACCTCGTCGGTGCGCACAAGTTGCCCGAACGGGCCGCCGACATCCTGTACGACGCCCTGATCGGATTCCGCATCCGCCGACACGGATACCTCACTCGTGCCCAGATCGATGAACGAACTGCCTCCCGCGACCTCAAGGCACTGACCGACCTCGGCTTGCTCGCGGCGCGTGGCGAGACGCGAGGCCGCCACTATGTGGCGGGTGCGCAACTTGCGGAGCTCCGATCCGTGCTTCGCGTGGAGGTGCCGCGGCACATCGTTGATCCGTATCCCGGGCTCCGGGCTGAATTGGTGAAGCCGTGAACCGGGGCGGCCCGGCGGCGAAATTGGGGGGCGGTGAGCAGACCCTTACGCCTTGCTAACCTGTTGTCACATTGCTGAAACGCGAGCTCCATAGCGTATACAGGCATGTCGACACGGGTGGCCACACTGGAAGATGCGGCGGGGCGACCGCTGCGGGACGTGGTGTATGCGGCGCTGCGCAGCGAGTTGATGAATGGGGACATCAAGTTCGGGGAACGGCTCACCGAGCCGAAGTTGTCGGCGCGGTTCGGGATTTCGCGGACGCCGATCCGGGAAGCGTTGACGGTGCTGTGTTCCGACGGGCTGCTGCAGCGTGAGGAATTCGGGTTCAGTCCGGTGCGGCCGAGTATTCCGTTGATCCGCGACCTGTACGAGCTGCGAATCACGGTGGAGCTCGGCGGGATACAGCGGGCGATGACCAATGCTGCGGTGACGCACGATCGGGCGTTGCTGGAGGTCGAGCGCGACGCCTGGCTGGCGTTGCGGGCCGATCCGCCGGTGCAGGAGCCGGGATTCGTAGTGCGCGACGAGGAATTCCACGTCACCTTGCTGACCGCGGCGGGTAATGCCGAAATGGTGCGGGCGTTGAAGGCGGTGAACTCGCGGATCCGGCACGTCCGGATGTACGACTTCATGGTCAACAACCGCATCGAGACCACCATCGCCGAGCACCTCGGCATCCTGGATGCCGTACTGGCCGAAGATCTTTCCCTCGCCTACCGGCTGCTGCACACCCATATCGGCGAATCGCTCGACGTGGTGCTCGAACGAGTCACCCGGGCCATCGCCGCGATGGCCGCCGAATAACCCTCAACTGAATAGGGAGAAGCTCGTGAGGCTGGAATTCGATACGGTGCTGGTCGCTAATCGTGGCGAGATCGCCTGCCGGATCATGCGATCCGCGCAGGCACTCGGCCTGAAGACGATCGCCGTCTACTCCGATGCCGACACTGGCGCGGCCCATGTCGAAATGGCCGATGTCGCGGTGCGCTTGGGGCCGGGCCCGGCAGCCGAGTCCTATCTCCGCGCGGATCGGGTGATCGAGGCGGCGTTGGCAACCGGCGCGGGCGCTATCCATCCCGGTTACGGATTCCTTTCGGAGAACGCCGATTTCGCTACGACAGTGGCCGCGTCCGGTGTGCGATTCGTCGGCCCGACCCCGGACCAGCTGCGTGTCTTCGGCGATAAGCACACCGCCCGGGAAGCGGCGCGCGCCGTGGGCGTTCCGCTCATTCCGGGCAGCGGACTGCTCGACTCGGCCGACCACGCGGCCGCCGAAGCCGATCGGATCGGTTACCCGGTGATGCTCAAGGCGGTCGGCGGCGGTGGCGGCATCGGCATGCAGGCTTGCTTCGACGCCGACCAGCTACGCGCCGCCTACCAGCGCGTACAGCGCCTCGCGGCGACGAACTTCGCCTCGACCGGCGTCTTCCTGGAACGCTTCGTCGCGCGGGCCAGGCACGTCGAGGTGCAGTTGTTCGGCGACGGCCACGGCCGGGTGGTCAGCCTCGGCACCAGGGATTGTTCGCTACAGCGACGTAATCAGAAGGTGCTGGAGGAAGCGCCCGCACCCGGCCTCAGCCCGGCGCTGACGGACCAATTGCTCTCGGCATCAAGGGAACTGGCGAGATCGGTCGGCTACCGCTCGGCCGGAACGGTGGAGTTCGTCTACGACGCCGAACACGGCGCCGCGTCGTTCCTGGAGATGAATACCCGTCTGCAGGTGGAACATCCGGTGACGGAGGCGGTGACCGGCGTCGACTTGGTCGCCTGGATGCTGCGCCTGGCCGGTGGCGACACCTCGATGGTGGACGAACAGCCGGAGAGCGGTCCGCCGATCACCGGCTGGGCCGTGGAAGCCCGGGTCTACGCGGAAGATCCGGGCCACGACTACCGGCCGAGCGCCGGGTTGATCACGGCCGCCAGGTTTCCGGTCGAGGCCAGCGCCGAGACGTCCGCGCCCGAGACCGGCATCCGCGTCGACACCTGGGTGGGCACCGGCACCGAGGTGAGTCCGTATTACGACCCGCTGCTGGCCAAGGTCATCGCGGTCGGCGACAGTCGCGATCAGGCCTTCGCCCGTCTCACCGGTGCACTCGCCGGCTCGCGCATCTACGGCGTGCAGACCAACCTGCCCCAACTGCGCCAGGCGGCCCGCGATCCGCGGGTGCTGGCCGCGAAGCACGTGACGACCACGCTCGCCGATATCCGCCCGGTCGGCCGTCGCATCGATGTCCTGCGCGGCGGCACCATGACGACCGTGCAGGACTATCCGGGCCGAATCGGCCTGTGGCAGGTAGGTATTCCGCCGTCCGGTCCGATGGACGATCTCTCCTTCACCCTCGCCAACACCGCCGTCGGCAATCCGGTCGGCGTGCCCGCGCTGGAATGCACATTGCACGGCCCGCAGCTGCGCTTCTCCGACGCCGCGGTGGTGTGTGTGACCGGCGCACCCACTCCGGTCACGGTCGACGGACAACCGGCGCCGATGTGGCAGCCGATCACCGTGCCGGCCGGTTCGGTGCTGGATATCGGCGCACCGGCCGATTGCGGCCTGCGCACCTATCTGGCGGTCCGCGGCGGCATCGACGCACCGCTCTATCACGGCAGCGCCGCCACCTTCACCCTCGGCGGCTTCGGCGGCGTCACCGGCAAAGCCGTTGTCGCAGGCGATGTTCTGGGCATCGCACCGACCGCCGAGCACACTCTCGGCACCCCGGCCGAGGTGCCGCCGCGCGAGCGCCCCGACTTCACGCACGACTGGCAGCTCGCCGTCGGCGAAGGGCCACAGACCTCCCCGGCCTACTTCACCGACGCCGACATGACCCAGTTCTACACGCACCCTTGGCAAGTCGGCAGCCACGCCAATCGCACCGGTATCCGCCTCGACGGACCCAAACCGACCTGGTCGCGCACCGACGGCGGCGACGCCGGGCTGCATCCGTCCAACCTGCACGACAACCCGTACAGCGTCGGCACCTTGAACGTCTCCGGCGACACCCCGATCCTGCTCGGCCCGGACGGCCCGAGCCTGGGCGGCTTCGCCTGCCCGCTGACCGTCGTCTCGGCACACCGCTGGAAGCTCGGCCAACTACGGCCCGGCGACACGCTCCGCTTCGTGCCGGTCACCGACGACGAGGCGATCACGCTGCGCGAATCGAACACCGCCCGCGCGCACGATATCGCCCCGAATCCCCTTGCCGCACTGCGTGATCGAGGAATCCTCGGCGCCCTCGACGGCGACGGCGATCGACCACGGGTCGCCTATCTGCGCGGCGGCGACGACAACATCCTGGTCGAATACGGCGATATGGTGCTGGATCTGGGCCTGCGCATGCGGGTGCACGCGCTCGCCGAGGCACTGGCGAGCACCGGCTTGCCCGGCATCCTCGATGTCACCCCCGGCGTCCGGTCGCTGCACATCCACTTCGATCCCGCAGTGCTGCCGCAATATCGGCTGCTCGGCACGCTGCACGAGCTCGAACTCGCGCTGCCCGCGACCACCGACCTGGTGGTGCCGAGCCGCACCATCCGGCTGCCGCTGTCGTTCGACGACCCGTCCATCGCCGAAGCGATCGATAGATACCGCAGTGGCGTTCGCGACTCCGCGCCGTGGCTGCCGTCGAACACCGAATTCATCCGCCGCATCAACGGACTCGACAGCGTCGACGACGTACGCGCCACCGTGTTCGACGCCGAGTACCTCGTGCTCGGCCTGGGCGACGTGTATCTCGGTGCGCCGCTGGCGGTTCCGCTCGATCCACGACACCGCCTGGTGACCACCAAATACAATCCGGCCCGCACCTGGACACCGTCGGACGCGGTCGGCATCGGCGGCAAGTACCTGTGCGTGTACGGCATGGCCTCGCCCGGCGGCTATCAGCTGATCGGACGGACCGTGCCGATCTGGTCCAGCTACCGCCAGTCCGCGCCGTTCGAGCCGGGCACCCCCTGGCTGTTCCGGTTCTTCGACCGCATCGCCTGGGAACCGGTGAGCGCCGAACAACTCCTGGAACATCGCGCGGCCGCCGCGGCGGGCCGGTTCGACGCGGAGGTCAGCGACGGCACCTTCGCGCTGGCCGACCACCTGCGCATGCTCAGCGCGGAGGCCGACTCCATCGCCGCGTTCGAGTCGAAGCAGGCGGCGGCGTTCGAGGCGGAGAAGGCCGCCTGGCGCGCGGCGGGCGAATTCGACCGTCCCACCGCGACCGCACCTGCCGCCGAACCCGTCGACGACCCGCTCGTGGGCATGCCACCCGGCGCGACGGTGGTGACCGCGCCGATGATCGGCAATGTCTGGCGGATCGAAGTCGAAGCGGGACAACGACTCACGGCAGGCACGCCTATCGCCGTATTGGAGGCGATGAAACTTGAACTGCCGGTGCACAGCCCGGGCGCCGGCACGGTTTTGAAGTTACTTGCCACGCCAGGTGCCAAAGTAGAACCGGGAACCCCACTAGCAGTGATCGGAGTCGACTGAATGACCGCCGGCCAGCCGTATTCACCCACCCCGCCGGCTTCGCCGGCTGCCGTCCCCTCAGGCAACAGCGCATTACCCACCGAGCGGGTGACCGCCGCGTATCGGCGGATCGCCGAGGTGGATCGGCCCGAGGTGTGGATCACCCTGCGCCCGGAGCACGAGGTCGCCGCCGACGCCGCGGCGGTCGAGCGGCGGCTCGCCGACGGTGCTTCGCTCGCGCTGGCCGGTGTACTGGTGGCGGTCAAAGACAACATCGACGTCGCCGGGTTGCCGACGACCGCGGGCTGCCCCGAATTCGCCTATACCGCCGAGGTGACCGCGGCCGCGGTCGAGCGGCTGGTCGCGGCGGGCGCGATCGTGCTCGGCAAGACCAACCTCGACCAGTTCGCCACGGGACTGGTCGGCACGCGCAGCCCGTACGGCGCCGTGCGGAATGCGCACGATCCCACGCTCATTTCCGGTGGTTCCAGCTCGGGGTCGGCGGCGGCGGTGGCGCTCGGCATCGCCGACATCGGAATCGGTACCGACACAGCGGGTTCTGGTCGCGTTCCGGCGGCGCTGCACGGAATCGTCGGCATCAAGGCCACTTTGGGTGTCATCCCGGCGCACGGTGTCGTGCCCGCGTGCGCGGACTACGACGCGGTCACCGTGTTCGCCGCGGACCTCGCCGGTGCGGTGACGACGGCCGCAGTGATGTCGGGACCCGAATCGCGGGATCCGCGCAGTCGCAGGTGGCCCGCCGATGTCCTGCTGGCCGCCCCGCTGGCGCCGCGCATCGCGATCCCGCGCGCCGCGGACCTGACCGCGTTGAGCGGGCCGTATCGGGATGCGTTCGCGCGCACCGCCGCCGTCGTCGCGGATTCCGGCGCGAAGCTCGAGGAGGTCGACATCTCCGGCCTGCTCGACGCGGCACTGCTGCTCTACGACGGCGCGATCGTCGCCGAACGCTATGCGGCGGTCGGCGCCTTCCTGGAAACAGCGCCCGCCGGTGCCGACCCCACGGTCGCCGCGATCATCGAATCAGCGGGCCGCACAACGGGTCCCGCGTTCGCCGCCGATCTCGACACCTTGGCGCGCGCCCGTGCGTCCGCCGCCGAACTGCTCGACGGCTTCGACGCACTGCTGCTGCCGACGACCACCGAACACCCGAGTATCGCTGCGGTACAAGCGGACCCGATCGGGATCAACAGGCGTTTGGGCACCTACACCAACTTCTGCAACCTGCTCGACCTGGCGTCGATCGCGTTCCCCGGTGAATCCACCGCCGACGGTGCACCTTTCGGCGTCATGCTGGTGACGCCCGCCTTCGCCGACCAGGTCGCCGTCGATCTCGCCGCCCGCATGCTCGGTGCCGAAACCACCCCGCTGCTGGTCGAACGCGGCGTCGAACTCGCCGTTTTCGGCGCGCACCTGCGCGGCCAGCCGCTGCACTGGCAGCTCGAACAGATCGGCGCCCGCTTCGCCGGAGAAATCCACACCACCGACGCCTATCGCCTGACCGCCCTGGACACCACTCCGCCCAAGCCGGGACTCGTCCGCCACGGCGACGGCCTCGGCGCCCCCATCCTCGGCGAGCTCTTCCGCGTCGCCGAGGCCGGGCTCGGCAGCTTCCTCGCCGCCCTGCCCGCCCCCATGGCACTGACCAGCATCGAATTGTCCGGCGGCCGTTCGGTAATCGGCTTCGCCTGCACCTACGACGCCGCGAGCGCAGCCACCGACATCACCACCTTCGGCGGCTGGAAGTCCTACCTCGAACAGCGCGCATAGCGCGCCGTGAGTGGCACATCGGCGTGGTTTGCCGCAGCTATGTGCCACTCACGGAGCCAGGGCGGCTATGGCGGTGGCGAGTTCTTCGCCGGTGGGGAGCGGACCGGTGGGATCGCTGATCCATTGCAGCGCCAGGCCGTTGACGAGAACGAAGTACAGCTTGCCGATGGCGCGGGCCTGAGTCTCGGACAGCGGTGGATGCAATTCGCCGACCAGGGCCGCGAATCCGGCGATCGCCGTTTCGTGGACCGCCGCCATGTGGTGCTGGTCGGCGGCCATCGAGCGATGGCTGCGGATCAAGTTCTCGGCGCTGGCGACGACCCCGTCGCGATGGCGGCCGAAGAGTTCTCCGATGCCGGACCACGTATCCGCGAATGCCTCGACCCGCGATCGGTCGCGAGCCGCACTCCGAATCCGCTCCGCTAGTTCGTCCCCTAGCAGCTGACCTGTCGCCTCGGTGAAGGCCTCGGTAAGCAGGCGCTCCTTCGAGCCGAAGTGGTAGCCGATCGAGGCCAGACTCACGCCTGCTGCGGAGGCGATGTCGCGCGCCGTCGTCCGGGCGAATCCCTGCTGGTAGACGCAGGTGCGGGCGGCGACGAGCAGTGCTTCTCTGTTTCCCATACTCACACTGTACGTATGTCTTGCACAATTGTTCTAGACATTCGTGCAAGCGTGCTGTAGACATATGTCTAAGACATTCAGACCAAAGCAAGGGAACAGACCATGAGTAACCACTCCACCGAGCTCCGCATCCTCATCGCCGGCGGCGGCATCGGCGGCAACGCGGTCGCCCTGCAGCTGCTTCGGGCAGGCATCCGCGCCACCGTGGTCGAGCGGGCCGCAGCACCGCGACCGGGCGGACAGGCCGTCGACCTGCGCGGGCCGAGCTGCGAGGTGGCGGAGCGGATGGGCCTGATGCCGGGCATCCGCAAGCACCAGCTCGACGAGCGCGGCATGAAGTTCGTGGATGCTGCGGGCCGCGACGTGCTGCGGATGCCCACCGAGCTGTTCGACGGCAAGGGCGGTGTCGCCGAAATCGAGCTCACCCGAGGCGATCTCAACCAGGTGCTGCTCGACGCGCTGGCCGGAGCGGGCGGCGTCGACTACCGCTACGGCGAGTGGATCGCCGAGCTCGCGCAGGACGAGATGGGCGTCGAGGTCACCTTCGCCTCCGGTGCGCAGCAGCGCTTCGACATCGTGATCGGCGCCGACGGACTGCATTCCGGTACTCGCCGGATGGTGTTCGGCCCGGAAGAGGAGTTCTCGACCTACCTGGGCGGCTACATGTCCTTCTTCACCCTGCCCACCCCCGACAGCGTGGAGAACAACTGGTTCACCATGCACTCGCTGGTCGGCGCGACCAACATCGGCCTGCGACCCGACGCCGACCCGGCGACGTCCAAGGCCCTGGTCACCATCCGCACCGACGCCGATCCCGCACTGCGCCGCGATGTTTCGGCCCAACAGGACCTGATCCGGCAGCGGCTGGCCGACGGCGGCTGGGAGGCGGCCACGATCACCGCCGCCATGGCCGAGGCGACCGACTTCTACTTCGACGACCTGGCGCGCATCGACATGCCGACCTGGTCGAAGGGCCGGGTCGTGCTGCTCGGCGACGCCGGCTACTGCGGTTCACCGCTCACCGGCAACGGCACCGCGATGGCACTGATCGGCGCGTACGTGCTCGCCGGTGAAATCGCGACGCACGCAGGCGATCCCGAGCAAGCGCTGGCCCGCTACGAGGAGGTGCTCCGACCGTTCATCGCGAAGGCCCAGGAACTGCCTCCGGGCGGGTTGAAGGCCATGACCCCCAAGTCCAGCTTCGGCATTCGCGCGGGCCAGGCCGTCAGCAAGCTGATGACCTCGAAGGCGATGAAGCCGCTGATGATGAAGATGCTCAGCAAGACCGAGTCCTACGACCTGCCCGATTACTCCGCGCAGACTGTCCAGCAGTAACCCGCATACGACAATGACCGGAACCGTCCAGCACGGCTCCGGTCGTTGTCGTATGCGCCTATTCGATTGTCGTTCGCTGGTCGAGCAGAAACGGAAGTGCGAAGTTACGGAGCAACATTCGCTCCTCGTCTTCGCCCGCCCCGGGCAGGGTCAGCAGAGACACCAGCACGCGCACGAACCATTGCCCGAGCCGGCGGGCGGCGGGGGCGGGCAGGTCAGGACGGAAGCCGCTGACGAAGTCGGTCGCGAGGGTGTCCACCACCTCGGAGGAATTCGACAGCTGGGCAACGATTCCCGCGTTGGCGGGCGCGAACCACACGGCCAGGTGCGGTGTTTTACGAACCTCGGCGACCAAGGCGGTGAGTCCGTCGAGCAGTTGCTCGCCGGGGTCGGCGGCTGCGGTGACGGCCGGATCGCGCCACACGCGCTCGACCACCTGACGTGCCTCGCGACCGGCGAACGCGACGTACAGGGCCTGCCGATTGTCGAAGTAGCGGTAGAGCGTCGCCCTGGAACACCCTGCGGCCTCGGCGACTTCGGCCATTCCGACGCCGCTGACCCCCTTATCGATGAACAGCGCACGCACCGCGTCGAGGATCCGCTCGCTCGCCAGTTCCGCGCGACCGTCCGCCAGCCAGTCACCGGTCATGCCGCGCACCGGAACGGCACGGTGGTCGGCCGCCGGACGTAGGGTCCCGGTGCGTATTCGACCGCGTCGATATCCACCGCGAAGTTCGGGAAGCGATCGAGCACTTCCTCCAGCGCCACCCGGGCCTGCATCCGGGCCGCGGCGGCACCCAGGCAGTGGTGCGGGCCGTGCCCGAAGGTGAGGATTCGCTGCGGATTCCGATCGATGTCGAGCTCCGCCGCGTCGGCACCGAAGGCGCGTTCGTCCCGGTTCGCGGAGCCGAACACCAGCAATACCTTGCGGCCGACGGGAATTGTCTTGCCGCCCAAGGCAATGTCGCGCGTCACCGTCCGCGCCAGGCCCTGCACCGGCGCGGTCAGCCTGGCGAATTCCTCGATGGCCGTGCGGATCCGGTCCTTGTCCGCGACCAGTGCGGCCCGCTGCTCGGGATGTTGTTGCAGCAGTTGCACCGCACCGCCGAGCAGACCCGTCGTGGTGTCGTTGCCGCCGGCGACCATCGTCCAGGTGTAGGCCAGAATCTGCACCAGGCCTCGCACATCCGCGTCGTCGGCCGCCATGCCCGCCTGCACGAGCAGCGACACCGTATCCTCCCCCGGATCGCTCCGGCGCCGCTTGATGAGCTCTGCGAAGTAACCCATCATCTCCATCGAAGCGGGCATGGCCTGGGTTTGCGCGCGATCGATGCTGCCCGCGACCACCGCCTCGGTCCAGCCGTCGAATCGAGCCCGATCTTCCTCGGGCACGCCGAGGTAGTAGGCCACCACCATGCTCGGCAGCGGCTTGAACACCTGCTTGACGATGTCGCCGCCGCCGTCCTCGGCGATCCGGTCCAAGCGGTCGCGGACGAATCGGCGCACCACCGGTTCCACCTCGGTGACCTGGCGCGGCGTGAACCCGCGGGCGACGAGTTTGCGAAAGTCGGTGTGCTCCGGCGGATCCTGCATCACCAGCGGCGGATTGTCGGTGAGACCGATCTGTGCCAACTCGCCGTACTCCACGGTCAGCCCGTCGCGCGAGGAGAAGGTGTCGCTGTCGCGCGCCGCCGCGTACACGTCCGCGTGCCGGGTGAGCACCCAGTAGTCGTTGCCGGGACGCGCGGGCGGCACCACGTGGTGTACCGGATCCTGTTCGCGCAGTGCGGCATACATCTCCCACGGCGACGTCCAGGTGGGGCCGGAGCGCAGCTCGAAGACGGGAGCAGGCCGATACGCATCGATCAACATGTAGTGACGGTAAGACAAATAGACGATTATGTCTAGAACGAGTTCTAGTCGATGGCGCCGGGCCGATTACCCTCCGAAACCGGTCCGGCCGCCCTTTCGAGTCGGGACCGTCGCCGCGCCCCCGCGGTTACCTTCAGCAGTGGCAACCCGGTGCTCGTTGCCGGTCAGCTCCCGGAAGAGCCAGCGAAAAGCGTGTACCAGTGTCCCGAGTGGCTCGCCAGGCCGGTCACCCCTCGTGGACCGGCCCGGCAAGCACTCTCCCCCGGAGCCCGACCTGTCAACCCCTCGAAGACAGGTCGCGCTCCGTTCCCCACCCCCGGTGGTGGCTAGAACACCGAAGCCCCTGATCTCCCCACCCGGGGCGTTCGGTGTTGACACAAACAATGCACGCGCGGGCTTAGCACGGACTTAAGAACACCTTGCAGGCGTAAAGCCGCCGGTAATAAGGCCGTCTGGGCGGCGAATGTGCCGAGTTTGTACCAACCGGTGCCGGATAGCGGATGATGGAGGCAGGAGCGCCAAGGAGAGTGGGAGCAACAATGGAAACCGTGGTGGTCTGGGCCCTGGCCTGCCTGCTCTATTGGTGGGGCCTGCTGTAGTCGAGGACGACAACCTGGTCGATACCGACCAGATCTACTACACTCTGTCGTAGAGTTGTGGCGTAGTCGTACGCACGTCTGGTCCGATGGGGGTAACCATGACCAACCCGACAGCTGCCCGGCCGGATCTCGGCGCCGGGCCCGCCTTAGCCCAATTACGCTGGGCTACCGCCTTGTTCGCGGTGGCACTGCTCGTCCACGGCGCCGATCATCTACGACGGGGCATGGACACCGTTTCCAGCACCGTAATGGCGCTCGGCACGGTGCAATTCGTCCTCGCGGTTGTGACCGTTGTGCTGGTGTGCACGGGCCATCGAATGGCTGCGGTCGCGGCCGTCGCCATCGGCTTCGCCAGCGCGGCCGGGTTCACCCTGGTGCACCTTTTCCCGGACTGGTTCGGACCGCTCAGCGACAGCTTCATCAACCCGCCCGCCTCGGCCAAGGTGAATGGATTCTCTTGGTTTGCCGCGATTTTCGAGATCATCGCCGATCTGGTCATCGGCACCGCCGGGCTGCGCGCACGCCGCGCCGTCGCCTGACCGCAACGAGATCCGCTGTCCGCCAACATGAATGGCGGACAGCGGAACAACGTCAGTGCAGGTTTTTGACGACGACCTTGGTGACGTCGGCGACCAGGTCGTTGCTCGGCTCGGCGTCTTTGGCGGGCTTGCGGGACTGGACCGCGATGACCAGGGGCGCGCGGGCGCCGTCCGGCCAGGTGACCGCCACGTCGTTGGCGCAGCCGTAATCGCCGGTGCCGGTCTTGTCGCCGGTCGTCCAGCCCGCGGGCACTCCCGCGCGAATGCGCTTGTCGCCGGTGGTGTTCGCCTTCAGCCAGCCGGTCAGGCGCTCGCGCTCCGGCGCACCGAGGGCGTCGCCGAGCACGACCGCGCGGTAGTCGGCGGCGAGCGCGGCCGGGGTGGTGGTGTCGCGCTCATCGCCGGGGATCGCGGTATTGAGGTCCGGTTCCCAGCGGTCGAGATGACTCACCTGATCGCCGAGGGTGCGCAGGAAGTCCGTAAGTGCTTGCGGGCCACCGAGTTCACGCAGCAGTAGGTTGCCCGCGGCGTTGTCGCTCTGGGTGATCGCGGCGTCGGCCAGCTGGGCGGGCGTCATACCCTCGGCCACTTTGGTGCTGGTCACCGGCGAGTAGCTGAGCAGATCGGCGGGGGTGAAGTGGATGACCCGATCGAAGTAGCCGGTGTCGAGTGGGTGCGCCTTCAACAGGGCCGCGGCTGCCAGGCCCTTGAAGGTGGACAGGAACGGGAAGCGCACATCTCCGCCGGCGGCGAGGGTCTTGCCGCTTCCGGTATCGACCGCGAACAGACCGAGCTGCGCGGCGTACTGCTTCTCCAGCGCCGCCAGCTCGGCGGCGGCGGAATTGTCGGCCTGCGCGCTCGCGCTCGGCGAGTCGGTATGTGCGGCAGGGGTGTCGGTGCCACAGGCGGCAAGCAACGGTAGAACGAGAACGGCGGTGGTCAAGGCCACCCGGACATCACGCGTCAGCCGAAACATCCCATCACTGTTGCAGGCGAGCCACCGCCCCGCAAACGCGACTTCGGTCCGCATGACCTGCGGCTATCACCGAGGCAGGCGCGCACCACAAAGGCTGCGCGCCTGCCTCGGCATTGCACTACCGTGTCGCTCAGCCCTGCACAGGCGGCGTGTCGAGACCCGCCCGGACGCCCGCCTCGACCCGCTTGCCGAGATCGGCATCCACGTTCGTCCAGTACTCGAAGACCCGGCTGAGCACCGGCTCCCGCACACCGCCGAGCACGTGCCCGACGATGTTGTTCACCAGGCGGTCGCGCTGCTCATCGTCGAACACCTCGCGGACCATGGTGCCCGCCTGGGTGAAATCGCCGTCCTCGGCGTGCTGCACGTAGCCGGCCCGCACCATCGTCGGGTCGAACTCCCACAGACCACCGTCGGGCGCCTGCGCCGGATCGGCGTGCGGACCACCGAAGGAGTTCGGCGCGTACACCGGCACGCTCGCGTCGTTGTAGGAGTACCGCATCGCGCCCTCCTTGGAATAGGAGTTCACCTCCGCGGCCCGCGCCACGTTCGGCGGCAGCTGTGCGTAGTTGGTGCCGATCCGGTAGCGGTGCGCGTCCGCGTAGGCGAACACCCGGCCGAGCAGCATCTTGTCCGGCGAGAAACCGATGCCGGGCACGACATTCGACGGCTCGAAGGCGGCCTGCTCGATATCGACGAAGTAGTTGCCCGGGTTGCGGTTCAGCGTCCACTTGCCGACCTCGATCAGCGGGTAGTCCTGGTGCGACCACACCTTGGTCAGGTCGAACGGGTTGAATCGGTAGCCCTCGGCGTCGGCGACCGGCATCACCTGCACGTGCAGCGTCCAGCTCGGGAACTCGCCGCGCTCGATCGCGTCCCACAGGTCCTTGCGGTGATAGTCGGCGTTCTCGCCGGCGATCCGGTCCGCGTCGGCCTGGGTGAGGTAGTCGACGCCCTGGTCGGTCTTGAAGTGGTACTTCACCCAGAAGCGCTCACCCGCGGCATTGACCCACTGGTAGGTGTGCGAGCCGTAGCCGTTCATGTGCCGGTAGGTCTTCGGGATGCCGCGGTCACCCATCAGCCAGGTCACCTGGTGTGCGGTTTCCGGGCGCAGGGTCCAGAAGTCCCACTGCATGTTGTGATCGCGAAGTCCGTTGCCGGGCAGCCGCTTCTGCGAGCGGATGAAGTCGGGGAACTTGATCGGGTCCTTGATGAAGAAGACCGGGGTGTTGTTGCCGACGAGGTCGTAGTTGCCGTCCTCGGTGTAGAACTTCACCGCGAAACCCCGTGGGTCGCGCCAGGTGTCGGGGCTGCCCTGCTCGCCGGCGACGGTGGAGAAGCGAACCAGCGACTCGGTCCGCGCACCCGGCTGGAACAGCTTGGCCTTGGTGTAGCGGCTGACGTCGTTGGTCACCACCAGCTCGCCGTAGGCACCGGCGCCCTTGGCGTGCACGATCCGCTCCGGCACCCGCTCGCGGTTGAACTGGGCCAGCTTCTCGATCAGGTAGTGGTCGTGCAGCAGAATCGGGCCTTGGGTGCCCGCGGTGAGCGATTCGTTGTCGCTCTCCACCGGCGTTCCGGTGTTCGTCGTTGTCGGCTTGGTCATCTCGAAGCCTCCTCGTTGGTGCGGATGCCCCGGGGGTGGGCTGTACCCCCGGGGCGCGATCAGGATTGCTGCCGCTCCTGCGTGCGGCACGTCGGGCACAGACCCCAGAAAACGACCTCGGCCTCGTCGATCGCGAACCCGTGATCGTCGCCGGGTGCCAGGCATGGGGCGCTACCCACGGCACAGTCGATGTCGACGACCGTGCCGCAGCTGCGGCACACCAGATGGTGATGGTTGTCCCCGGCGCGGGTCTCGTAGAGCGCCGCCGAACCGGCCGGCTCGATGCGCCGCAGCAGCCCGGCGTTCACGCAGGCCCGCAGCACGTCGTAGACCGCCTGGGTCGACACCGAGCCCAGCGACCGCCGGACGGTGGCGGCGACCCGATCCGCGTCGGTGTGCGGTGCGGCCGCGACCGCGTCCAACACCGCGATCCGCGGGGCGGTGACCCGCAGACCTGCTGCGCGCAACTGTGCCTGCGCATCGGTGTGGTTGGTGTGCATACCTACGATCCTCCGTATTTTCTGGAATTAGTCAAGAAAATGAAGAGATACATATTTGTCGGTCAGCTCACAGTCGTGGGCGCGGAATACTTTCGGGCAAGTGGTCGTTGATCACCACTGTCGGCGTCCGGACAGCCCCGGGCCTCACCCCTTTTGTCGCTACGAGCGACCACCCGCCGAGAGGCGCTTGTGGGACGTCGACGCGAGTCGTGACGCTGGAGTGGCGTCCGGCGACTCAGCGCCGCCAGGTTTAGTGACCTGGCGGCGTTTGTGTTTTCCGGCCCGGCTCGCCGCCTTGTTGTCCGGTCCTGGCGAGCTTGCGCGATAGCCTCGTTCGCATGGGGCGATTCGGTGGGTTCCTTGTGGTGTTCGCTGCGTTATCGCTGGTGGCAGGCAATATTTTCACCGGGACCGCGCAGGCGGCGCCCAGCCGCGTGTCCGCGGACGTGCGATGCACGCCGCAGTCGGGACGCGAGTTCCCCCGGGCCAAGCCCGAGCAGGTCGGCCTGGACAGCAAGCTGCTCGCGGACGCACTCACCTTCGCCGCCACCCGGAATCGGTTGAATGTGCAGGTGTTCCGGCACAACTGCCTGATCGGCGAGGGACCGACGAACACACAGACCGGGAACGTGGCGTGGAACATCTGGAGCGCGACCAAAAGCGTGGTCTCGTTGCTCGCCGGGATTGCCTGGGATCAAGGCAAACTCGAAATCTCCGCACCGATCGACCGGTATCTGCCGCCGGAGCTCGGCGACGCCGAGCATCGTGCGATCACGGTGGAGAACCTGCTCACCGAGTCCTCGGGGCTGGCCGTCGGCGCGCTCACCGAGGGCATCACCGGGGTGGTTCCGATCGATCCGAACAGCGCGGTGCAAGCGCTGGGTATGCCGCTGGACAATCCGCCCGGCCAGAAATTCAGCTACAGCCAGCGCAACGTCGACCTGCTCAGTTATGTGCTCGAATTGGCGGTCGGTGAGCCGTTGCAGCAATTCGCGCAGCGCGAGCTGTTCGATCCGCTCGGCATCGAACGTGGCGACTACTACTGGGCGCGCGATCGCGCCGGACATACCTACGGCTACGCCCATCTGATGATTCCGCCGAACGATTTCGCCAAGCTCGGTTTGCTGGTGAGCAACGACGGGCGTTGGGGCACACAACAACTCATCTCCGACAGGTATCTGCGACTGGCGCTGAAGGCGTCACCGGCCAACGAGTGCTACGGGTATCTGTTCTGGCTCGGGCCGGAGTGCGCGGCTCCGCTCTACAACGTCCCGAAGGACGTATTCATGATGGACGGTCTCGGCATGCAGAACGTATTCGGCATTCCGAGCCTCGATCTCACGGTGGTCTGGACCGGGTTCTTCGGCAATCGCAGCAGCAAGGGCCTGACCGGCACCCTGCAGAACCAGGCGGAACTGCCGTACGAGTTCTTCCGGAAACTGTTCGCGGCGTTCCACGACCGGCCCATGCCCGACCTCGGCCCGTTCGTCGAGCCGCCGGTGCGGTTGGACCCGCGAACGTATGTCGACCCCGACATTCTGCTCGCGGTGTTCGGCATCGGCCCGGACGCGTATCCGGGCTGCAATGTCTTCTCCTGCCTGGACTACCCGCTGGCCCCGCCGTTTTGGGACACCGCACCGGGTTGTGCGATTCTCGCGTGCCTCGGGCCGAACGCCCCGGGTATCCGGTGAGGTTCGGGCGCACCGTAACTCGTCATTCGCCCGTCACCGCCGAGTCCGCGCGATAACCTCGTGCGTATGGGGCGATTCGGTGGGTTCCTCGTTGGGTTCGCTGTGTTATCGCTGGTCGCCGGGAATGTCTTTATCGGCAACGGTTCGGCGGCCGCCGAGCCGTTGAGTTGCGCGGTGCGATCCGGCCGCGAGTTCGCGCGCGCGGCGCCCGAGCAGGTCGGGCTCGACAGCACACGGCTTGCCGACGCACTGGCGTTCGCCGCCACCCGGAATCGGTTGAATGTGCAGGTGTTCCGGCACAACTGCCTGATCGGCGAGGGACCGACGAACACGCAGACCGGGAACGTGGCGTGGAACATCTGGAGCGCGACCAAGAGCGTGGTCTCGCTACTCGCCGGAATCGCCTGGGATCAAGGCAAACTCGATATCGCCGCACCGATCGACCGATACCTGCCGCCGGGACTCGGCGACGCCGAACATCGCTCGATCACCGTCGAGAACCTGCTCACCGAATCGTCGGGGATGAAGGTCGGCGTATTGACCGAGGGGGCCACCGGTGTCGTTCCTATCGACCCGAACAGCGCGGTGCAGGCGCTCGGTGTGCCACTGGACAATCCGCCGGGCACGGTATTCAGCTACAGCCAGCGCAACGTCGATCTACTGTCCTATGTGCTGGAATTGGCGGTCGGCGAACCACTTCAGCGATTCGCGCAACGGGAACTGTTCGATCCGCTCGGCATCGAACGCGGTGATTACTACTGGGCGCGAGATCGGGCCGGGCACACCTACGGTTACGCGCACCTCATGCTCCCGCCGAACGATTTCGCCAAGCTCGGACTGCTCACCAGCAATGACGGGCGTTGGGGCACAAGACAACTCGTCTCGACCGAATACCTGCGACAGGCGCGTAAACCGTCGAAAGCCAACACGTGCTACGGCTATCTGTTCTGGCTCGGACCGGGGTGCGCGGAGTCGGACAGCATGCTGCCCGCCGACGTGTACATGATGGCCGGGCTCGGCCTGAACAACATCTTCATCATCCCTAGCCTGGACCTGGTGGTGATGTGGACCGGATTCTTCGGCAATGTCAGCCAGTACGGGCCGACCGGCACCATCCAGAACATCGCGGAACTGCCGCACGAATTCTTCCGCCGGTTGTTCGCGGCATTCCAGGAACCGCCCATGCCGGACCCGGGGCCGTATGTCGAACCGCTGGTGCGATTGAACCCGAGCCAGTTCGTCGATCTGAACTTCGTGCTCGCGGTGTTCGGTGCCGGGTCGTTCGCGTACCCGGGCTGTAATGTCTTGTCCTGCTTGAATTTTCCGCTGGCGCTGCCCTTCGCGGACGCCGCACCCGGGTGTGCGATTTTCGCCTGCCTCGGCCCCGACGCCCCCGGCATCCGCTGAATCACACACCGAGGAAAGGCAACTCGCCCTCCTTGGCGCCGTGCGTGCGGAAGTGGTCCGGGGAGACGACGATGAACAGCGTGTCCGCCTCGGCGACGAGGTCGCCGTCGAGTTCGAGCCGTGCGTAGATGTGCAGCTTGCGGTCGCCTTCGCGGCGATCGATGTGCGCGGACACGGTCATCGGGCGATGCAGCGGCGCGGGTTTGACGTAGTTCACCGTGAGCTTGGCGGTCACCGCGGGAATCCCGGCGCGGGTCGGCACGCTCCCCGAGGCCTCGTCCAGTACCGCCGCGACCACCCCGCCGTGCGCCAGACCCGGTGCGCCCTGATGCCTTTCGTCGAAGGTGCAGTCGCCGACGATGCGGCCGTCCACGAGTTTCGTCAGCATGGCCACGCCGGCGCGATTGGCAGGCCCGCAGCCGAAACAGTTGTCGCCGTGCGCGGAGTCCGCGCCGTCCGGCGCCTGGCCGCTCGCGGCGACCGGGCGCTCCGTGCCGCGATCGGATGCTTCGGCAAGTCCGGTCATGCGCACCCCTCAATCAGGAATCAACTGTGTCCCGATTGAAGCTACGGCATGATCGGCCATCGATCGCACCGGCCGATTATCGGCCGATTATCAGTACGCGTTCCTGCGGCAGGACCGGCGGCCGGTGATCCGATACGGTTCAACCGATTTACCGCGTAGTCGTTAGGAGCCCGAAGCGTGACCGATCAGGTATCACCCTCTCCCGAAGACGAGTATTTCAGCGCCCACCGGATGGGGGCGTTCGCCGACGCGGTGCTCGCGATCGCGATCACGCTGCTCGTCATCGAGATCAAACGGCCCGAGGGCGAGGAGCTGGCCAGCCCGCACGCCCTCGCCGAATTCCTCTGGCACGAGAAGGCGTCGTTCGTCGCGTTCGTGCTGGCGTTCTTCCTGCTGTGGTCGGTGTGGCGCAGGCACCACGTCTTCATCGACGAGGTCGAGCGGCTGGACCGGGCGACCACCGCGGCGCACGCGCCACTGCTGATGTTCGCCGCCTTCCTGCCGTTCCCGACCGCGATATTCGGGCACGTGCCGGACAACAAGCTGGCCGCGTGCCTGTTCGCCGCGACTGCCGCGGCGCTGTTCGGCTGCGAGGCGGTCATGAAGGAATTCGCCTGGCGACGTGCGGTACTGCGCCCGGGCGTCGATCCGGTGAAGCTCCGGATCAGCGCCAACGCGTCCGCGGCGGTCACCTCCGTCTTCGTGCTGACGGCCGGGCTGGTGTGGGTCGCGCCGTACCTCTGGTACGCCTGGTTCTTCGCTCCGATGGCCGCCGCGTTCGGCGGGAAGCTGCTCGAACGCATCCGTCCTGACCTCCCCCCGCGAGTGCGCGAGCGCCGGCCCGAGCACGCGCAGGGGTAGCCCGGACGCTCGCGCATGGTCAGTCGAGCGGGGTGAGCCAGCCGTGCAGGTCGTCGGTGCGCAGCGCGGCGGCGTGCCGCTTGCGCAGGGCCTGCGAGATCGGGCCCGCTTGGCCGTCGGCGACGGTGCGGCCGTCGACCTCGAAGACCGGGGCGGCGCCCGCGGAGGTGCCGGTGACGAAGACCTCGTCGGCGATGTAGAGCTCGGTCAGGTCGACCATGCGCTCGACGACCGGGATGCCGTCCTCGGCCGCCAGGGTGAGGATCGTTCTGCGGTTGATGCCGTCGAGGATGTCGCCGGACACGTCGGGGGTGATCAGCGTGCCGTTGCGGACGAGGAAGATGTTGGCCGCGCTGAGCTCGCAGACGTGGCCGTTGCCGTCGAGAAAGATGCAGTCGTCGTAGCCGCTGTCGATCGCGTCCTGCTTGGCTAGCACCGAATTCACGTACGCGCCATTGACTTTCGCGCGGGACGGGATCGCGTTGTCCGGGATACGCCGCCACGGACTGGATTTCAGCCGCATGCCGTGCTGCGGGACGATCGGCACCGCGTCATAGACGAACATGCTGACCTGAATCGCGCAGCCACGCACCCGGGTGCCGGGAATCGACTCGACGACATGCACTGTGGCACGTACGAAGACATCCTCGGCCGGGGCATTACGACCGATGAGCTCGACCACCGCCGCGTAAAACCGTTCGTAGTCCCACTCCATCGCGAACCGATCGATCCCGATGATCTTGCAGGACTCCTCGAGCCGCCGGAAGTGATCATCCAGCCGGAATGCGGTATGTGCCGCCCCTGCCACATGAACCGGGAAGACGGTGTACACGCTGAGTCCGTACAACACCGCCGACGATGCGACGCCGACCGTGGCCGCCTCGGCCGCGACGATCCGGTCACCTAGATACACATGAGGATGGGGGTTTGCCATCGGCGGAGGCTAACAGCCGCGCGGGCGGCGGGGCGAACCGATTTTCAGCCGGTCCGCTGTGCAGGTGGCGGGTCTGGTTAGGCTCGACCGTGTGACTCAGGGACGGCGGGGTGGGCGGGAGGCGCAGGGGGCTGAGCGGCGGGAGGCGATTCTCGAGGCCGCTCGGGAGGTGATCGCCGAGCGGGGGTATCGGGGGGCTTCATTGGGGGCGGTCGCGGAGCGGGTCGGGCTTACGCAGCCCGGGGTGCTGCATTACTTTCCGAGTAAGGAGCACCTCTTGGTCGCGGTGCTGGAGGCTCGGGATCGGTGGGATACGGCGGCGTTTCTGGCCGGAGGGTCGGATAGCTGGCGGTTGTCGCACCTGGAGCAGTTGGTGGAGTACAACGCGACGCGGCCCGGGGTCGTGCAGACTTTCGCGGCGTTGGCCGGGGAGAGTGTGACGGGCGGACATCCGGCGCGTGCGTACTTCGTCGAGCGGTATGCGCAGGCCAGGGCGGGGCTGGCGGCGATGCTGCGGGCGGAGTTCGGCGATCGGTTGGCAGGTGGGCGGACGCCGGAGCAGGTGGCGCCGCTGTTGATCGCGGTGCTGGACGGGTTGCAGACGCAGTGGTTGCTGGATCCGGAGTCCATCGATATGGGTGCCGCGTTCCGGGACTTCGTCGCCTTGCTCGGGCCGAGCGAGGACACTGCGCAATAGCGGCCGGCGCTCGGTTTATATAACGAGAAAGTAACAACACCTACTATTGATTAGGTGAGTTCAGCGGTGCCCGCGGACGTCCGCTGCCTGCACTCATGGGTTGTCGATGACATCCCGCCGACCCCGTCCGCAACGACCTTGGCAGACAAAGGAGTTCATCATGAGTCCAGCCGACGTAGCCCGGGAGGACGCCGTGACGGCGGCCCTCGGAAAGCTCGACCTCCCGGCGAAGGCCCGGCTGCTGCTGGGGCAGGACATGTGGTCGCTGCCCGCGCTGCCGGAGATCGGGTTGCGGTCGCTGGTCATGTCCGACGGCCCGATCGGAGTGCGCGGGGTGCGCTGGACCGCCGACGATCCGTCCATCGCATTGCCGTCGCCGACGGCGCTCGCCGCGACCTGGGATCCGGACTTGGCCAGGCGGGCCGGTCGGCTGCTCGCGCAGGAGGCTCGGCGCAAAGGTGTGCACGTGCTGCTCGCTCCGACGGTCAACCTGCACCGGTCACCGTTGGGCGGAAGGCATTTTGAGAGCTACTCGGAGGACCCGTATCTCACCGGCCGCATCGGAACCGGCTATGTGAGCGGCGTGCAGGACGGCGGAATCGGCACCACCGTAAAGCATTTTGTCGCCAATGACGCCGAGACGGAACGCTTCACCGTGAACAACGTCGTCTCCGCCCGCGCACTGCGCGAGCTGTATCTCGCACCGTTCGAGGCGATGGTCCGCGATGCCGGGCCGTGGGGCGTGATGGCCGCCTACAACCAGGTCAACGGCACGACGATGACCGAACACGGCGAGCTGCTGAACGGAACACTGCGCGGGGAATGGGGTTTCGACGGCATCGTCGTCTCGGACTGGATGGCCGCGAGGTCGACGGTCGCGGCGATCACCGCCGGGCTGGATGTCGCGATGCCGGGTCCGCGTGGCGTGTACGGAGATGCTTTGGTCGCGGCGGTGCGCAACGGCGAGCTGGACGAATCCGTGGTCGACACCGCGGTGCGTAATGTGCTGCGACTCGCCGCCCGAGTCGGCCTGCTGGAAGGTGCGGAGCCCTCGGTGACCACGCCGCCCGCGGCGATCGACGGAGTGGCACTGGCGCGTGAGATCGCCTCTCGCGCTTTCGTTCTGGTGCGCAACGAGACGGTCGGGCAGCGCCCGGCCCTCCCCCTCGACAAGGCTCGGACGAAGGTCGCACTGATCGGTCTGGCTGCTCGGGACGCCCGCATCCTCGGCGGCGGTTCGGCCACCGTCTTCCCCGAGTCCGTGGTGTCCCCGCTCGACGGGCTGAGCGCCGCACTGCCGGACGGCGCGCTCACCTACACGATCGGCGCCGCCCCGAGCGATGCCCTCGGCGCCGCGGACCGCGGATTCGAGCTGCGCGCCCGCGTTTTCGACGCCGACGGCACCCTGCTCGGGGAGAGCTCGCTGCCCAACGGCATGGTCAACTGGCTCGGCGAGCTGCCCGACGGCATCGACTACGACGCGCTGCACACCGTCGAGGTGCGCGGCACCTTCACCCCCGAGGAAACCGGCGCGCATGTGTTCGGCACCAAGGGAGTCGGTGATTTCAAGGTCGCCGTCGGCGACGCGGTGCTGTTCGACGGTGCCGAAACCCTCACCGGCGCAGACCCGTTCGAGGCCTTCTTCGGCACACCGACCGAACGCGGCACGGTTGAGCTCACCGCGGGGACGCCGGTCGAGGTGACCATGAGCCACACACCGCTGAAGTTCGCGGACATGCCCATCCAGGCGATCCTGTTCACCCTCGCGCACAGTGATCCCCGCCGCGATCCGGACGAGCTGATCGCCGAGGCCGTCGAGGCGGCCCGCGCCGCCGACGTCGCGGTGGTGGTCGTCGCCACCACCGAGCAGGTCGAGTCCGAGGGTTTCGATCGCACCAGTTTGAAGCTCCCTGGCCGCCAAGACGAATTGGTCAGCCGGGTCGCCGCGGCCAACCTGAACACCGTCGTGGTCGTTAATGCCGGGTCACCGGTCGAAATGCCCTGGCGCACCGAAGTTCCCGCGATTCTGCTGAGTTGGTTCCCCGGCCAGCAGGGCGGCTCGGCCCTCGCCGAGGTATTGCTGGGCGACGCTGAGCCGGGCGGCCGTTTGCCCACCACCTGGCCTGCCACGCTGGCAGACTGCCCGGTCTCGGAGGTCACCCCCACCGACGGCGAACTCGTCTACCGAGAAGACCTGTTCATCGGTTACCGCGCGTGGGAGCGAGCGGGAACCACTCCGGCCTATCCGTTCGGGCACGGATCCGGTTACACCACCTGGGATTACAAGTCGATCACCAACAAAGACAGCACGGTGACGATCCGGCTGCGCAACACCGGCGACCGCCGCGGCGGCGAAGTCGTGCAGGTTTACCTTGCGCCCGTGGCCGATTCGGCGATCCGGCCCGCGCGCTGGCTGGCCGGTTTCGCCCGCGTCGAAGCCGATCCGGGCGAACTGGTCGAAGCCGAGATCCGTATCCCGGACCGGGCATTCGAGATCTGGGACGGCGGTACGTGGCGAAAAGTGCCCGGCTCCTACGAGATCCAGGCAGGCCGCTCGATCGCCGATCGCCGCCTGACGGCCGAATACACAGCCGAGTGAACGACCGCGGCCGTGGATCCGGTAGGGATCCACGGCCGCGAGGTCGGATCAGCGTACTCAGCGATTGCTGAGCAGTACCTCGGCGATCTGAATGGTGTTGAGGGCGGCACCTTTTCGCAGGTTGTCGCCGGAGATGAACAGGGCGAGACCGCGACCGTCCGGCACACCCGGATCCTGGCGGATGCGACCGACGAGCGAGTCGTCGGCACCGGCCGCCTGCAGCGGGGTCGGCACCTCGACGAGCTTGACGCCGGGCGCCTTGGCCAGGATCTCCTTGGCCTGTTCGACCGAAAGCGGCTGGTCGAACTCGGCGTTCACCGACAGCGAGTGGCCGGTGAACACCGGCACGCGCACGCAGGTGCCGCTCACCAGCAGCTCGGGCAGGCCGAGAATCTTGCGGCTCTCGTTGCGCAGCTTCTGATCCTCGTCCGTCTCGCCGGAGCCGTCGTCGACCAGCGAACCGGCCAGCGGCAGCACGTTGAACGCGATCGGCGCGACGTACTTGTTCGGCGCGGGGAAGTCCACCGCGCTGCCGTCGTGGGTCAGCTTCTCGATGTCGTCGATCACCGCGCGCGACTGCGTCGCAAGCTCTTCCACCCCGGCCAGGCCGCTACCGGACACCGCCTGGTAGCTGGACACGATGAGGCGGCGCAGACCGGCGAGGTCGTGCAGCGGCTTCAGCACCGGCATGGCGGCCATGGTGGTGCAGTTCGGGTTGGCGATGATGCCCTTGACCAGATTGCGGGTCTGCTCGGGGTTGACCTCGCTGACCACCAGCGGGACGTCGGGGTCCTTGCGCCAGGCCGACGAGTTGTCGATCACGGTGACACCCGCCGCGGCGAAGCGCGGGGCCTGCACGCGAGACATGGTGGCACCGGCGGAGAACAGCGCGATGTCCAGGCCGGCCGGATCGGCCAGCTCGGTGTCCTCGACGACGATCTCGCCGCCGCGCCACGGCAGCGTGGTGCCCGCCGAACGCGACGAGGCGAAGAACCGCACCTCGTCGGCCGGGAAGTTGCGCTCCTCCAGCAGTTTTCGCATGACGGCACCGACCTGTCCGGTCGCGCCGACGACGCCTACGCGAATGCCCATCGTTTAACGCCCCGTTCCCGCGTGCACCACGGCGACCTCGTCGCCGCCGAGATTGAAGGCCCGGTGCAGCACCTGGACCGCCTCGTCCAGCTCGGTGTCGCGGACCAGCACCGAGATGCGGATCTCGGAGGTGGAGATCAGATCGATGTTCACGCCCGCGTCGGCCAGCGCCTCACAGAAGGTGGCGGTGACGCCGGGGTGGCTCTTCATGCCCGCACCGACCAGCGACACCTTGCCGATGTGGTCGTCGTAGAGCACCTGGGCGAAGCCGATCTCGTCCTGCTGCTTGGTCAGCATCTCGACGGCCCGCGCGCCGTCGGTCTTGGGCAGGGTGAAGGTGATGTCGGTCTTGCCGGTATCGATCTTGGAGACGTTCTGCAGCACCATGTCGATATTGATCTCGGCATCGGCGACCGCGCGGAACACCTTGGCGGCGTAGCCGGGCACGTCGGGCAGCCCGACCACGGTGACCTTGGCCTCGCTGCGATCGTGCGCGACGCCCGTGAGGATTGCTTGCTCCAAGGGGATGTCCTCCATCGATCCGTAAACGTAGGTGCCCGGCTTGTCGGTATAGGACGAGCGCACATGCACAGGCACGTTGTACCGGCGCGCGTATTCGACGCAGCGCAGCATCAGCACCTTCGCGCCGCAGGCCGCGAGTTCCAGCATCTCCTCGTAGGAGACCTGATCGAGCCGCTGCGCGTCCGGCACGATCCGCGGGTCGGCGGTGAAGACGCCGTCCACGTCGGTGTAGATCTCGCAGACGTCGGCCTCCAGCGCGGCCGCCAGCGCGACCGCGGTGGTGTCGGAGCCACCACGACCGAGCGTGGTGACGTCCTTGTTGTCCTGGCTCACGCCCTGGAAGCCCGCGACGAGCACGATCTGCCCGTCGTCGAGCGCCTGGCGCAACCGGCCCGGGGTGACGTCGATGATCTTCGCGTTGCCGTGCGCGCCGGTGGTGATCACGCCGGCCTGCGAGCCGGTGAACGAGCGGGCCTCGGCGCCGAGCGAGTGAATGGCCATCGCGACCAGCGCGTTGGAGATGCGCTCACCCGAGGTGAGCAGCATGTCCATTTCCCTGGCCGGCGGCGCGGGCGCCACCTGCTGGGCGAGGTCGAGCAGTTCGTCGGTGGTATCGCCCATGGCCGAGCAGACGACCACCACGTCGTGGCCCGCCTTCTTGGTCTCGACGATCCGTTCAGCGACGCGCCGGATGCGCTCGGCGGTAGCCACCGAGGATCCTCCGTACTTCTGAACAACGAGAGCCACGACAGGGTCCTCCAAGATCGACTACCAGCTGCTAACAGCCACCCAGCGTACCGGCCATCGTCCAGCGGATTACCCCTGCCTCCTCCGCCGACCGCACTTTGAGCTGCTCACACCGGAATTCGGTGCGGTGGCATCGGCGGTACGAGACATCGCTGCGGGCGGCCCGGGCATTGCGCGCCGACGAAACCGGATAGTTGACGCACGATGGGGTGATGAAGAGCACGGTATTAGCGGTGACCACCGGGCGGACCGAGGTCGTGCAGGACATCACCGGACAGTGCGCGGCGTTCGTGCGCGAAGCGTCCGGTGGCGGTGATGGGTTGCTGAATGTTTTCGTGCCGCATGCGACGGCGGGGATCGCGGTGATGGAACTCGGTGCGCGCAGTGACGACGACCTGCTCGCCGCGCTGCGCGACCTGCTGCCTGCCGACGATCGGTGGCGGCATGCGCACGGGTCACGCGGGCACGGGCGCTCGCATGTGATGCCCGCGTTGATCGCGCCGTACGCGACGATTCCGGTGATCGATGGCGCGATGGCCTTGGGGACCTGGCAGTCCGTCGCATTCGTCGACCTCAATGTCGACAATCCAGAGCGGCAGGTGCGGCTGTCGTTCCTCAGTGACTAAGCGGGGCCGTCCGCTGGTTCGTGCAGGCGGGCGAGCTCGGTGCGGTTGGCTATGCCGAGCTTGGCGTAGACGTGCGCGAGATGGGTCTTGACCGTGCCGCGGCTGATGAACAAGCGCGCGGCGATCTCCGGATTGGACAGGCCGTCGACGGCGAGGTCGACGACGGACCGTTCCATCGGGGTCAGGCTCGCCCAGCCGGAATCCGGGCGGTTGCGTTTGCCGCGTGCTTTGGTGGCGTAGTCGATGGCCTGGGCGATGCCCATGGAACGGCCGCGTTCGCGGTAGTCGGCCAGGTCTTGGTCGGCGACAAGGGAACTCAGCAGCGTAAGGGCTACTTCTGCCGATCGCCCCGGTGCCGAACCGGTGTCGGAGCGGGCACGGTCGACGGCACCGAGCAGCACCGCGGCCGTTTCGACCGTGCCGCGCCGGGCCAGCGTCACCGCGAGCGCTTCGAGGCTTGCCACGCAACCCAGGACGAGCTCGTGCTCGGTCCGGATGCGTAGCGCTTCGTGATGCAGGCGAAGTGCTTGCTCGATATCCCTGTGGTGCAACAGGAATGCTTGCTGGTCGAGTACGTCGGCGTACACCGAGGGCAGGGCGCGGATCATCGGCTCGGCCGCCATCGGGTCGAGAAGTGCTGCTGCCATGCCGGATTCGTCCGAGCGACCGGTGTCGAGTTCGCTCGATTGCCGCAATGCGGTGGCCAGCACCACCTGCGTCCACGGGGTGAGTGGCCCATCGGCGGTATCGCCGGGCGTGCGTCCCTCCCTGCGGCACCACGCGATGGCCGCCGCCGGGTCGCCCGCCGCCAGCGCGAGCAGGCCGTGCACGCGCTCCCAGCCGGGCACGAAGGGCGAGGCTTCCCCGTCGAGCAGGCGGTCGATCGGGGCGAGGGCTGCGGCGGCATCGTCGAGACGGCCTTGGCGCACTCGTATTTCGGCGAGTGCCGCTCGCGCTGAGCCCATGTGGTGGAAGTCGTGCAGTGGCTGCGCGGTAGCGACGGCGCTCTCGGCGAGTTCAGCGGCCCGTGACAGCTCGCCCGACTGGGCGGTCGCGGTGGCGAGCCAGGTGAGCGCGAAGGAGGCGTGGCCGCGGTCGTTGCGCTCGCGCATGCCGGCCAGAGCTTGGTCGAGTTGTTCGATGGCGCTGCGGTATTCGTCGCGGAACAGGTGGACCAGCCCGAGCAGCGCCTGCGTCGAGTCGGCGATGAAGCCGTCGCCGACGCGCACGGCGTCCCGGTGCAACGCGGCGGCGTCGGCGGCTGCCCGGTCCAGGTCGATGCCGAGTTGCTCGACCGCGCACAGCGAGCGCGCCAGCCTGCCGACCGCGTCCGCCCCGACCGCGTCGGCCAATTCGACTGCGGCACGGGCGGACTCGTATCCGGCGAAGCCGTAGACGGCGGTGTCGCACACCAGCGCCAACCCGGCCAGCACCCGGGCCTGCAACTCGTCGCGTGCCCCGTCGCCGCGATCGACGGCAAGCCGCAGCACCCGCACCCCTTCGAGGCCACGCGGTTCGAGATACCAGAACCAGGCCATCGTTGCGGCAAGCCTGCGGCCATCGGTCGGGTCATCGCGGCTCAATCCCCAGTCGATGGCTGCGCGAATATTGTTCAGTTCCACCGTGATTCGTGCTCGCCAGGCATCCTGGTCGGTGCCGCGCAGCGGATCGGCGCGCTCGGCCAACGCGAGATACCCCGCGAGGTGACGGTCGCGCAGCAGTTCGGTCTCCCCGGCCTCGGCGAGCCGCAGCAGCGCGTAATCCCGCACCACGCCCAGCATTCGATAGCGGGCCACCTCGCCGGTCGTGTCCGCCGCGACCAGCGACTTGTCGATCAACCCGCGCAGGGTCCGCAGCGCGCGACCCGGCGTCGGGTCCAACGCGGCCACCGCGTCGGCGGCGAAACCCGGCTCGAACACCCCGAGCCTGCGGAACAGCATCCGCTCGTCGTCGTCGAGCAGGTCGTGGCTCCAGCGCATCGATTCCGCCAGGGTCCGCTGCCGGAACGGCGCGGTGCGCGAACCGCCGTCGAGCACCGTGAACGGCTCGTGCAGCGAGTCCGCGAGCTGAGCGAGGGACAGGGTGCCCGCCCACCCCGCGGCCAGTTCGAGGGCCAGCGGCAGCCGATCCAGGCGGTCACACACCCGGCGGGCCGCGGTGCGCGCCTCCGGTGTCGGCTCGCCGGTGTGCGCACGCGCGAGGAACAGCGTCAACGCGTCGGCCAGCGCGAGCGGGGGCACCCGGCGCACCTGCTCGCCACCGATCCCGAGGGGCGCGCGGCTTGTCGCGAGCACACCGAGTTGTGGACAACGCCAGAGCAGGCCGGTGATCAGCGCCGCTACGCCATCGCCCAGCTGCTCGCAATTGTCCAGTACCAGCAGGGTTTCGCAGTCGGCGAGCCCGCGCGCCACGGTCGCGAGGGGATCGGCGCCACCGGGCAGCAGCACGCCGAGGGCCGCGGCGACGCGATGCACCACCGCCGCATCGTCGTGTTCTTCTTCCAGCGCGACCCAGCGGACACCATCCGGCCAGTCCTCGGACACGGTGTGGGCGGCGCGCAATGCGAGCCGCGTCTTGCCGCAGCCGCCGGGACCGACCAGGGTGACGACCTTGCCCGGCGCGATCGCGGCACCGATCGCCTCGAGTTCTTCGGTGCGGCCGATGAACGAGGACAGCTCGGCGGGTAGTGCGTCGGTGGAGTCTGGCATCGCGTCAGCAGTCTGACATGCCGGACCCGCGCGGGCGACCCATATCCGGTCAGCCAACTCGGCCACCTTGACCACCACATATCGGCCAGGTGGCAGATGTTCCGCGGCCGCCGCGACGGAAGTATCTATTTCAACGACGCGGACAGCGTCACAGACAAGAAGGAAACATCATGACGAACACAGGAAACCGCCGGGTCGTTGCCAGCATCTCGCTCTCACTGGACGGCCGCACCAACGGCCCGGGCGGCGACTACGACATGAGCTGGATCGTGCCGCACGCTGTGAGCGACACGGCGCGCGGCCGGATGGTGCAGATGACCGAGGCGGCCACCACCGCGCTGCTCGGCCGCAAGAACTACCAGGGTTTCGGCGGTTACTGGCCGACCGTCGCGGTCGACGAGAACGCCGACCCGCGCGACCGGGCCTTCGGGCAGTGGCTCGACGACGTCGAAAAGGTGGTCTTCTCCAGCACGCTCACCGAGGCCCCGTGGCAGCACTCGCGGATCGCCGACGCCGACCCGGTGGCGACCGTCGAGCACCTGCGCGAGCAGGACGGCGGCGACATCGTCGTGCTGGCCAGCAGCAGCGTGATCAAGGCACTGCTCGCGGCCGACGAGGTCGACCGGATCCTCATCACCCAGTGCCCCGAGATCGCCGGCGGGGGCGCCCGCCTCTTCGAGGACGGCCTCGCGGCGTCGAGCTGGTCGCTGACCGACCTGTCCTCCACCGAGTCCGGCGCGCTGTACCTGATCTACGACCGCGTCCGCGGCGAATGATCCCCCGACGGCGGCGGCCGCGGCGAAAGCTGTTCGGCCGTCGCCACTGTCGGGTCAGGCGCGGGTGAACCAGGTGACCTGGTTGCCGTTGCCGAATTCCTTGCGATCGGTCGGCGCGAACAGCGTCGGCCGGAATTCGCCGTCGAAGGCCGGGATGCCGGCGCCCGCGACGACGGGGTAGCTCTTGATCACCAGCTCATCGATCTCACCGAGTAGGCCGGCGGCCAGCTTCCCGCCACCCGCCAACCAGATGTCCGAGCCCCCTTCCTGTTTGAGCTGCCGCACCAGGGCCACCGGATCCTGCTCGACCAATTCCACTGCCGGGTCATCGATCCGGCCGAGCGTGCCCGACACCACGTACTGGCGCAGATGGCCATACGGGCTGGTCAGTCCGGCGGACAGGGCAGGCTCGTAGGTGCCCCGGCCCAACACCACCGTGTCGAACCGCCGATTCGGCGCATCCGCCACGATCCCGAAATGCGGGCGCACGTGGGTGGGTAGCGTCTCCGGGTAGTCCCGCGCGAGCCACGCCGTGAAGTCCTCCGGCAGCGGATAGAAACTGATATCGCCATCGGGCGCGGCGATGTAGCCGTCGAGCGATACGCCGACGAAGTAGACGAGTTTTCGCATGGTAGAACCTCTTTCGATATGAAGCGGGTCAGGCGCGGGTGAACCAGGTGACCTGCGCGCCGTTGCCGAATTCCGCGCGCCGGGTAGGCGTGAAAAGGGTCGGGCGGAACTCGCCGGCGAAGGCGGAGATGCCGCTGCCCGCGACGACCGGGTAGCTCTTGATGATCATCTCGTCGATCTCGCCGAGCAGCTGGGCGGCGAGATTGCCGCCGCCGCAGAGCCAGATATCTTGGCCCGCTTCCGTTTTGAGCCGTCGCACCAGACCGACCGGGTCGGCGTCGACCAATTCCACTGCCGGGTCATCGATTCCGAGCGTGCGCGACACCGCGTACTGCTTCATGTGCGGATACGGGCTGCTCACGCCGACAGACAGGGCGGGCTCGTAGGTGCCGCGACCCATCAGCACGGTGCCGAACCGCTTGTTCGGCTCGTCGGCGGCCATGCCGAAGTGCGGCCGCACGAACGACGGGACGAACTCCGGGTACTCCGTATTGAGCGAAGCACCCATCTCCGCGTCGTCGGGATAGAAGTCGTACTCGCCGCCCGGACCTGCGATGTATCCGTCGAGCGACACGGCGACGTAGTAGACAAGCTTTCGCATTCCGGTACCGCCCAATCCGTTGTACTCTATCTGTAGTGATTTGAAATGTAGTACTACAGATGGAGTGGTGTCAAGTGCGAACTAACCCCGAGCGTCGACAGGCCCTGCTCGATGCGGCGATCGAGGTCTTGGCCCGCGACGGAGCGCGCGGGCTCACCTTCCGCGCGGTGGACAAGGAGGCCACGGTGCCCGCCGGCACCGCGTCGAACTATTTCGCCAACCGCGACGACCTACTCACTCAGTCGGGCAGCCGCTTCTACGAACGGCTGGCGCCGAGCGCGGCCGCCATGAGCCAGCTGGCCGACGGCCCGAAGAATCGCGCGCACATCACGAAGCTGATGCAGGAGGTGGTCGAGCGCATCGAGGCCTACCGGACCGGCTACCTCGCCCTGCTAGAGCTGCGCCTCGAGGCGACCCGGCGCCCGGAACTGCGCGCCGTGCTGACTGAGCGGGTGCGCGCGGACGTGGAATTCAACGTGCGCAACCACCTCGACGCCGGACTGCCCGGTGATGAAAAGTCGGTAATACTGCTCTATTTGGCACTGAACTGGCTGATCGTGGACCGGCTCACCCTGCCGGGCGTATTCACCGAGGAGCAGAGTCAGGAACTGATCGCGGCCGCGGTGGATCGCGTCATCGAGGCATGAAGACCACCCGGTCTCCATGGCCGAATCCTTGTGACCCGTGTCACCGGCATCCGATAATGAGTCGATGATGGCGAAGGTCGGAGATCGACTGCTCGTGCACGGACACGTTGTGGGCCAAGGTGATCGCCAAGGGGAGATCATCGAGGTTCGTGGACCGGAAGGTTCACCGCCCTACCTCGTGCGCTACGCCGACGGACGCGAGTCGCTGGTGTTTCCGGGACCCGATGCGATAGTCGAACCGGCCAACTGACGTCGGCCGCCGTCGCAATGGCCGCATTGTGACGCGCCCGCACGCGGTGATTCGGCGATGCGGCCTGCGTACCGACTTTCGATGACATCCGCGCCGCACACCACTTGGTAGATCGCACAAATCTTCCGCATGGAACTTGTTAGCGCACTTCCGATGTCTGCTTTTGGACACAAAAGACCACGTCGGTCGCGCCAACGGACTATCCGGCTCGGCGCCGAGGTTGACGAATCAGATAACCGATAGAGAGAATCGGGCTGAGTTGTCCATCGGGGGTCGGAAGGTTTTGCATGCGCACGAGAACCGATATTCGATTCGTCGTCGACGCCGATTCCGCGCAAGTGATGGATGCGCTGGCCGCTGTCGAAATGCTGCCGGAATGGTCGCCGGGATATACCGATGCCCGCGTCGCATCACGGGACGACGCGGGCAGGCCGGTTCGAGTTTTCGTCAAGACCGAACTGCTCGGCAGCTCCGATCTGCAAGTGCTGGAATACGATTGGTCGGGCAACCGATCGTCCTGGCAGGTCACCGACAGTACCCGGGGTGTGAAGGGCGGCGGCTGGTTCGAGGTCAGCGAGGGCGCGGAAGCCACCGACGTCTGGTTCCACGCCGAGGTCTACCTACCCATCCCGGTGCCCGGACTACTACTCAAGCGCACCGTGCGCAAGCAGAACGAGATCGCGGTGCAGAATTTCATCGAGTTCGCCGAGACGTTTCCGGAAGCGGAACCGATGAAGCCGTATAGCTATAACGAATAACCGGCAGTAGTCGAACGCCCTGAGCGAAATCGGGCGACGCGCAGCCGAGCAAGCGCCCGCCGACCCGATCGGGGTGCGACTATGTGCATCATGATCGGTTCCAAACGGGTTCGGCTGCAGGCGGTCGCCGAAGGCGAGTCGGTAACGCAGCTCGAGCTGTTCTTCGACCTGGTGCTCGTCTTCGCGTTCACCATGGTCACCGACCTGGCGGCGGAAGAGACCAGCGTCAAGAACATGCTGCGCGCGTTTCTCGTGCTCGCGGTGATGTGGTGGTTGTGGATCGCCTACTCCTGGCTCGGCAACGTGGTTCGCGCCGACGAGGGCTTCGCCAGGGTCGCGATGTTCGCCGCGATGGGCGGCGCGTTCCTCGCCGCGCTCGCCATCCCCGAGGCCTTCCACGATCTGCCCGGCGGCTGGTACGGCCCGCTGGTCTTCGCGATCGCATATCTGGTCGTGCGGCTGGTGCACGTGGGCATGTTCTGGCTGGCCAGCGCCGAGGACGCGCAGTTGCGCGGTCAGGTGCTGCGCTGGTCGCTCGGCTCGATCACCCTCGGCACCACCCTGCTGGTGATCGCGGCGATGACCTCCGGCGCGGTCCAGATCGGGTTGTGGATCGCCGCCATCGCGGGTGACTACCTGTGGACGCTGTTCGCGGGCACCGACTGGCGCTTGAATTCGGCCAGCCACTTCGCGGAGCGGTACGGACTGATCATTATCGTCGCGCTCGGCGAATCGATCGTTTCGATCGGTATCGGCGTTGCCGGACTGCCTATCTCGTGGCCGATCGCGGTGGGTGCGCTGCTCGGGCTCGCGGTATCCGGACTGCTGTGGTGGACGTATTTCGATGTCGCCGCGTTGTCCATCGAACACGAGCTCAAGCATGCCGACGGCGCGCGGCAGATCAAGATCGCGCGGGGCGCCTACACCTTTTGGCATTTCCCGATGATCGTCGGAATCATCGCGCTGTCACTGGGTTTGAAGAAAGTCCTCTACTATGTCGGCGACGAGTCACATCACACGTTGAAAGACGCGTTGTACGGAATTCCGTTGTTCGCGTTGTACGGCGGAGTCGTGTTGTATCTGATCGCACTGGTCGGCGCGAAACACTATGCGACAGGGCAGGTCAGCCTGCCGCGGGTGATCGTCATCGTCGCGCTGCTCGCGTTGATCCCATTGGCCGCCGCGCTGCCCGCCTTGGCGGCACTGGCCATGCTGTGCGCGGTGCTCGCCATCCTGATCGTCTGGGAAACAATCCAATTCGCGCAGCCGAGGGACGAGATCAGGCACGGGGTATCCGACTGAGGTGATGCCGCACGCTGTGTTCGGGCGGCGTCGGGCCGTACGCGGACGGCGGCACCCGGACATCGTTGCGCACCGCGTGCCGGATCTGATCGATGTTCTCGCGCAACACATCCGAGACCAGCTCATCGGTGCGCGGATCCTCCAGCACCTGGAACAAGATGCGGAACGTGGTGTCGGCGATCAGCCGGATGATGTCGTCGTGGAACGGGATATAGCGCACCCGGCCCGCCTGCGGGTCCTTCTTGATCAGTTCCAGGATCATCTCGTCCATCTCGGCGCGGTTCTCCTGTAGCGCCGCCGCGATATTGCGGGTGTAGTGGCCGGTGCGCATCACCGAGGCGACCTCGTCCATCACCGCGATGGTCATCGGCCGCTTGATCGTGTCCACGATGGTCATGACGAACCGGTTGACCACCGCGGCGGTGATCCGGTCGCCGAATACGCGATCGGCCACCCGGCCGAGCCGGACCACGATCACCACGATCCGCAGCAACCGGAACCCGCGGAAGAACGGGCTGGTCACCGGGATCATGCCGAGGACCTCGTACCAGTAGACGAACGGGAACGTCCACGGCCAGCCCGCCCGGCGCCAGCGCCACAGGAACTCGACGGCGAACACGCCACAGATCGTCCAGTCGACGACCACGATCGTGTGATGGGTCTGCGCGGATACGTCGAAGAAGGTGATCCAGACGACCAGCGCCACCGACACGATGGCCAAGGCCAGCATGCCGAAGTCGGTCCACAACGCGGGCGGTTTACGCGGGTAGTCGCCCTCCGGAAGTTCCTCGCTGACCGGAGTGGTGCTCGCAGCTGTCACCTGGGTGTCCCTTCAACGCCGAACGGTCGTGCCGACACTAGTCGGCACGACCGCGCTGCGGCTGGATCGCTACTTCCCGGTGCGGATGATGGCCTCGATATTGCGCTCCGCGAGCGCGGCGATGGTCAGCGACGGATTGACCGTGCCGGTGCTGCCCGGAATGGCGGCACCGTCCATCACATACAGCCCGGGGTGCCCGTGCACCCTGCCGTAGCCGTCGGTCGCCTTGCCGAGCACCGCGCCGCCCAGCGGGTGCGCGGTGAACAACGCGTTGGCGTCGTAGCCGAGGGCGCCGTATTCGAGCACCGCGTCGGCCCGTTCGGCGATCCGGTGATCGACCGCGCGGGCCGCGGCCACCATGTCGTCGCGGTTGCGGCTCGGCCAGGACAGGCCGACCCGGTTCGCGGCCGCGTCGTAGCCGAACCGGGCGCGGGCCGGGTCGAGCACCATGCCGAGCGAGGCGAGCGCGCCCGTCTCGAACGGAATGCCGGGGATGTACCAGCTTTCCAGGCTGAGCGGCAGGCCCGACTCGTCGAAGATCCGGCTCGCGCTCGGCACGCCCTGCCCGAAACCGGCCAGCGCGCTCGCGCCGCGACCGAGCACCACGTCGCCGTTGGTCCCCCAGCCGTCGCCGACGTGCTCGTTGAGGTTGGGCAGCGCGCCGGTCGCCTGCGCGCGGACCAGCAACTCCGAGGTACCGACCGAGCCGGCGCCGAGGAAGAGCTGGTCGCAGGTGAGCGTGCGGGTGCCCAGCACCTCACCGGTCGGCGCCAGCTTCGTCACCCGGACCGAGAACCGGCCGCCCGGCTCCTGCGCGATGGACTCCACCTGATGGCCGGGGAAGATCGCGGTTCGGCCGGTGCCCTCCGCGTACTTCAGATAGTTCTGATTGAGGTCGAACTTGGCGCCGTTGGAGTTGCCGAGGTTGCTGCGGGCGGCGGTGGCCGACTCCCGGCTGCCGCCCGCCAACTCGGCGCGCAGGATGTCCCAGTTGAAGATCGAGTCGTTCGGCGTCGGCTGGTAGCCGGCCTTGCGCACCTGGTCGTCCCACGCCCTGGAGTGCGCGAACGGCTTGGCGCCGTAGATGTCTCCCGGCATCGAGTTGAGCCGCAGCATCTCCCGCACCCGCGGGTAGTAGACCCGATCCAGCTCGCCGTACTCGACCGTGCCGCCGAAGAGGTGGTCGAAGAAGCGGCGCTCCGGGGCCACCATCGCGCCGGTGAAGACCACCGACCCGCCGCCGACCGCGGCCGCGCGCCACACATCGATGCCCGGATAGGTGGTGCAGTCGAGCACGCCGCCGAAGCTGGCGAACGTCATCGGCACCTTGCTGACGCCGGTGAAGCTGGTGCGATGCCAGAAGCCGCGCCCGTCCGGCAGGTCGTCGCCGGTGAAGATCTCCCGCCATGGATCGTTGGGCCAGCGCGACCCGCGCTCCAGCACCGTGTTGGCGATACCCGCCTCGGCCAGCCGCAACGCGGTGACCGCGGCGCCGAAGCCGGAGCCGATCACGATCGCGGGCGTGTGCTCGGGCGGGTCGGGTAGCGGGGCAAAGATTTCCGGTACCCACGACTGGAACAGCAGGTTCCACACCGGGTCCGCGGACGCCGGTGCGGTGGACCGCAACGTTCCCGCGGCAGCACCGAGCAGCGCGGCCGTACCGGCCGCTTTGAAGAAGGCACGTCTTCGCACCCAGCCACCTCCCTCATCACGCATGGCCGAGCGCAGATTACCGGTATTCCCGCTAGCTGAACAGTTGTTGCCTGACCGTCATCCGTTGTCTCCCTTCCATTGTCCCGTCGGCCGGGCCGGCGGCCGGGCCCGGCGCTGGGAACGGCAGCGTGACGAACAGGCCACGAAACACCTGCGGCAGATGGACAGCAGGGGGCGCGACTCAGTCGGTGAACGGTGCCCGATCGGCCTTGCAGGTCGCGCCGGGTGCGGGAAGTTGCTGGTCGATGAGGTAACGCTCCTGCAGGCGCCGGGTGCAGTCGACGGTGGTGTCGTGGCCGTAGCCGCCCTCGATGACCACCAGGCGCGCGTTGACCAGGGCCTGCTGCGCCTTGCGTGCCGCGGTCAGCGGTGTGACCGGATCGAACCGGTTGTTGAACAGCAACGCGGGGACGTCCGAGCGCAGGATCCACGGACCGGCGTAGCGCTGCGGGTAGCCGCCCTGCGGGGTCGGCCACGAGGCGCACGGCTGGCGCAGGTACAGCCAGAACGAACTGAAGGTGGCGTTGTCGGTGCCCAATTCCTTTGCCATCGTGGGCCATTGCTCCGGCTCGCGGGGAAAAGTGTTGTCCGCGCAGGAGATCGCGATGAACGAGTCGAGGAACCCGGGTGGCACCGCATTCGCGTCGAGGATCGAGCGCACGATATCGGGGTTGCCCGCGGCGCCGCGCTCGAGTTCGGCCAGGAGTTGGGCCAGGGCGGGCCAGCCGTCCTTGGGGTCGTACAGCATCAGTGTGTGCGGCGAGATTACGTTCGCGTAGCTGACCGTCTTGGCATGCTCGCCCTCGCCGACCACCACAGGTCCCTGCCGCAGCCGGTCCAGCAGTGTGATATCGCGGGCGCGCAAATCCGCACCGTCGCTTGCCTTTTGGTCGCTGCGGAGCTGCCCGATCGGGTCGGCCTGTGCCTTGGTCGCGAAGGCGCAGCGCGACTGACCCGCCTGGGCGCACAGCCGGAAGAACTCCGACAGCACCTCGTCGGTGCCCGTGGCCGCGGCGGCGACCTCGGCGCGGGTGTCGGAGGTGTAGGCGTCCGGGTCGATCATCGAGCTCAGGCTCAGCGCGCGCACCCGATCACCGAAGATCGCGCCGTACACTTCGCCGAGATAGCTTGCGTACGAACCACCTTCGTAGGTCAGCCGCTTGTCACCGACGGCTCGGCGCAGCAGATCCAGGTCCCGGGCGGCGTCGACGGTGGTCAGGTGCGGCAGCAAGGCGGCACTGTTCGCCGCGCAATCCGCCGACAGGTCGCGGCTGAAGCGCGCCTGCGCCGCCTCCTGCTCGGCGTTCACCGGCGGAATCGCCGCGCCGGCCCAGAATCGTTGGTCCGCTTCGGCATCGGCGAAGCAGCGCACCGGCGAGCTGCGCCCGACGCCGCGCTGATCGAAGGTCACCACGTCGAAGCGGCGGGCGATCTCGCCGGGGAACATCGGACCGGTGCTCGCCCAGTGGATACCGGAGCCGCCCGGCCCGCCCGCCGCGGAGAAGAGGGTGCCGATGCGCCGCGACTGGTCGGTCGCGGGCTGGCGGACCAGCGCGAGGGCGAGCGTCGGACCGTCCGGGTGCGCGTAGTCCACCGGCACCGCCGCCGTCGCGCATTGCAGCTTGCTCAGGGTTTTCTCCTGGCACGGCGCCCAGTCCAGCCGTGGCGTCGCCGCCGCATCGGCCTGAGCGACCAGATCGGCCACCGCCTGCTCATGTTTCTTCGGCGCCCCGCAGCCGCTCGCCGCCAGCGTCGCTGCCAGCGCGGCAACGACGACGATCCTCCACCCACGCATGCCGATCATCTTGTGCCGCAACGACACGGCGGTCGTCCCCCGCAGGGATGAATTGCACCCTGAGATCGCCGCCACCTCCTAG
Organism: Nocardia sp. NPDC060255; assembly: GCF_042727395.1. Taxonomy (NCBI): domain Bacteria; kingdom Bacillati; phylum Actinomycetota; class Actinomycetes; order Mycobacteriales; family Nocardiaceae; genus Nocardia; species Nocardia sp. NPDC060255. Next base: position 1,016,665 of record NZ_JBHXAU010000001.1, on the reverse strand, counting down.
GTCATCAACAGTCGGGCCACCGCGATGAGGCCGACCACCACGATGACCGCGCGCAACGCGGTCGGCGGCATCCGTCTGCCCATCTTCGCACCGAGTTGCCCGCCGATGATGGAGCCGAGCGCGATCAGCAGCGCCGCGCGCCAGTCCACGTCGGCGATCACGATGAAGATCACCGCGGCCACCCCGTTGACCAGCATCGCAAGCACGTTCTTGATGCCGTTGAGGCGCTGCATGTCCTCGTGCACGAACACCCCGAGCAGCCCCATCAGCAGTACGCCCTGCGCCGCGCCGAAGTAGCCGCCGTAGATGCCGGTCGCGAAGATCGCCACGAACAGGATCGGGCCGCCGTGTTTCGGTGCGGGACTGTCGCCGTCCTCGCGCCGCTGCTTGACCCAGCGCGACAGCCTCGGCTGCACGACAACGAGCACCAGCGCCGCGATGATCAGCACCGGCACGATCGCCTTGAACGCGGTCGCGGGCAGCGTGAGCAGCAGTACCGCGCCGGTGATGCCGCCGAGCAGCGACGCGGTGCCGAAGCGCAGCAATCGTTCACGCTGTCCGGCGAGTTCGCGCCGATAGCCGTGCACGCCGCTGATCGCGCCGGGCACCAGGCCGATCGTGTTGGAGACATTCGCGGTCACCGGCGGCAGCCCGAAGGCGAGCAGTACCGGGAAGGTGATCAGCGTGCCCGAACCAACGATCGTGTTGATGCCGCCCGCCGCGATGCCCGCACCGAAGACGGCCAGCTGTTCCAGCCAAGTCATAGGAAAATCCGTTCGACGTCCCGTCGGACCAAACGGTCCGTACAAGCGTTTGTTCCGGCTCGAACGCTAGTGGCACTGTCGGTCGAACAGACGACGGGACCGGGGTTCCGCAGGTGTATTGCCACACGGTAAACTCGCCGACATCATGCAGCGGGCACTTCTTCTCAGCCGCCGCGACGGGGTCTGATCGGACCGGCTCCCGTCGCGGGGTTTCGCCGCGCCGGTCGACCCACCCTTTGGGAAACACCACACCCTCGGAGTAATCGCCATGTCCCCTGCTGACGCCTTCGTATCCGGCTCGCGCACCATCACGCCGCCGTCCAAGCCCGCCCCGGCCGACCAGGCCGGGTGGAACGCGCAGAAGAACTCCTCGATGCCGACCTTCCGGTACCGGCCCTTCGCCGAGGAGGTCGAGCCGGTCACCGTGCCCGACCGCACCTGGCCGGACAAGATCATCGACGTCGCGCCCGGCTGGTGCGCGGTCGACCTGCGCGACGGCAACCAGGCCCTGATCGATCCGATGAGCCCGGCCCGCAAGCGCCGCATGTTCGACCTGCTGGTGCGGATGGGTTACAAGGAGATCGAGGTCGGCTTCCCGTCGGCCAGCCAGACCGACTTCGACTTCGTCCGCGAGATCATCGAGGACGGCGCGATCCCGGACGACGTCTCCATCCAGGTGCTGACCCAGTGTCGCGCCGAGCTGATCGAGCGCACCTTCGAGGCCTGTGCCGGCGCGCAGAACGTGATCGTGCACTTCTACAACTCCACCTCGATCCTGCAGCGCAAGGTGGTGTTCCGCGCCGACCGCGCGGCGGTCAAGAAGATCGCCACCGACGCCGCGACGCTGTGCCTGGAGATCGAGAAGCGCTACCCCGACACCAACTGGCGCTATGAATACAGCCCGGAGTCCTACACCGGCACCGAGCTGGAGTACGCCAAAGAGGTCTGCGACGCGGTCTCCGAGATCATCGCGCCGACCCCGGCCAAGCCGCTGATCATCAACCTGCCCGCCACCGTCGAGATGGCGACGCCGAACGTCTACGCCGATTCGATCGAGTGGATGAGCCGCAACCTGGCCCGCCGCGAGTCGATCGTGCTGTCGCTGCACCCGCACAACGATCGCGGCACCGCCGTGGCCGCCGCCGAGCTGGGCTATCAGGCGGGCGCGGACCGGATCGAGGGCTGCCTGTTCGGCAACGGCGAGCGCACCGGCAACGTCTGCCTGGTCACCCTGGGCATGAACCTGTTCTCCCGCGGCGTCGACCCGCAGATCAACTTCTCCGATATCGACGAGATCCGCCGCACCGTCGAGTACTGCAACCAGCTGGCCGTCGCCGAGCGCCACCCGTACGGCGGCGACCTGGTCTACACCGCGTTCTCCGGCAGCCACCAGGACGCCATCAACAAGGGCCTGGACGCGATGAAGGTCGCGGCCGACGACGCGGACGCCGACGTGGACGACATGACCTGGGCGGTGCCGTACCTGCCGATCGATCCGAAGGACGTCGGGCGCACCTACGAGGCCGTCATCCGGGTGAACTCGCAGTCCGGCAAGGGCGGCGTCGCCTACATCATGAAGACCGATCACGGGCTGGCGCTGCCGCGCCGGCTGCAGATCGAGTTCTCCCAGGCGGTGCAGCGGATCACCGACGGCGAGGGCGGCGAGGTGACCCCGAAGGAAATGTGGGACGTCTTCGCCAGCGAGTACCTGAGCCCGATCCGGCCGCTGGAGCGGATCCGGCAGAAGGTCACCGCGTCCGAGACCGACGGCGGCACCGACACCATTGCGGTGGTGGTCAAGGTCGACGGGGTCGAGCAGGAGATCACCGGCACCGGCAACGGCCCGCTCGCCGCGTTCATCGACGCGATCGCCACGGTCGGCTTCGACGTACGGGTGCTGGACTACTCCGAGCACGCGATGTCCGCCGGTGACGACGCGCAGGCCGCCGCCTACGTGGAGTGCGCGATCGGCGACAAGGTGGTGTGGGGCGTCGGCATCGCCACCTCCATCACCACCGCGTCACTGCGCGCGGTGGTCTCCGCGGTGAACCGCGCGCACTAGAGCGCGATCGCGGTCGGCGCGTGCGGTGGTCTCCTCGGCCAACCGAGCACGCTGATAGCGCAGGTCGAGTACGGTGGAGCCGGGCACGGTGGTCGTTGATCGACCCCGTGCCCGGCTCTCGATCTTGCTGTCGGAGACCAGATATCAGCGGCGTGTCATACGGGCGCGTCCGCTCTACATACCGCGACGCGAGCCCGCGAACCCCGTGCTAGCGTTGGTTTCGCACTCAAGCGCCGAGCTCTCTGCTCGTAGTCCCGAGCAGATGGGGGAACTGTGACAACTAACGACCACAACCCGACCTCACCGCCCTGGCTGCAGAGTCAAGCGGTGGACACGGCCGACGGCACCGAGTCGGAGCAAGCCACCGATTCGACGGCAGCGCAGCCCGACGGGGAAGTGGCGGAGTCCGAGGCGGCCGAAGCGACGGACAAGCCGGACCAGGATCCGGCCGAGCCCGACTTCAGCGGCTCGACGGACCAGACCGTGTCCTACCCGCACGCGGCGATGCCGCCGCAGTCCTACGGCCCGCCCGAGGGTTTCCCGCCGCCGCCCGGCCCCGCCGAACAGTACGGCGGCTACGCGCCGCCGAACGCCGGGCCGTTCGCGCCACCCGGCGCGTATGAGCCGTACCAGACCGGCCAGTACCAGCCGGTGGCCGCGCACAGCGGTAGCCACCAGATCGCGCCCGAACCGCAGCAGAATTCGGGCTACGGCGAATACCGGCAGGAGATCGGCCCCGACGGCCTGGTCCGCCGGGTGCCGCAGGAACACGCCGAAGCCGGTGTGCCGCAAGCCGATCAGCCGGCCGGGCCGATCTACAGCTGGGCGCCGCCGCCTCCGCCGGTGACCCACCAGCCGCCGCCACCGCCCGCGTATCAGCAGCCGCCCGCCCCGATGGGGCAGCAGCCGCCGGGACCGCCGATGGGGCAGGTGCCGCCGCCGAGCTGGCAGGGTGGACCGAACCCGCACCAGCCCGCGCAGCCGTTCCAGCCGCAGCATGTGCCCGCGCCCGGCCAGCCCGGCCACTCGGTCAACGACCTGAACCTGCTCAAGCGTGCCCGGCGCGCGCCGCGCAGCGGCTGGCGGCGTGCGGTGCACAAGGCCACCGGCGGCGTGCTCAACCCCGGCGAGTCCGCGGCCGACGTCGTCTACCGCGACCTCGTCGACCGGGTGAATCAGCCGGTGCGCGGCGACTATCGGATCGCGATCCTGTCGCTCAAGGGCGGCGTCGGCAAGACCACCACCACGGTCGGCCTCGGCTCGACGTTCGCGTCGCTGCGCGGTGATCGGGTCATCGCGATCGATGCCAACCCCGACCTCGGCACGCTCGCCCACCGGGTGCCGCGGCAGACCCGCTCCACCGTGCGCAACCTGCTCGAGGATCAGCACATCAGCAGGTACTCGGACGTGCGCGCGCACACCTCGCAGGCGCCGAGCCGACTGGAAGTGCTTGCCAGCGAACAGGATCCGGCGGTCTCCGAGGCGTTCAGCGAGGCCGACTACCGCAAGGCCATCGGTATCCTGCAGTCGTTCTACAACATCATCCTGACCGACTGCGGCACCGGCCTGATGCACTCGGCCATGGCGGGCGTGCTCGATATGGCCAGCTCGCTGGTGCTGGTCACCTCGCCGGCCATCGACGGCGCACGCAGCGCCTCGGCCACGCTGGACTGGCTGGACCACCACGGGTACGGCAAGCTCGTCGAGCGCACCGTCGTCGTGGTCAACGCCTCCCGCCGCGGCGCCTCCACGGTCGACCTGGACCAGTTGCGCAAGCTCTTCCTCGACCGCACCCGTGCGGTCCAGGTGGTGCCCTTCGACGATCATCTCGCCGAAGGCGCGGAGATCGACCTGGAACTGGTCAGCAAGCCGACCCGGCGGGCCCTGCTGGAACTGGGCGCGATGGTCGCCGACGACTTCGGTTACGTCGGCGCGCAGCAGTACCACCACCCCGGGCCGATGGGACACTAGCGACCCGAAAGACGTTGCGGCCCCGGTGCATACGCACCGGGGCCGCACTCTTCGCTAGTACTTGCCGAACAGCACCGCGGCGTTGTGCCCGCCGAAGCCGTACGAATTGTTCATCACGTACTGGACATCCGTGTATCGCGCTGCGCCACTGACGATATCGAGATCGATGTCGGCATCCTGGTTGTCCAGGTTGAGGGTTGGCGGTATCACGCCGTCGCGCAGGCTCAGCACCGAGATCGCCGCCTCCAGCGCACCGGTCGCGCCCACCGAATGACCGAGTGCCGACTTGGGGGCATACACCGCGGGATGCTTGCCGATCGCGGTGGCAATTCCCTTGGCCTCGGCCAAGTCTCCGAACGGCGTCCCCGTCGCGTGCGCGTTGACGTGGTCCACCTCCGCACCGTCGACGCCCGCGGTCTCCAGCGCGCGACGCATGGCGCGGGCGTTGCCCCGCCCCTCCGGATCCGGCGCGACCAGGTGATAGCCGTCGGCGGTCAGGCCCGCCCCGAGCAGCCGGGCCAGCGGCCGGGCGCCGCGAGCCAGGGCGTGCTCCTCGGTCTCCAGCACGAGCAGGGCCGCGGATTCGCCGAAGACGAAACCGTCCCGGTCCCGGTCGAACGGCCGCGAGGCGCGTTCCGGTTCCGCCACCCGGGAACTCAGCGCGCGCATGTTCGTAAAGCCCGCCAGCGCAAGGGCGTTGATCCGCCCCTCGACGCCACCCGCGACGATGATGTCGGCCTCGCCGAGGATGATCGAACGCCACGCGTGCACCAGCGATTCGCACCCCGACGAACAGGCCGACACCGGCGTCACCACGCTCGCCCGCGCACCGAGTTCCAGCCCGAGCACCGCGGCGGGACCGTTCGGCATGGCCATCGGTATCGCGAACGGCGACACCTTGCGATAGCCCTGATCGCGCAGGATGTCGTTCGAGTCGACGATGACCTCGGCGCCGCCGACACCCGTTCCGATCGAGATGCCGAGCCGGTCCTTGTCCACCTCGGGCGCGCCGAGTGTCGCCCAGATCCGCTTGCCCATCACGTAGGCGACCTGCTGAACATAGGACATGCGCCGCTTCTTGATCCGATCGAGCTCGGCGGTCGGGTCGCTCTTGAACTTCGCGCCGATATTGATCGGCAGCCGACTGCTCTCGACCTCCGGGTCATCGAGCACCCGAACGCCACTCTCCCCCGCCAGCAGGCCCTTCCACGTGGACTCCGCATCGGCGCCGAGCGCGGAGGAGACCTCGACCGCGGTGACCACCACGCTTCGGAATCCACCGTTGCGAGTGGAGAACTCGGAGATATCACGCATCGTGTCAAAAATCCTTCATCGGTTCGGACGGCCTGTCCTGCAATCTATTTCGCGGATGCATGATCCGACATGTACGGAACTCTCACAGGGCACACCCGGCAGTTGTGGGAATGTGCCAACGACGCAACAGCGTTCAGCCCCCTAAGCTCTACAGCTGATCCCTGTACCTGCACCTTCTCAACCGCGCCCTCCTGGTGTCGCGGAACCGCCTGTGGAAAGCCGACAATCGGCTCCGAGTCGGCGAAATCAGCTCTCGCGCCGCGCAGTCGGCCGAGGTGCCGACTCCGCGACAATGCTCGCCGCGGCGTCACGGAAGGCCGCGAGCACCGCGGCGATGGCCGGACTGCTCTCGGCCCGAGGCCGAGTGGCCAGCTCGAACATGCGGGCGGCGCGGACGCCGGTGAGGCGCAGCAGCGACAGATCCTGGTGCACCACCGAGTAACGGGGCATCAACGCGACACCGTAACCGCTGGTCACCAACGCTTCGATGACACGGAAGTCGTTGAGCCGCTGCGCTATTCGCGGCTGCACACCGGTCAGCGTCGCGATCGAACGGAGCACGTCGTCGATCGGATAGCCGCCGCGCACGCTCAGCCAGGTCTCGTCGGCCAGTTCCTCGGGCGCCACCGCGGCGTGGCCGGCCAGCCGATGGAACGGCGCGACAACGACATCGATGGGTTCGCGCATGAGCAGGCGCACGACGATGCGCGGATCGGCGATGGGCGCGGCTCGCTCGTCGCGATGGGTGAGCACCACGTCGAAGTCGGCGAGCAGCCGGGTGGCCTCGGACGGCGGCAGGTCGACATCGCTCGCGACGAGGTCGACGCCGCTGTGCGACAGCGCGGACAGCACCAGCGGCAGCAGCAGCGCGCCCGCCGACGGGAACAGTGCGACCCGGACCCGGCCGCGCGGCGAACCACGGTAGTTGGCCATCTCGGCGACGGCGCGATCCATCGCGGCGAGCACCTCGTCCGCGCGCACCACCAGCGCCCGGCCCGCGTCGGTCAGCCGGACGCGGCGGCCGTCCGGTTCGAGCAGCGCGACGCCCGCCTCCTTGGCGAGCACCTTGAGCTGCTGGGAAACGGCCGAGGGCGTCATCGAGAGCGCGGTGGCGACGGCGGCGATGGTGCCGCGGTCGGCGAACTCGCGCAGTACCCGGAGCCGCTCGACCGACATCGGTGGCCCATCCGGCCGGTCAGCCACGGTTTTGCCGAGCCGAGAGCGGCACTTCGATCATGAAGTAAAACTACAGTAATAGTCCACATTAATTCGATTGTTCTGATGGTTAGTCGCGCGCACGATTGACCACATGACCGCTCGTGACCGCCTGCTCGGACTGACCGTCGTCCTGCTCTGGGGACTGAACTTCCTCGCGCTGCGCGCGGGCCTCGACCACTTCCCGCCGTTCTTCTTCGCGGCGCTGCGCTTCGCGGTCATCGCGGTTCCGGTGCTGCTGTTCGTCCCGCGCCCCAAGGTCCGGCTGCGCTGGCTGCTGTTGTACGGCACCGGTTTCGGCATCCTCCAGTTCGCCTTCCTGTTCACCGCGATGCGTGCGGGCATGCCGACCGGGCTCGCCTCGCTGGTGCTGCAGTCGTCCGCGCCGTTCACCGTGCTGCTCGGCACGCTGTTCCTGCGGGAGCGGATCCGGCCGGTGCAGGTGGCGGGCATCGCGGTGGCGATGGCGGGCATGGCGGTGATCGGCTGGGATCGCCTCGAGCACGCCTCCGTGCTGCCGGTGCTGCTGACGCTGGCGGCCGGGCTCGGCTGGGCCTTCGGCAATATCGGTGCGCGGCAGGCCACCGTCGAGTCCCCCGGCCTCAACACCATGCACCTGACGCTGTGGATCGCGGTCGTCCCGCCGCTGCCGATGTTCGTGCTGTCCGCCGCGACCGAGGGCCCGGCCACCGGCCTGCGCGCGGTGGCCGATTCCTTCTCCGCGACCGGCTGGCCCGCGCTGGCCGCGATCGCCTACACCGCCATCCTCGCGACCGTGGTCGGCAGCGGCCTGTGGACGTATCTGATGAGCCGCTACCCGGCCGGTGTGGTCGCGCCGTTCACCCTGCTCGTTCCGATCGTCGGCATCGCCGCCGCGTGGGCGTTCCTCGACGAGACCCCGACGCCGCTCTCGCTGATCGGCGGCGTGATCGTGATCGCGGGCGCGTTCGCCGCGACCGCGGGCAAACGCGCCAAGGTCGACCGCGCCCAGGCCGCGGAACTCGATGCGGCGGCCGGTACGCCGGAACTCGTCAAGGCTTAGCGCACTTGCGAATGCGCAAGGCCGCCTGACACCGCGCGTACCCCGCCGTGCCGCCTGTTCCGCTCGTGCCACCGAGCGGGCCGGGCGGCACGGATATTTATGTGTGCCAAGAGGTTCGAGAAACCGTCGTCACAGGTTTGCCCATCCGATAGCCGATATCGCTATGCTCACATTCGCCGACCGAATCAGCCTTCACCTCGGGCCAGGCGCGGGGCGGGTACGCCGGTGCGGACCTGCCGCTTTACAGTAGTGACAACGTGTAATAAAGGTCCCGAGGCTAGGCACAGAGCGGCGCATGGCAGAAAATCGGTGGACCGTATCGCGGAGGACATTGCTTCGCGGAACGGCTGTGGCGGGGGTAGCGACAGCGGGGGCACTGACGGCCGGCGCGCTGAGATCGGGGCCTGCCGCGGCTGGTCCGGGCAGGCGGGTCGCGGTACTGGGTGGTGGCGTCGCGGGCTTGACCGCAGCGCACGAGCTGATCGAACGTGGCTTCCAGGTAACGATTTTCGAGCGCCGCGCGTGGGGCGGCAAGGCGCGCAGCGTGCCGGTGCCCGGCACCGGTTCCGCGGGGCGGCCGGATCTGCCCGGCGAGCACGGCTTCCGCTTCTTCCCCGGCTTCTATCAGCACGTGCCCGACACCATGCGGCGAATTCCCTTCGCGGGCAACACCAATGGCGTGTGGAACAACCTGGTCGCGGTGCCGGAGGCCCGCTTCGCCCGGCGCGACGGCGACGACTTCCGGCTGCCGCTCGGCCCGCGAGCCCGCACGGGGTTCACTCCGGACAGTTTCCGCGAGACACTCGGCGCCACTATCTCGACCACGCTGAATATGCCTGCCATTGAGGGCATCTACTTCGCCAACCGCCTGCTGGTGTTCAACAGCAGCTGCGATGCCCGCCGCCTCGGCCAGTGGGAGCACACCTCCTGGCGCGACTACGTCGGCGGCAACGCGCGCTCGCACGAATTCCGCGCGCTGCTCTCCCGCACGCTGACCAGCATCATGGTCGCCGCGAAGGAGGACGTCGCCAGCGTCCGCACCATCGGCAACATGGGCGAGCAGTTCCTCGGCAACCCGGCCGAGATCGGCAACGATGGCGGCCTCGATCGAGTGCTGAACGGGCCGACCAACGCGGTCTGGATCGAGCCGTGGCTGCAGCGGATGCGCGACCTCGGCGTGCGATTCGAGCTCGGCACCGAGGTGCGCGGGCTCGACGTGCGCGATCGCCGGATCGCCGCGGCCCGGGTGGTGGACAAGTCCGGCGCGCAACGCACCATCGACGCCGATTACTTCGTGGTCGCCGTGCCCGCCGAGCAGGCGCGCGCCCTGTGGTCGCCCGACGTGCTCGCCGTGCGCCCCGAATTGGCCACGATGGACCGGCTCTTCTCCGACTGGATGAACGGCATCCAGTTCTATCTGCGCAGGCCCGCCGATATCTCCCGGGGCCACACCGCCTACATCGACGCACCGTGGGCGCTCACCTCGATCAACCAGAATCAGGTGTGGGCGCGCAAATTCACCGACTTCGGCGACGGCACCGTGCAGGACTGTCTTTCGGTCGACGTCTCCGACTGGAACACCCCGGGCATGCTGTACGGCAAGCCCGCCAAGGAGTGCACCCACGACGAGATCGCCCGCGAGGTCTGGGCGCAGATCGCGGCGCATCTCAACGACCGCGGCGACGTGCTGCGCGACGCCGACCTGCACTCCTGGCACCTCGACCCCGGCATCACCTGGCAGGACGGTCCGCACCGCAACGCCAACGCCGACCCGCTGCTGATCAATACCGCCGGATCGTGGGAGTTCCGGCCGGAACCGCACGGCGCGCTCGAAAACCTGTTCCTGGCAGGCGATTACGTTCGCACCAACGTGGACCTGGCCACCATGGAGGGCGCCAACGAGTCGGCCCGAGCCGCAGTGAACGCGTTGCTCGACGTAGACGGCTCGAACGCCGAACGCTGCAAGAAGTTCACGCTGTACCGGGCGGCCGAGCTCGAACCACTGCGCCGGATCGACGCGGATCGCTATGCCGCGGGCCAGCCCAACATGTTCGACGTGCAAATCTGATGTGACCGATCTCCCGGCCGCCCACCATGATTCGGATGCTTGAATCGGGTATGCGCGAGCCTGTAGATCAGATCACCGACCCCGTCGACCTGCGAAACCTGCTCGGCGAGGTGCCGCCTCGAGCCGCGAACAAGGAGCGGGTCTCGCTGCATCCTCGCGATCGCGACTGGATCGCCGCCACCCCGTTCCTGGTCATGAGCACCAGCGACGCCACGGGCAACTGCGACGCGTCGCCGAAGGGCGATCCGGCGGGCTTCGTGCGGGTCCTCGACGACCGGACCCTCGCGATTCCCGAGCGCCCCGGCAACCGGCGGGCCGACGGCTACTTCAACATCCTCGCGAATCCGCACATCGGCCTGCTGTTCGTCATTCCGGGCCGCAGCCAGACGCTACGGATCAACGGGCGGGCCAGGCTCGTACGCGACGCCCCGTACTTCGACGACATGACGGTGCACGGGCACCGCCCGATCCTGGCCGTCGAGGTCGACATCGAGCAGATCTACTTCCACTGCGCGAAGGCGTTCCTGCGCAGCCATCTGTGGCAGCCGGAGCAGTGGCCCGACGACGGCCTGCCGTCCTGGCCGCACCTGGTCAAAGAGGTGCAGACCGACGTCACCGAAACCATCGAGGAACTCGAACGTCACTACGCCCCCGCCAACTACAACAGCAAGCTGTACCAGGGCTAGCCGCACCGGGTGGGCTACGCCACTGGCCCGGGCCGCGCCGGTAACGCTGGTCGAACATAGACTCGCGGCGTGGCAGACATTTCGGTGCGTGGGCGTATCGCCCTGCGGGCCGCGGCGGCAGCGTCGTGGGCCTCGCAGAAGGCCGGACGCGGCAAGGGATCGATGATCGGCGGGCTCATCGCGCTGCAGATCGACAAGACGATCATGGACCAGCTCGGCCGCGGCCGCCGCACGGTGCTTGTGACCGGCACCAACGGCAAGTCGACCACCACCAGGATGACCACCGCGGCGCTCAGCACGCTCGGCGCGGTCGCCACCCAGGCCGACGGCGCGAACATGGACGCGGGCATCGTGGCCGCGCTCAGCGCCCATCGCGGTGTCGAGCTCGCCGCGATCGAGGTGGACGAGCTGCACCTGCCGCACGTCACCGACGCGCTGAACCCCGCCGCCGTGGTGCTGCTCAACCTGAGCCGCGACCAGCTGGACCGGGTCGGCGAGATCAACATGATCGAGCGCAAGCTGCGCGCTGGCCTGGCCCGGCATCCCGACACCGTGGTGATCGCCAACTGCGACGACGTGCTGGTGACCTCGATCGCCTACGACCACCCGAACGTGGTGTGGGTGGCCGCGGGCAGCGGCTGGGCGATGGACGCGACCAGCTGCCCGCGCAGCGGCGAGCCGATCCTGTGGGAGGGCGAGCACTGGCGCAGCACGGGGGCGGATTTCGAACGGCCCGAACCGGATTGGTGGCTGGACGGCGATGATCTGGTCGGTCCCGACAAGCAGCGGTATCCGCTGACACTGGCCCTGCCCGGCCGGGCCAACCGGGGCAACGCCGCGCAGGCGGTCGCCGCGGCGATCGCACTCGGCGCCGATCCGGCCGCGGCCGTTACCGCGACGGGCACGGTGCGCGAGATCGCGGGCCGCTACCGCACGGTGCAGGTCGGCGAGCACGCCGCCCGGCTGCTGCTGGCGAAGAACCCGGCGGGCTGGCAGGAAGCGTTGTCCATGATCGAGCCGAGCTCGGCCGGACTGGTGATCGCGGTGAACGGGCAGGTGCCCGACGGCGAGGACCTGTCCTGGCTGTGGGACGTGCGGTTCGAGCACTTCGAGGGCGTCCAGGTGGTCGCCTCCGGCGAACGCGCCACCGACCTCGCGGTGCGCCTCACCTACGCGGGCGTCGAACACACCACGGTGCCGAACCCGTTGCGCGCCATCGCCTCCTGCCCGGCGGGGCACGTCGAGGTGCTGGCAAACTACACCGCATTCCGGGATCTCAACCGCGACCTCGAGGGCAAGTCATGAGAGAGCGAAGCGAACGAATCATGTCACAGCGCGCATCGCGCATGACGGAACCGAGCGCCAGCGAGGTGCAGTCATGAGCGAATCGACCGTCCGCATCGGTTTGGTGCTGCCCGATGTGATGGGCACCTACGGCGACGGCGGCAACGCGCTGGTGCTGCGACAGCGGTTGCGGCTGCGCGGTTATGACGCCGAGGTCGTCGAGATCACGCTGGCCGACCCGGTTCCCGATTCGCTGGACATCTATACCCTTGGCGGCGCGGAGGATTCGGCGCAGCGGCTGGCCACCCGGCATCTGCAGCGCTACCCCGGCCTGCAGCAGGCGGCCGCGAACGGCACTCCGGTGCTTGCCATCTGCGCCGCCATCCAGGTGCTCGGCCAGTGGTACGAGACCTCGTCGGGCGAGCGCGTCGACGGCGTCGGCATGATCGACGTGACCACCTCGCCGCAGCCCAAGCGCGCGATCGGCGAGGTGACCACCGCGCCCCTGCTGTCCGGGCTCACCGCGGCACTGACCGGCTTCGAAAACCACCGGGGCGGTACCAAACTCGGCGGCGACGCGACAGGGCTGGCGAAGGTCACCCGCGGTGTCGGCAACGGCGTCGGTGACGGCCTCGAGGGTGTGGTGCAGGGCTCGGTGATCGGCACCTACATGCACGGCCCGGCGCTGGCCCGCAATCCGGAACTGGCCGATCTGTTGCTGGCGCGGGCGCTCGGCGTCGCGGAATTGGCTCCGCTGCCGATGCCGGAGGTCGAGCAACTCCGCCGTGAACGTCTGCGCGCGTAGGTAGTACAGCGCCAGATAGCACAATGCCAGGTTGTGGCGTTTATCGGTCGATAAACGCGACTCGACCGAGGCGCTCCTGGGTGCTGGGCTATCCGCACGCTACGCTCCCCGCTATGACGACGATCACGCCGGGGTTGCCTGCCGAATCAATGGCGCAGCCGGTATTGCCACGCCGTCCACCGGTTTGGTCTCGCTGGCGCAGCATCCTACGGCCGCGTCCGTTGTATCTGTCGCTGATCGTTTCGTCGGTAGTCGCGCTCAAGGCGTTCGAGATGTCTTTTGCCGCACTACACCATCTGGCCGTGCGCAACCTCGTGGAAGCCGACCTGGCGTCCAATGTGCCGATCGCCATCGACGGCCTTGTCGTCGGCTCCATCGTCGCCACCGCGTCATTCCCGAAACGCAGTGCCGGCTGGTGGTATGCGACCGGGCTTTTCGTGCTTTCGACGCTGGTGTCGGTCGCCGGGAATATCGAATACGCGCGCGAGATCGGCGGCGGTCCGGTGTCGTTGATCATCTATGCCGGAATGCCGTTGACCCTGCTGTTCGCGGTGCACCTCACGCTGATTCTGCTCGGGCGCAGCACCGCCGCGCGTGCGGTCCCGGACGTGGTGACCGCGGAGATCGATCAATACGTCACCGCCGAGGAGATGCCGGAGCAGTTGACATCGCCACAGCTCAACGGGCATGCGCTGGCCAACGGGCACGCGCAGGCCAACGGGCACGAGGTCGCGAAGCCCGCCCAGGCGCCCTTCGCCGCCGGACCGAACACTCCGATGCGTTTCAACACCTTCGACGCCGACGGCCGAAAGCTGGTCAATCACCGATAATCACGCGGCGACACCGGAGGTAGTTAGTAACTCACCCGCGCTCGACTACTTCGATGGGAAAACGCATGTCTCTCACAGTCTGGCAGGACCAGGACGTCGATCAGTTCCGTGAAGTAGCGAGCAGGCTCGCCTCGGTGATCCAGAGCAGTGTGGACCGATCGGGAGCGCTGAGCCAACTCACCGAGTCGGTGGAAAGCGGGGACGCGTTCACCGACCTGTTGATCGAATTCGCCGGTCGCTGGTTCCACGAGACCGGCGGGCAATCGGTGTTGATCGGGCCGGAATTGTTCTGGCTGCTGTCGGAACCGAACCTGCGCAAAGGCATCAGCAGCGCGTTGCGCGGCCCGGAAACCGCGCCGGATCTGGAGTACTCGGTGAGCAGGCGCAGTCGAAAGCTGTTGCTGATCTGTGTTTTCGAGACATTGGCGCAGAACCAGTGGCTGGCGGGCAACATCGGCGAGCACATCGGCATGAACGGCAGCGTCAACGGAATAGGGTGACCGGCTCCTCGGTGCCCGCGATCAATTAAGTTCACGGCGTTTCTAACTCTCCCTTCGGTCCCCTCGCCGCGGATAGCGTCGAGTTTTACCGAGTTTTGAGGAGAGTGCCGTGTCCGACGTGGGCCTGCATCGGCGCGGACTGCCGCCGGGCGCCGCATGACCGCGATCACCACGCCGGACGCACCGACGGTGGGTGCCGACGCGCCCGCCGTCGCACCGCGGCGGTCGCGGAACTATCGCCGCCTGCTCGGTCCGGCGCTGACCCGCCTCGGCGCGCTCGCGCTCGTGCTCGGCCTGTGGGCGGTGCTCACGGCGACCGGTCTGGTCGATCCGCTGTATCTGCCGTCGCCGCACGCGGTGTGGGATGCCTTCGTACGGGCCAACTCTCGGCATCAGATCGCGGCGGGCGTCGATCGCACGGTGATCGGTGAGCAGAACTATTACCTGTGGGAGCATCTGCTGGCCAGCCTGCAGCGGATCGGCGCCGGGGTCGGCCTCGCGATCGTGGTCGGCCCGCTGGTCGGATTCGTGATGGGCATGCTCACCCCGGTGCGGCTGGTCACCGAGCCGATCCTGAACTTCCTGCGGTCGCTGCCGCCGCTCGGCTACATCGGCCTGCTGATCGTCTGGTTCGGCATCGGCGACATGTCCAAGATCTGGCTGCTGTTCCTCGCCGCGTTCCCGCCCATCGCCATCGCGACGCTGAGCGGCGTCACGGGCGTCAAGCAGGACTATCTCCATGCCGCCCGTTCGCTGGGTGCCGGTCGCACCCAGGTCATTTCGCGCGTGGTGTTGCCCGCCACGCTGCCCGAGGTGATCGGCGGCATCCGGATCGCCACCGCGTTCGCCTGGACCACCGTGGTGGCCGCCGAGCTCAACAACGGTATCCCCGGCATCGGCGGCCTCGCGTATATCTCGGGCACGCAGCTCAATACGCCGCTGACCATCGCCTGCATCATCGTGATCGGCTGCGCCGCTCTCGTGCTCGACTCGGTCATCAAATTCCTTGGTGCCAAAGCAGTTCCGTGGAAAGGCAAGGTATGAAATCCGCAGTCCGCCGGGCGGTCACCGCAGGTTTGGCCATGGCGGCCGTGGTCGCGACGACCGCAGGGTGTGTCCAGTCCGGTCGCGGCGACACCGGAGCCGAAGGGGCACAGTCCGCCTGCCCGTTCGCGGCGGATCCCGGCGTGACCACGCAGGCCAGGATCGGCTACCAGGCCATCCCGAATGCCGATCTGCTCGTGAAGGATCGCGGGCTGCTCGCCGCCTGCCTGCCGAACGCGAAAGTCACCTGGAGCCAGTTCTCCTCGGGTGCCGACGTGGTCCAGGCGTTCGGCGCGGGCAGCCTCGACATCGGCACCATGGGGTCGAGCCCGGCGACCAAGGCGCTGTCCGCGCCGTTGAACCTGCCGGTGCGGGTGCTGTGGATCCACGACGTGATTGGCAAGTCGGAATCGCTGATCGCCAAGGACAAGTCGATCACCTCGCTGGCCGGGTTGCGCGGCAAGCGCGTCGCGACGCCGTTCGGCAGCACCGCGCACTACAGCCTGCTCGCGGCGCTTGGTAAGGCAGGCCTGGCCGCTGACGTGCAGTTGATCAACATGGCACCCGATGCGATTCCCGGCGCCTGGACCGGCGGTCAGATCGACGCGGCCTGGGTGTGGGATCCGACCCTGTCCAAGCTCGCCGAATCCGGCGGCCACATCATCACGTCCAGCGCCGACACCGCGGCCGCGGGCGCGCCGACCTTCGATCTGGCGGTGGCGAGCAAGAAGTTTCTCGACGAGAACGCGAAGTTCGCGGTGGTCTGGGCGAAGTTGCAGGACTACGCGGTGACCCAGCTGCGGACCAAGCCCGACGACGCGGCCGTCTCGATCGGCGCGCAGCTCGGCATCGAGCCCAAGCTGGTCGGACCGCAGTTGGCCGGGTACACCTACCTCGGCGCGGCCGAGCAGGCCGACGCGAAGTACCTGGGCGGCGGCTTCGGCGGCGATCTGCACAAGACGGCCGAATTCCTGTTGAGCCAGGGCGGCATCGACGCGATCGGCGACGAATCCGCCTACCGCACCGGCATTTACGCCGACGCGGCCAAGGGTGCCAGCTCGTGAGCGAGCTCCAAGTCGCTCTCACCGGGGTGAGCAAGAGCTACCCCGGTGACGACGGCCCGACCCAGGTGCTCGCGCCGACCGACCTGACCATCGAGGGCGGCGAGTTCGTCTGTGTCGTAGGCCCTTCCGGCTGCGGCAAGTCGACCCTGCTGAACATCCTCGCTGGCTTCCTCGAACCGACCGAGGGCACGGTGCGGGTGGGCGGCCACCCGATCACCGGACCCGACCCCGACCGCGGTGTCGTCTTCCAGCAGCCCAACCTCTACCCCTGGCTGTCGGTCCGCCAGAACGTCGAATTCGGCCCGAAAGTCCGTGGTGTGCCGCGCAATCAGCGCAGCACCGACGCCGAACGCATGCTGGCCCTGGTCGGCCTCGACCACCTCGGCGGTCGCCGCCCCTACGAACTCTCCGGCGGCCAGCAACAACGTGCCCAGATCGCCCGCGTCCTGGTCAACGATCCCCGAATCATCCTGATGGACGAACCTTTCGGCGCCCTGGACGCCTTGACCCGCGAAAAACTCCAGGGCGAACTACTCACCCTGTGGCGCGACCGCAGAAAAACCGTCCTCTTCGTCACGCACAGCATCGACGAAGCCCTGCTCCTCGGCACCCGAGTCCTGGTCATGGGCACCCGCCCCGGCCGCATAATCTACGACGAGCCAACCACTTTCAAGACGGCCCTGACCGACCCCACCTTCACCACCCTGCGCGCCCACCCCGATTTCATCCACATGCGCGACGAGGTCTCCGCGCACATCTACGCCGCCCACGCGTGACGCGGCCTCACACCTGGAGCACGGCGACCTCGTACCGCTGACACCACGGGTCACGGGTGACCAGCGTGAGATCCTCACATTGCGCCTGCGCCACCAGCATTCGATCGAACGGGTCCCGATGAATCAGCGGCAGCCGACCGGCCGCGGCGGCGTGGTCGAGGCCGATCGGCAGCGGGATGAACCCGCCGTTGCCGATGTAGTCCGCGAGCCCGACCGGCCCGTCCAGCTTGCCGAGGGCCTGCTTGATGGCGACCTCCCAGATCGTTGCCGCGCTCACCAGGATTTCCGGGTCGTGGGTGATCTGTTCCTTCATGTCCTCGGACAGCGTCGGATCGTCGGTGAGCCACCACAGCACCACGTGGGTGTCCAGCAGCATCCTCACGGCGCCATACCGAAGTCGGCGGCGATCTGGGCGTTGGTCTCGTCCGAGTCCCAATCGGGGGTGAGGACCAGCCGCCCGCTCAGCACACCGCGGCCGCCCCGGTTCACGCTGCGACTCAGCGGGACCAGCCTGGCGACCGGGCGACCGGCGCGGCTGATGATGATCTCCTCGCCGCGTTCGACCCGCTCGATGATGCGCGACAGGTTCGTCTTGGCGTCGTGGATATTGAACTGTTCCGCTGCGCTGCCCGACATGGCCCACCTCCTTAGCTAAGAGGTTAGTCCACCACCGAACGGCAAGGCAACACGGTTCGCGATGGTCAGCGGGCCGGGGTGGCGCAGAGGTCGTGGGCCAGGCGCATTTTGTCGAGGACCGGGTCGGGCAGGACGAAGGGGTAGAGGTCGGGGTGGCCCATGGAGCGGTTGACCATGTTGAGGGACCAGGCCAAGGGGAGCCAGAGGTCGATGATTTTGTCGAAGCCCGCACGGCCCACCTGAGGGCGGTCCAGGGTTGCGCCCGCGGGGGCGAGGCCGAAGGCGGCGGCGGTGTCGAGGGTGTCGCGGATGTGCAGGTAGTGGGCGAAGGTTTCGGCCCAGTCCTCGGAGGCGTGCATGGTGGCGTAGGAGGAGACGTAGGCGGATTCCCAGCCTGCCGGGGCACCCTCGGAGTAGTGGCGGTTCAGTGCCGCCTGGTAGTCGGCGTCGGGGTCGCCGAAGAGGTCGCGGAAGCGCTGGGCGGCGTCGTCGGTGGCGACCAGGATCATGTAGTAGTAGTGGCCGATCTCGTGGCGGAAATGGCCGAGCAGGGTGCGGTAGGGCTCGTCCATTTCGATGCGCAACTGTTCGCGGTGCGGGTCGTTGGCCTCGGCCAGGTCGAGGGTGATGACGCCGTTCTTGTGGCCGGTGACGACCTTGCCGCTGGCACTGGTGAGCAGGTCGAAGGCCAGGCCGCGGTCCGGGTCCTGGTCGCGGCCGACGATGGGCAGGCCGAGTTCGGTCAGCTCGACGATCAGCCGGCGTTTGGCCGCCTCGGCCTCGGCGAAGGCGGCCAGCCCGGCGGCGTCGAGGTCGTTGGGCCGGGTTCGGGTGAGCCGGCAGGATTCGCACAGCACCGGCTTCCCGTTACCGTTCGCGGCCCGCGCCGCGGGTTCGGATCCCGGGTCCGGCACCGCCACCAGCCAATTGCATTGCGCCACATGGAGGTTGTCGCAGAGCCGGAAGCGGCTGGCATCCACCACACCGGTGCTCGCGTCGTTCGGGACATCGCCCGGCGGCGCACCGATCACCACCAGGGCGATCTCGGCGAGGCTGAAACCCAGTGGGCTGGAACAGGACAGGCACACCGAGTTCTCGAAGGCCAACTGCTGACCACAGTTGGGACAGGCGAAATCACGCACGCGGGTTACACCTCCACCGGAGAGACATCGACCGAGACGGTAATTGTGCTCTCCTTGGCGTCGGTATAGATGATGCCGCGCAGCGGCGGCACGTCGGCGTAGTCGCGGCCCCACGCGACGGTGACGTAGCGCTCGTCGCCGAATTGATCGTTGGTGGGGTCGAAGTCGATCCAGTGACCGGTCCGGTCCAGCTCGTCGCCGCCGGGCACCCACACGGCCGACCAGGCGTGCGTGGCGTCGGCACCGACCATGCGTTCCTTGCCGGGCGGCGGGTCGGTGGCCAGGTATCCCGATACGTAGCGGCCCGCCAAACCGTGTGATCGCAAGCAGGCCACGCCGATTCGTGCGAAGTCCTGGCAGACGCCGGCCCTGGCGGCGAACACGTCGGCGACCTTGGTGGAGACGGTGGTCGAGCCGGACTTGTAGGTGAAGTCGGTGTGGATGCGACTGTTGAGCTCGGCCACCGCCTCCAGCAGCGGGCGGCCGGGGGTCAGCGATTCGGCCGCGTACGCCCGCACCTCGGGGGTGATCTCGGGCGGCTGCAGATCGAGGGTGAATTCCACCGCGAGCGGGCCCGTCGCGCCGGTCGGGCGGGCCTGCTCCCACGGCCGCGCCGCCGGGCCGTCCGGCGCGCGATCGGGGCGCTCGACCTCGACCAGGGATTCGCCGGTGACCACCAGGGTCCGGTGTTCGGCGGTCACGTGGAAGTAGGACGTGGTGTTGCCGTACACATCCGGGCCGACCGACTGGTCCGAGGGCACCGGATCGATCGAGATGTCGTGCGAAAGCAGCCGCTGCCCGGGGAATTCGCGCGGCGTCAGGTAGGCGCGCCCGTAGGAGCTGGTGACCTCGTCGGAGTAGCAGTAGGTGGTGCGGTGCGCCACGCGATACCGCCGGGCCGAACCGTTGCGGCCGGTCATCCGACCACCCGGGTGCTACCCCACAGCGGCTGAAAGCCTGCGGGCAGCGACAGTTTCGACGTCTCGAACGATTCGGCCAGCTTGCGCAGCCGCAGATGCACACCCTCCAGCAGCTCGAGCAGCTCGGTGCGCATGCCGTCGTCGTCGGTGACGTCGAGATCGTCCGGGTCGACGCGGCGCAGCATCCGCTGGGCGTCGGCCAGCAAGCGTTGCGACCGCGACGATCCCGACGCACCGGGCAACGCCTGCAGGTCGGCGTCGAGCCGATCCAGCTGATATGCCAGCGAACGCGGATTGGCGGTATCGAAGAGCAGCAGCCCGGCGACCGCGGAGATGCGCACCGAATCCCCGTGCCGCCGACGGTAACTCACCTGCGACTCGGTGGCCCGCAGCACCGACTCGGTGACCACCCGCTCGGCCTCGTCCGGATAGGTCTGGGTCAGCGCCGCCGACATCAGCGCGGTCAGTGCCAGCCCGCGCTCGATCCGCTTGCCGATATCCATGACGTACCAACCGGAGTCGCGCACCAGCGATTCGGCGCCGATGCCGGACAGCGACAGCAGCGCCGCCAAGGTCAGCGAATGCACCGCCGACAACGCGGTCTCCTGATCCCCGTCGGCGCCACGGTATTCGGCGAGCGCCCGATCCACGGCGCTCAGAATCATCCAGGTATCGGCGGACAGCTGATCGCGTACGGCGCGGGCGGCGTTCTCGTATCGATCGATCGCGAACGCCAGCGACCCGGGCAGGTCGCGGTCGATCGTCAACGCCGCCAAGTATTCATAGCCCTCGCGGGACGCCCCGGCCACCGCGGGCGTCCACACCGGCACGGGGGCCGTGCCTCCTTGTTCCTCGGCGGCACTCGCGGCGGCGACGATCGCCCGCTGCAGCAGCCCTGGTCGTATGGTCACGTTCATTTCCTCGGCAATACCCGAGTCCGTGCCGTCGACACCTTCCGTCGCGGATTCCGATTGCCCGGCCGAACCGGATTCGGCCCCAACCGAAGTCGGGGGACGGCCCATCGACTGCGACTGCCTTTGGCTCCCCTGTGACTGCGACTGCGACGCACTCGCTGCCGTCGACTGGTGCGCAGCTGACCGAGACTGTGAACTCGCCGAGTCCAGTGCCGAATCTTGCTCTGCCGCATCACTATCGGCGTCGTCGCCGGGGGCGACACCGGATACCACAGCTGCCGGGGCGATCGTCGCGGTGGCGCGAGCCAGCGCCGCCATCAAGACCGGCACGGCCTCGGCACCCTCCAGCCACGGCCGGTAGCGGTAGTCCTGATACCGGGCGTGCGTGGCGATGAGCAGCCGGGCGGCGGACTCCGCCCGCTCGCTGTAGCGGCCCATCCAGAACAGATCGTTGAGCACGCGCGGCGAACTGACCGCCATCACCGCCGGCGCGGCCCGCCGCTCGCGCTCCTCGTGCGGCGCCTCGGTGCCGACCGCTGGCACCGCCGTCGGTGCCGCCCTGACCCAAATGTCCTTGGCGGCAACCTTGATCACCACGCGCTCGGGCAACATGCGCTGATGCAACTGGCCGAGACCGCCCGCCATCGCGGTGTACCCACTGCGCCGGGCCATCGAGAACAGCCGCATGCCGACCGGTGCGGGCGCCAACCCGCCGTAGCCTTCGACGGCGGGCGCCACCGAGAACTGCGTGGGTTCCTGGCCGACCCATTGCCATCCGGTGTCCTCGATCTTGGCCCGCAGATCGGCCCGCTGCCGGATCGACAATTCGGGGCCGAAGACGGTGGCGCCGTCGACCGCGGACCGAATGATCAACCGGTGCAGGTTCTTTGTCAGGTGCGCGCGCTCTTTCTCCTCGCCGCCCCAATAGGTCGGCGCGCTCTCCAACATCAGGTCCTCGCCGAGCAGCGCGCGGGACAGCCGCGGCAGGAACCCGGTGAGTGCCGGATTCTCCAGCAGCCCGCTGCCCAGCGTGTTCACCACGGTGACCGCGCCCCTGCGCAACACCTCGACCAGCCCGACCACGCCGAGCCGCGAATCCGGCCGCAGGTCCAGCGGATCGGAGAACTCGGCGTCCACCCGGCGCAGCACCACATCGACCCGGCGCAGCGTGCCGAGCGAGCGCATCCACAGCGCGGCATCGCGCACCACCAGATCTGCGCTCTCCACCAGCGGGAAGCCCAGCATCGACGCGAGATTGGCCTGATCGAATGCGGTCTCGGAGTACACGCCGGGACTCAGCACCACCACGAACGGATCGTCGGACTCCCCCTCCTGCGCCGACTCGATCAGCATCAACCGCATCGCCCTGGCGAACGGGGTGAGCGGGCGCGGATTGGAATGCTCGAACGCCTCCGGGATCGCCGTGGACACCACCCGCCGGTCGGCCAGCGCGTACCCCGCGCCGGACGGGGCCTGCGCCCAGTCGGCGGTCACCCGGAACTGGCCGTCGCTCCAGCGGCTGATATCGCAGCCGTGCAGGAACAGCTGATGCCGACCGGGCACCGTAATGCCATGTGCGGCACGGACATAGCCGCGATAGCCGAAAATCACCTCGGGTGGCAGCAGCCCGCTGGTGAGCGTGCGACGCGGGCCGTAGACGTCGGTGAGCACCTCGTCGAGCACCCGCGAGCGCTGCACCAGCCCCGCCTCCAGCCGGGTCCAGTCGTCCGCGGAGATCAGCAGCGGGATCGGATCGAGCCGCCACGGCGTGGTCACCGCCTGCTCGCCCGCCCCGGTGACCTCGGTGTAGGTGATGCCGTCGTCCTCGATCAGCCTGCGCACCCGGCTGTCGAGCCTGCCGAGTCCGGTGGTGCCGAGTTCGACGAAATCGGCGGACAGTTCCGACCACATCCGGCGCACCTTGCCGTCACCGTCGACCAGTTCGTCGTAGTAGCCCTCGGTCGGCCTGCCGCATTCGTCGAAGGGCGCGCTCTCGACGCCGCCGGTCCGGTAGCGCGCGAATTGCTCGGCCACCTGCTCGCGCACGGTGGCGCCCGCAGTGGTCTCCCGCAGCGCATCTTCGCGCATCGTCACCGCGCCGACCTCACTTCCCCTGCCAGACGTGCCTAACGGTCGCTGACCAATCCCCAGACGGTCCGCGCCCGGCGCAGATCGAGGATGCCCGCGACACCGGCGTCCATGGATTGTGCTGCTATTTTCGCACGTAACTCGCCGGGGTCGACCCGATCGGTGGTGTGTCCGGCCGCCTCGAAGCGCCGGTTGCGACGCGATTGCGCGGCCACCGCGTTGACCGGAGGTTCGTCGTAGGCCATGCCGCCCGGGTGCGCCACGTGGTAGGTGCAGCCGCCGCGGGACAGCCCGGTATCGGCGTCGATCAGGTCGAACACCAGCGGCACGTCGACGGTGATCGACGGGTGCAGCGAGTTCGGCGGCTGCCACGCCCGGTAGCGCACGCCCGCGACCTGCACGTCGCCCTTGCCGGTGGCCAGCAGCGGGACGGGCATGCCGTTGCAGGTCAGCACGTGGCGGCCGCGGTCGGCGCCGACCACCCGCACCTGCAGGCGTTCCACCGAGGAGTCGACATAGCGCGCGGTGCCCGCCGCGGTGGTCTGCTCGCCGAGGGTGTGCCACGGTTCGATGGCGCCGCGCAATTCGAGCTCGACGTCGCCGAGCAGCACCGTGCCGATGCGCGGGAAGCGGAACTCGGCGAACGGCTCCAGCCAGCTCGCGTCGAAATCGATGCCGTGCGCACGCAAATCGGCGGCGACCTCGGCGATATCGGCGAGCACGAAGTGCGGCAGCAGATATCGGCCGTGCAGGTTCGCGCCGTGCCGAATCAGCGGCGCCCGCAACGGTTCCGACCAGAAGCGGGCCACCAGGCCGCGCACCAGCAGCGACTGCACCATCGCCATCTGGAAGTGCGGCGGCATCTCGAAGCCGCGCATCTCCACCAATCCGAGCCTGCCCCTGGCGGTTTCGGGGCTGTAGAGCTTGTCGATGCAGAACTCGGCACGGTGGGTGTTGCCGGTCAGATCGGTGAGCAGATGCCGCAGCGCACGATCGACGTGCCACGGCGCCGAATGGCTCGCCGAATCCGCCACCTGCGCAAGCCGACTCGACTTTGCGAGCCTGGCGATCTCGGCGAACGCGATCTCCAGCTCGTAGAGGGTCTCTTCGCGTCCCTCGTCCACCCGCGGCGCCTGCGACGTCGGCCCGACGAAACGACCGGCGAACAGATAGGACAACGACGGATGCCGCTGCCAGTAGGTCAGCATGGACACCAGCAGGTCGGGGCGGCGCAGCATCGGTGAGCGCGCGGGGGTGGCGCCACCGAGGGTGATGTGGTTACCGCCGCCCGTGCCGCTGTGCGTGCCGTCGACATCGAACGATTCGGTGCTCAACCGGGCCAGCCGCGCCTGCTCGTACAGGGTGGACAGCAGCGCGGACTGCTCGGCGAACGAAATGGTCGGCTGCACGTTCACCTCGATCACGCCGGGATCCGGTGTCACCGAGAAGGTCCGCAGCCGGGCGTCGGCGGGCGGGGCGTAGCCCTCCAGCACCACGGGCCGGTCGACCGCCACCGCAGCGGCCTCGATCCGGCGGACCAGGTCGAGGAAGTCGTCGAGTTCCTCGACGGGCGGCAGGAATACGTGCAGCCGACCGTTGCGTACCTCGCCTACCAGCGCGGTCGTCGGTTCCCAGTCGGCGGGTCGCACCACGGCGGGTGGCTCGGCGCGGTCAACGGTCAACGGCTCGGCGAACAGTGGATCGCGGTCCGGGCGCTGGGTCGGCGTGTGCCAGGAGACCGAGTCGAGTGGTAGCCGCAGCCCGGCCGGAGAATCGCCCTCCGTCAACACGATTCGACCAGCGGGCTGGTCGGTGGAGACGCCGCGCCGCAGCCGCCAGTCCGCGCTCGCCCAGCCGGTGCCGTCGTCGCGGCGATACAGCGAGAGCACGTAGGCCGTCGGTTCGCTGACCTCGGTGTCCAGCCGGGTCAGCAGTTCCTTGCGAGCCTGCGCCGAGTCCAGATCCGGGTCGAGATCATCGACCGGGTCGACCGGATCCCCCTCGGGGGCACGGACTTTCCCGGCCAGCCGGAGCAGCGGATCCTCGTACGCCGGGCGGACCTGGCCCGGCGGCAGGCCGAGGCTCGCTGCCACGTGCCCGATCAGGGCACGCGCGGCGTCGGGTTCGACTGGTGCGTGTGTGCGTTGCGCGGCAGCCGATTCGGTGTCCTCCGATAGCTGCGGACCACTATCTGTGCGCACACCGGCCTGCCCAGCAGACTCGGGTGATCGCGTAGCCTGCGTCGCCTCGGTGCTCGCTGCGGTCGAAGCCATTGTGGTACTGGACTTTTCGCTGGAAATCGGTTGACCTGCCCGCACGAATTCGGAGGATTTGCGGTGCTGCCCGAACGGCGTCCACGGGTCGGCGAGCAGATCTTGCCGGGTCCACGCCGGCTCACCATCGTCGCGCCACGCGACCGCGATCTCCCAGCGCGGCAACGGCTCTCCCGGATACCACTTGCCCTGCCGATACTGCACCAACCCGGTCGGCGCGTAGATCCGCCGCAACCGATCGGCGAGATCGACCGCGCGTTCACGCTTGTGCGTGCCATCGGCCTCGGTGGTCCATTCCGGACCGGTCTGGTCGTCGATGGAGACGAACGTCGGTTCGCCGCCGACGGTCAAACCCACGTCTTCGGCGGCCATCCGCGCGTCGACCGCGGCACCGGACGCGGCGATCCGCGCCCACTGAGATCCGGTGTAGGGCAAGGTAACCCGAGGATCCTCGTGGAACCGCCGGACGGTATTGGCGAACTCCATGGTGGCGACGGCCGGCTCGGTCGCGCCGGTGATCGGCGCGGAGGACACCGGATGCGGCGTCGCCGCCAACGGGATGTGCCCCTCCCCCGCGAACAGACCCGACGTGGGATCGAGCCCGACCCAGCCCGCGCCGGGCAGAAACACCTCGGTCCAGGCGTGCAGGTCGGTGAAGTCGGCGGGCGGACCCGACGGCCCGTCCAGCGACGGCACATCCTGGGCCAGCTGCACCAGATACCCCGACACGAACCGTGCGGCCAGCCCGAGCTCGCGCAGGATGGACACCAGCAGCCAGGCCGAGTCCCGGCACGATCCGAGCGCGCCGCGCAGCGTGTGATCGGGCGTCTGCACACCGGCCTCCAGCCGGATCGTGTAGCCGACGTCGTGCCGCAGCGCCTGGTTCAGGTCGACCAGGAAGTCGATGGTGCGCGGCCGATCCGCCACGTCGTGCGCGCGTACCCAATCCTTGACCAGCGCACCGGGTCCGGACCCAGGCCCCGACTCGTCCACCGGCCGCAGGTACGGCTCCAGATCCGCGAGCAGTTCCGCGCTGTACTCGAACGGATAGTGCTCGGCGTAGTCCTCGATGAAGAAGTCGAACGGATTGACCACCTCGAGGTCCGCGATCAACCCGATGGTGATCGACAACTCCGGTGTGGGCTCCGGAAACACCAGTCGCGCAAGGAAATTGCCGAACGCGTCCTGCTGCCAGTTACAGAAGTGCGCGGCGGGCGTCACCCGCATCGAGTAGGCATCGATGGTGGTGCGCGAATGCGGCGCCGGGCGCAGGCGCACCACGTGCGGATGTACCTGCACCGGCCGGTCGAAGGTGTATATGGTCCGGTGTTCGAGCGACACCTTGATACCCATGCAGCAAGTTCACCACATGGCGGACGCGGTGTCGGACACAATCGCGCAGCGTTCACGGCGACGCCGAACTGCGCAAACGACGGCCGCGGTCCGACACACGTCACCAACATCCCCCAGCGTGCGGCCCGGGAGTGGTAGACCGAAGATAACGAACCGATCTCGTCTGGAGGTCATATGCGCGCGCCGGATTGTTCGTCCTGCGAATCCGCCGTCGACCACTGCCACGGCACCCTGATCGTCCATCCGAACAGGCTCACCGAATGCACCGAGGGCGACTGCGTGGATCTCGACTACGTCAGGCACACCTTCGTCGTGGACTGCGCCGACGTGGCCGGTGGCTGCGCCTGCGTCGAGCCCGAGACGGCCCGTCGCCGGGCCTGACCGGTCGCGTACGTACCCTGTCCGGGTGAGCTATGACCACATCTTGCTGCCGTCCGGTGTCGCGTCATCGATCTCCGAGGTCGACGCTTACCTCAACACTCAGCAGGGACTCCCGCAGGCGGGCCTGGTCGCACAGATCGCGGCCGAGCTGAACAAGGCCAACTCGGAAGTTCCGGAGGACGACAGCTTCCTCAGCGTGCACCCGGTCGGCGGCGTCCCGACCGGCGCCGCACTGCAGGTGCCGAGCCCGTACGACGCGATCGGCTTCGTCCGGCAGCTGCTGTTCGCGATCGCGACGCCGCTGGACTACGCGATCTACGATCCGCAGCTGGCCTGGCTGATCGACCCGGCCGGGCACGTGCCCGCCACGGTCACCCACGGCGGCGCGGGCGAGTTCCCCTACCTCACCAAAACCCTTGCCGATCAGTGGGTTTCCGAGCTGGCCCCGCCGAACCCGTACCTGGTGGTGGAACGCGACGAGCAGGTCTACATGCAGACCTACCGGGAAAAGACCGGCGCGTTCACCCTCGAGTACCGAGATGGCGCCCCGGACAAGCACTTCGGCACCACGGTGCTGGACGCGCCGACGGTGTCCGCGCTCATCTGGGACTGGGCCACCGACGACCGCACCCGGATGCAGAACCTGCCGTGGTCGCGGGTGGAACTCTGACTCACTGGTTCTGCACGGCCAGGCGGCCGGCCAGCGCGATGAACGAGACGCCGAATACCCGGCGCATCCAGGTCACCACGGCGGGCCGGGAAATAACGTGGTTGCGCACCGCGGCCGCGCATACGCCGTAGACCGCGAACACCACGAACGTGGCGGCCATGAAGATCCCGCTCAGTTCGAGCATGCGCGCCAACGCGTTCGGTGACCCGTTCGGCACGAACTGCGGCAGGAACGCGAAGAAGAAGATGGTCAGCTTCGGATTGAGGATGTTCAGCAGCACCGCCGAGGTGATCACCTTGCGCGCCGACTGGGTGACCTGCGCGCTGTCCTCCGGCACGGTGAGCGCGCCCTTGTCCCGGAACGTGCTCCACGCCATGTAGATCAGGTACGCGACACCGAGGTACTTCAACGTCTGGAATGCGACCGCGCTCGCGTTGAGCAGCGCGGCCAGGCCGGTGATCGCCGCGACCATGTGCGGAATGATGCCGAGGGTGCAGCCGAACGCCGCGATCACGCTGGCCTTCGTTCCCCTGGAAAGTCCAGCCGCCAGAGTGAACAGCGCGCCCGTGCCCGGAGTGGCGACGATGACGAGCGTGGTCAGCATGAATTCGATGCTCATCCCCGTGACAGTAACCCGTCAGCGGGACCCCGCAAACCCCATTAATTCGGGGCTGGACCTGCGCCGAAAGTTAGAGCGCGCGCCGTCCGGACAGTGCGCGGCCCAACGTGAGTTCGTCCGCGAATTCCAGATCGCCGCCCATCGGCAGGCCCGACGCCAGCCGGGTCACGCTCAGACCGGGGAAGTCGCGCAGCATCCGCACCAGGTAGGTGGCGGTCGCCTCGCCCTCGGTGTTCGGGTCGGTCGCGATGATCACCTCGGTGACATCGATGCCGTCCTCTTGATTGCCGATGCGCGCCAGCAACTCCCGGATCCGCAGCTGGTCCGGCCCGATCCCGCTCAGCGGGTCGAGCGCGCCGCCGAGCACGTGGTATCGACCACGGAACTCGCGGGTGCGCTCGATCGCCTGCACGTCCTTCGGCTCCTCGACCACGCAGATCATGGTGCGATCGCGGCGCGCGTCGGCGCAGATGCGGCACTTCTCGCCGTCGGACACCGTGCCGCAGACAACGCAGAACTGCACACCGTCGCGCACCTTCTGCAGGGCGGCCTGCAGCCGGTCGATTTCCGGCGGCTCCACCTGGAGCAGATGAAAGGCGATGCGCTGCGCGCTCTTCGGACCGACGCCGGGCAGCTTGCCCAGCTCATCGATCAGATCCTGAACCGGACCCTCGTACAACGGCTATGTCCTCGTGGCTATCAGAAGTCCGGCAGCCCGGGCAGCGAGCCGCCGCCGAGCCCACCCGAGAGCGGGCCGAGCCGCTCGGCCGCCAGCTGCTGCGCGTTGGCCATCGCGTCGTTGACCGCGCCGATCACCAAGTCCTGCAGCGTCTCCACGTCCTCCGGGTCGACCGCCCTGGGATCGATGGTGAGCGCGACGACCTCGCCGGACGCCTTGATGGTGACCTTGACCAGCCCGCCGCCGGCCTGGCCGTCCACCTCGGCCGCGGAGATCTCGGCCTGGGCTTCCATCACCGCCTGTTGCATCTGCTGCGCTTGGGCGAGTAGCTGCTGCATGTCGAACTGACCACCGGGCTGCACGGCATATTCCTCTCTGGGGAAAGACTCGTTCACCAGCCTAGTCCCTGATCCGGGGACGACGCCGCGCCGCCTCGACCGAGCGCTGAGTCCGCGCGTCCGAAATCTGTTCGGCGATATAGCTCCCGACCGGTCGTTATGTCTTCGAGGCATGACCGGTAACAGGTTGAGCACGTCCGGCTTCAGTACAACAAGATCGCCTTACCATCGGGAGACAGGTCGGGAGTTCTGGAGTTACCGATATGAGCACGATGAGGGCGCGTTTTCGGAGCACTGCGGTGCTTTCACTGGGGGTTCCCGGCATTTTCCTCGGCATCGCCGCGCCGGCGGCGACCGCCGATTCCGGTGTCGTCGAGGCGGCCGCCGACTATGGCGGAGGTTGTGTCCTCTACCCGGACAATCCCGCGGCCACGATCGACTCGCTGCGCTTTCGCTGTGGACCCGAACAGCAGGACGCCATCTTCCGGGACGCGGACCGCGGCGACGTGCCGATGGGCGTGAAGAACGGCTGGGTGACCAGGCCGCCGGCGATTCAGGGCATCGCGCCCGCATTCTGGATCGGCAAGACCTTCTATACCGGCCCGGACGGCGGCACGCTGACCAACCGGGTGACCGGCGCGGGCTACGAGGCCTGGCCCGCCTACGTGTACACGGCGCCCGCGATGCTCGACGGCAAGCCGACCTGGGCACTGAACTACGACCCGTCCCCCACACCGCAGGTCTACGACGAGATCCGGGAGGTCACCCCCGGCGTCTGGTTCGGCTACTCCTGGTGGCGCGGCTTCTTCCAGAACACCCTCCTGCTCACCTTCGTGTTGACCTAGGGAGCGCATGCGCGAGGGCGCATTTCGGGGGAAGTTGACTCTCCCGTCGCTGGAGGGTGTTCGCTGAAGGCATGACAGCGACCGTCTCCATCGGGGAGTTCGCCAGGCTGACGTACCTGACCGTGAAGACGCTCCGGTACTACCACGACATCGAGCTGCTCGAACCAGTCGAGATCGATACGGGGTCCGGCTATCGGCGCTACTCGACCGACCAAGTGGCACAGGCCCATCTGATTCGGCGCCTGCGCCAGCTCGACATGCCGTTGCCCGAGATCAAGGCGGTGCTGGCCGCCCCGGACGACGACATTCGCAACGCGGCCCTGCGTGCGCATCTGGAGCGGATGGAGGCCGAGCTGGCCAGAACCCGCTCGGTGGTGGCGTCGCTGCGGTCGCTGCTCACCCCGACCGCGCCGATCACCGTCGAATACCGCTCGATCCCCGCCTTTTCCGCGCTGGCGCTCACCGAGGTGGTCAGCAGGGACGACATCGGCCCGTGGTGTGCGGCCGCATACCCGCTGCTGCATCAGACGCTGGCCGCGGCGGGCATCGAGCCTGACGGCATCGACGGCGCCACCTACTCGATGGAGTTCTTCGAGAACGACATCGGCGAGGTGGTGGCCTACGTCCCGATCCCGGCCGCCGCCCGGATCGAAGCGGCCGACCGGGTCGCGGTCATCGAGCTGCCCGCGCGCCGATTCGCCATCGCACTGCACGAGGGAGATTTCGAGGACTTCGACCGGACCTACGGCGCACTGGGCAGTTATGTCGCCGAATACGACACCGCATTGGCCGAACCCGTCCGGGAGCGCTATCTGCTCAGCCCCGACGACACCGACGACCCGAACAGCTACCGAACCGAAGTCTGCTGGCCGATCGGCCTGCTCTGAGAAGTGGAGAACCCCATGACACTGTCACTCGCACACATCACCATCGACAGCAACGACGCCGCCGCCCTGGCCGGATTCTGGTCCGAGCTGCTCGATCAGCCGGTCGACGAGGGCGCGTCCGCGCAATTCGCCACCGTCGGCCGCGCGGCCGGGCAGTCACCGGTGCTGATGTTCATCCAGGTGCCCGACAAGACGCCGGGCAAGAACGTGATCCACCTCGACCTGCACGCCGAGGACTGGCATCAGCACATCGAGCGCGCGGTCAGCTTGGGCGCCAAGCGGATCGGCGACTTCGACGAGTACGGCGCGCAGTGGACAACGCTGGCCGACCCGGAGGGCAACCTCTTCGACATCGGCGCGGCGTAACTACCGACTGGAAAGCGCAGCCCGACACCCGGACTGCGCTTTTCGGCATTGCTTGCGGTCAGGCGAGTTCGCGCTGCAGGTTGCCGAGCACCTCGGCCTGAATCTTCTTCAGGCCGAGCGGCGCGAAGATGCCCTCGAAGATGCCCGCCACGCCGCCCGCACCCTGCCAGGTGGTGCGCAGGGTGACCTGCGCGCCCGCGCCGTCCGGCGTCACGGTCCAGGTGTTGACCATGGTGGAGTTCGAATCGCGCTCGGTGACAATCGAATCCGACACGGTCACGACCGCGTGCACGTTGCGCGAGCGCTTCTCGGTGGCCTGCAGCGTCCACTCGGCCACGGTGCCCGCGCCCTTGCCGCCCTCGACGACCTTGTAGTCGTGGTAGTGCGACGACAGAATGCGCGGCCGCACCGTCTCGTAGTCCGCGATGGCCGCGAGGGTGCGCTGCGGGTCCGCCGCAACGGTGATCGAACTGCTGGCGCTGACCTGTCCCACAATGAGCTCCTTGTCCGGGTACGGTATGTCGACCGGTCTCCATCCTGCCCTGTAGCGGCCAGCACACCGCATGCCGGTCGAATCGTGTGGCGAACTTCTCCGAGCCGGTCGGTATTCCGGTTCGCAACATATGCGTGACATTTCTCCCGAGACCCTGCCCTCGCGGTGGTCTCACACTGAGGTGCGTACTAGCGTCGAGGGGTGGCAGTGAGTCTGTTGGGGAAGGCCGGACACGCTCCGGCCGCGCACGAATCCGGGTTTGCCGCGCATCGGGCTGGAGTGGATCGACTCCTGGCGAGTTATCGCGCGATTCCCCGGGACGCGAACGTGCGGCTGGCGAAGAAGACCTCGAACTTGTTCCGGGCCAGGGCGAAAAACCCCGCGCCCGGCCTTGACGTATCCGGGCTGGCCCAGGTGATCACGGTGGACCCGGTGGCGAAAACCGCCGACGTGGCCGGGATGACCACCTACGAGAACCTGGTCGCCGCGACCCTGCCCTACGGCCTCGCGCCGTTCGTGGTGCCGCAACTCAAGACGATCACCCTCGGCGGCGCGGTGACCGGCCTCGGCATCGAGTCGACCTCGTTCCGCAACGGCCTGCCGCACGAGTCGGTGCTGGAGATGGACATCCTGACCGGGTCGGGCGAGATCATCACCGCCACCCCGGACAACGAGCACGCCGACCTGTTCCGCGGCTTCCCCAACTCCTACGGCACCCTCGGCTATTCGGTCCGGCTGAAGATCGAACTGGAGACCGTGCAGCCGTACGTGGCGCTGCGCCACCTGCGCTTCCACGACCTGCGTGAGCTGGAGCGGACCCTGGCCACCATCGTCGACGAGCAGACCTACGACGGCGAGCGGGTCGACTACCTCGACGGCGTGGTGTTCACCGCCGACGAGAGCTACCTGACCCTCGGCCGCCAGACCGACGAGCCGGGCCCGGTCAGCGACTACACCGACATGGACATCTTCTACCGGTCCATCCAGCACGACGACGTAGTGCCCAAACGCGACCGCCTGACCATCCACGATTACCTGTGGCGCTGGGACACCGACTGGTTCTGGTGCTCGCGCGCGTTCGGCACCCAGAACCCGAAGATCCGCCGGTTCTGGCCGAAGCGGTACCGGCGCAGCAGCTTCTACTGGAAGCTCATCGCCCTCGATCACAAATACAACATCGCCGACAAGCTGGAGGCCCGGCAGGGCAACCCGCCGCGCGAGCGGGTGGTGCAGGATATCGAGGTGCCGGTGGACCGCACCGCCGACTTCGTCGAATGGTTCCTGCGCGAGATTCCGATCGAGCCGATCTGGCTGTGCCCGCTGCGGCTGCGCGAGACCGGCGCGCCCGCGACGACCGAGCGCACCTGGCCGCTGTACCCCCTCGAGCCGAACCGGACGTACGTCAACGTCGGGTTCTGGTCCGCCGTCCCCACCGTGCCCGGACAGCAGGAAGGAGCGGCCAACCGTGCGATCGAACGCACCGTGACCGACTTCGATGGACATAAGTCGCTGTACTCCGATTCCTACTACGACAAAGATGAGTTCGCGGCGCTGTACGGCGGCAATACCTACACCGAATTGAAGAAACGCTACGACCCAGACCAGCGGCTGCTGGATTTGTATTCGAAGGCGGTGCAACGCAAATGACGACATTCAAGGACCGTTCCGACGTCTTAGGTGACCTAGGAGCCAAACTCAGCATTGCCGAGATCTTCGAGACGCTGATCGACGGCGAGGTACCGATCCGGCTGACCGCCTACGACGGCAGCGCGACCGGTCCCGAGGACTCGAAGTACGCGCTGGACATCAAGACGCCACGCGGCATCAACTACCTGGCGACCGCGCCCGGCGATCTCGGCATGGCCCGCGCCTACATCTCCGGCGACATGACCGCCGACGGGGTGCATCCCGGCGATCCCTACGACATTCTCGCGGCGATGGACGGGCTGAAGTTCCACCGCCCGTCCGCGCTCGCGCTGGTCACCATCGCCCGCTCGCTGGGCTGGGAGCGGCTCAAGCCGATCGCGCCGCCGCCGCAGGAGACGCTGCCGCGCTGGCGCCGGATCGCGCTGGAAGGCCTGCGGCACTCCAAGACTCGCGACGCCGAGGCGATCCATCACCACTACGACGTCTCGAACAAGTTCTACGAGTACGTGCTCGGCCCGTCGATGACCTACACCTGTGCGTGTTACGGCGCCGAGGACTGGACGCTGGAACAGGCGCAGGAGAACAAGTACCGCCTCGTCTTCGAGAAGCTGCGGCTGAAGGAAGGCGACCGGCTGCTCGACATCGGTTGTGGCTGGGGCGGCATGGTCCGCTACGCGGCCAAGCGCGGCGTCAAGGTGATCGGCGCGACGTTGTCCGCCGAGCAGGCCGAGTGGGCGCAGCAGAAGATCGCCGAGCAGGGCCTGTCCGAGCTCGCCGAGGTGCGTCACTCCGATTACCGCGACATCGCGGAGGGCGAGTTCGACGCGGTGTCCTCGATCGGGCTGACCGAACACATCGGTGTGCACAACTATCCGTACTACTTCGAGTACATGAAGACCAAGCTGCGCGACGGCGGCCTGTTCCTCAATCACAGCATCACTCGGCCGGACAACACCAGGACCACCAAGGCCGGCGACTTCATCGACCGGTACGTGTTCCCGGACGGCGAGCTGATCGGCTCCGGCCGGATCATCTCCGAGATCCAGAACACCGGTCTCGAGGTGCTGCACGAGGAGAACCTGCGCGAGCACTACGCGCTGACCCTGCACGAATGGTGCAAGAACCTGGTCGAGAACTGGGACGCGTGCGTCGCGGAGGTCGGCGAGGGCACCGCGAAGGTGTGGGGCCTGTACATGGCGGGTTGCCGACTCGGCTTCCAGCGCAACGTGGTTCAGCTGCACCAGGTGCTCGGCGTGAAACTACCGGCCGACGGCGACTGGACAGTCCCGCTGCGCCCGTGGTGGCAGCCGTAGCTTTCGCAGCACTGCCCGTCCTAGTCCAGGAGTTCATCCAGGAATTGGGCGGGCAGTGCTATGTCGCCGGTATGTGCTGCGGCGGAAGGCATTTCGGCGCGCAGCACGCGCAGGATGGAGACCACGCCCGGGCCGGCGTCGAGGAGTGGCCTGGTCCAACCGAGTTCGGCACAGGTCGCGGCCGCGGGCAGCAGCAGGCCGGTGGCCTCGCCGACCCAGCCCGATGCGGCGAGGCATTCGGCGAGCAGCAGTGACGCGTCCAATTGAGCCCGGGGACGGCCCTTGTCGAGCATCCGGCCGTGCAGGGCGCGCGATCGGCGGACCGCGCGATCGTCCGAGCCGCTCCGGCCGTTGGCCAGCAGGGCGCGGATCGCCGCGACCTCCTCGGCCTCCGCGGTGAGCACGGCGGTGCCGGTTATCCGGTGGCCCGCATGCAGTGGCGCGGAAGGTGATTCGGCGCCCCCGAACTGACCGTCCGCCTCGTCCAGCGGCAAACCCAGCCGCAACCGTTCGGCACGGATGTGCGCGGCGAGCCGGAACAGCCTGTTGTCGTTGGCGATCCGCGCACCCTCGTCGAGCCGGGTCGCGGCCGTGAACAGGTCGCCGCGCACCGCCTTGACCCTGGCGCCGATGACGAAGGTCGAGATCAGGAAGTCCACCGGGCCGACCCTGGCGACCAGCTGATGACTCTCGTCGAGCAGCCGGTCGGCGGTGTCGAGATCGCCACGGCGGTAGTTCAATTCGCCGAGCATCGCCGAAGCCACCCGCAGCGAGTGCGAGCGCGGGCCGGACCGCTGCTCGGCCACCTGCCACGCCTGCTGGAAACACTCTGTCGCCGTGGGAATGTCGAGCTGCTCGTAGGCGGCGGCACCGCGCCCGCACAGGCCGAACACCGCGCCGAGCGGATCCTTGGACCGCGCATGGTAGGGCGCGGCCCAGTCCTGGATCTCGCGGGCGCCGTCGAAGTCGAACTCACACAGCCGCACGAACGAGGTCAGATTCGCCGCGGTCGACACGGTCCAGGCGGGCAGCTCGTCCGGCTTCTTCAGGCAGTCCGCGACCCGGTCGAGCACGCCGTCGGTGTGGTCGCGGGCGATCTGATCGGCGG
The DNA here is from genome assembly GCF_042727395.1 of Nocardia sp. NPDC060255. Lineage (NCBI taxonomy): Bacteria > Bacillati > Actinomycetota > Actinomycetes > Mycobacteriales > Nocardiaceae > Nocardia > Nocardia sp. NPDC060255. The sequence continues at coordinate 980,568 of NZ_JBHXAU010000001.1, read as the reverse complement.
CGCCGATCACGGCGGCCTGGCAGCGCTGCTGACTCACGTCCTCGTCGGTGGCCGAGCCGCGGGCCAGGATGTTCGACAGCCGGCCGAGCGCCGTCCGGGCCGCGCCGGACTGCTGCAGGTTCACGTTGGCCCTGGCCACCGCCATCAACAGCTTGGACCGCGAAGCCACCTGCTGCATCGGCAGTTTGGAGACCGAGCCGAGCAGCGTCGCGAGCCGGGACCGGTCGATCAGGTCCATGCCGCCGGTCTCGAGCAGATCGAGGGCCATCTTGAAATCGGTGGCGGCGAGCGCGTGATCGACCGATTTACGCAGCAGCTGATGCTCGGCGTACCAGCGGGCCGCCTTGCGGTGCAACGACTTCAGCCGACCCGGCTGGGCGCGTTCCAGTCGCGCCCGCAGATGCTCGGCGAACAGCGGCTGCATCCGGAACCACTCCGGGTCGTGCACGATCCGGCGCAGGAACAGCTCGCGCTGCTCGGCCTGCTCCAGCAGCTGCTCGGCGTCCGCGTCCTCGGACAGCGCCGCGGCCAGCGAGCCACACACCCGCTCGGTCACCGAGATCGACATCAGGAAGTCGAGCATCCTGGGTTCCAGTGTGTCCAAGACGTTTTCGGCGAGGTACTCGCGGATGCCGTGATTGCCCTCGGACAGATTGGCGATCAGCTGCGCCGGGTCGGCATTGCCGCGCAGCGACAGGCTGACCAGCTGGATGGCCGCGGGCCAGCCGTCGGTGGCCGCATGGATCTGCTCCACCTGGGTGTCGCTGAGCGGAAACCCGTGGTGCCGCACCAGGATCTCGCTGGTCTCCTCCGTGGTCAGGCGCAGCGCGGCCGAGCCGATCTCGACCAGTTCGTCGTGCACCCGCATCCGGCTGGTCGGCAGGCCGGACTGCTCCCGGCTCGTCACCACGAAGCGCAGATGGTGACATCCGTTGTCCAGCAACGCTTCCATCGCCCGGTGCGCGCCCGCGTCGGTGACCCGATGCCAGTCGTCGATGACCACGACGACCGTGCTGCCGCTGGCATGGATTTCGTCGATGAGCGTGGAGATCACGAAGGCGCCCGCGTCGGCCGGCCGTTCCTCGAGCGCCTGATCCAGGCCCGCGCCCACGTCCGGGCGGACCCGGCGGATCGCCTGGATGAGGTGGGCGAGGAACCAGATCTCGTTGTCGTCGTCACGATCGATGCCGATCCAGGCGACCGGGATGCCGCGGTCGGTCAGGTCGGTGCGCCACTGCGCGGCCACGGTGCTCTTGCCGAAACCGGCGGGCGCGTGGATCACGGCGAGCCTGCGCCTGCCGCCCGCCCGCAGGATGTCCAGCAGCCGCGGGCGCGGGACCGGGTCGCGGGCCGGGGTCGGCGGGCGGAACTTGGTGGCCGCGGTCGGCGGCAAGGTGGTGGCCGAGCCGGTGGTGCCTGCCTGCGGGGACAGCGCCGGGCGCAGCGTCAGCGGCCAGCTGCGCCGGGCCGTCACCGCGGGCCTGGACTTGGTCGAGGCCGAGGATTCGGGGGGATGCGCCATCGGCTCGGGCGCGGCGATGGTTTCCAGCAGCGCCATCTCGTCGGGCATCTGGTCGTGGTCGCGCTGCACCGTGCGCAGCAGCTGCCCGAAGTCGTAGGCCGAGGGCGGGCGCTCGTCGGGGTCGGTGGACATGGCCTGCTGGATCACGTCGGCCACGTCCGGTGGGATGTCGTGCGCGCGCAGATCGGGCACCGGCTGGGTGGTGATCCGCAGGAACTGCGCGACCACCTTCTCCCCCGCCTGCCGCTCGAACGCGGCGTGCCCGGTGAGCAGCGCGAACAGCGTCGCGCCGAGGCCGTAGACATCGGAGCGGATGGTCGGATCGTCGCCCTTGAGCACCTCCGGCGCGGTGAACGCGGGCGACCCGGTGATCAGGCTGCTGGAGGTCTGGAAACCGCCGGGGATCCTGGCGATGCCGAAGTCGGTCAGCTGCGGCTCACCGTAGCCGCTGAGCAGCACGTTGGCCGGTTTCACGTCGCGGTGCAGGATCTGGGCGCGATGGGCGCTCTCGATCGCGCCCGCCAGCTTCACCCCGGCCCGCAATGAATCGGCCCAGGTGAGCGGGCCCTGATCGCGGATCACCTGTTCCAGCGAGCCGCGGGTGCAGTACGGCATGACGATGAACGGCAGCCCGCTCAGCGTGACGTCCACCTGCAGGATGTCGACGATATTCGGGTGGCCGGACAGCCGGCCCATGGCCTGTTCCTCGCGCAGGAAGCGCTCGCGACTCTCCAGCTCGATCTCCGAGGAGAGCACCTTCACCGCGACCACCCGTTCCAGCGCCCGCTGGATACAGCGATAGACCACGCCGAAGCCGCCCCGACCGATCTCCTTCGCTTCCGACAGGCCCATCGCCTCCAGCTCGTCGGCGATCCCGATGAGCGGGTGGCGCTGGGTATCCGAGTCGGCCGGAGTCGAGTCCGGGCCGACTTCCCCCGTCTGCGTCCGTGGATTCACGTGACCACCTCGAACTCATATCGAATCGGCGTCACCGGCGACCAATAAGCGCGCCGACCGCCGGACATCACCCGAAACCCCGCGCGATGTCCGATATGTCTGCGCATACTCCAACGTAGCGCGGGCACGGCATCCGGTGGGAGAAGTTTCGGAACAGGATCTTTTCCACCTCCATCTTCCCCGTAATTCTCCCTGCTCAGCGCTCCAGCGCGGGCCTGGTGTCCGGTGCGATCAGGAACGAGATTCGTTCCATAACATTCTGACGCTTGGTGTTGTGGAAGGACGCAATTTCCCAGCGACCCGCCTGCCGGGTGGGTCAGCGCTGGGCGGCGGGGCGGGCGCCGGGGGCGAAGCGGAAGGTGAAGCGCTCCATGAGCTTCTTGCGCTTGGTGTTCTGGAAGCTGGCGATCAGCCACTGCCCGTCCTGGCGGACCAGCGTGTAGGTCTGCACCTTGCCCAACCGGTCCGGCGTCTTCGGGCTGCCCTTGTAGAGGTCGCCTCGGCTGTTGACCACCGCGGTGTCGGGTCCGTAGAGGCGGATGTCCACCACGTCCTCGGCCATCTTGGTGTCCTTCAGGAAGCTGCCGAACAGGGCGCGATGGGATTCGACGATGTCGGTGCGGCCCTGGAAGAGGGTGCCGAACCAGGCGGTGTAGGTGGCGTCCTCGGTGAAGACCGCGCCGTAGGCGTCGGCGTCGCCGCGACCCCAGGCCGCGACCATTTCGGCGAAGACGGTGCGGATTTCCTGGCCCTGCTGGTCGACGTTGTTGCTGCTCATAACGGCCTCCGTGGTAGATTCTCTTCTTAGAAGAGCTTTCTTCATTGGAGAAGTTTCTTCGTTGAGGAAGAGATTACGAGATGGAGGTCCGCCGTGTCAACACCCCCCGCGCGATCGGATGCGAGCAAGGTCTACCAGCGGTATTTGAGTGCGGTCATGCTGCATGGACAGGCCGGCGCGCGGGCCGTCGACCTGGGCGCGACCGATCTGTACGCGCTCAACATCCTGGAGCTGGCCGGGCCGATGACGCCGGGCGAACTCGGCACGCGCAGCGGATTGACCACCGGACCTACGACACGGCTGATCGACCGCCTGGAAGACGCGGGTTACGTGCGGCGCGTCCCGGTGCCCGGCGACCGGCGCAAGGTGCTCGTCGAATTGGTCGGCACACCAGCGGAATTGGACGCGGCGCTGGCCCCCGCCCGCCGCCGGATCGGCGAGATCGTCAGCGGCTACACCCCAGAACAGCGGGAGGTGCTGTTCGACTACTTCACCCGCGCCGCCGACGCCTTCCGCGACGCCACCGAAGACCTACGCGCCGACTGAACCCAGCGGGGCATGACATGCCGGCGCGCACGTTTCGTCCGGCCGCGCACGAGTTTGCCGACGATTTCGCGCGCGGCAGGCTGATTGGTGCGCGGCGGCCGTGAGCGACGCGGTCTAGCGGACGGCGAGGGCGATGAACTGGGTGATCTGGTTGTCGGCGAAGTTGTTGTCGCTCACCAGGATCAGGGTGCGTTCGCCGGAGGGGAGGCGTGGGCCCCAGGTCATGCCCTCGACATTGTCGATGGCGTGCAGGCCGACGTCGGCCAGGTCGACCAGCAGGCGCTTGGTGACCGGGCGGGCGTTGCCGAGCGGGGCGTCCAGCACGTTGGTGGCGGCACTCAGGTCGGCCTCGTAGATCCGGATCTTGTTACCGACGCCGAAGACGAAAGAGCGTTCCAGGACAAGGATCTTCGACGGGTCCACCGGGTCGGCGGCCAGGATCGAGGAGATGCCGTTCATGCCGAGATCGGGCTGGGGCCGGGACTCGGCGAACACCGGCTCCATCGGGTACGCGTACTGGGCGAGCAGCTGGCCGGACCGCGCCTGCACGGTGAGCCGCGAGGTCGCGCCCGCCGTCGTCGTGGCGAGCGGACCGTCCTGCAGCAGCGGAGCTTCCACCGAGGTCACGAACAGCGCACCACCGGCGGTGAACGTCGCGCCCTCCAGCGCCAGGTTCTGCCGAGGACCCGAATTCGGCTGCATCCGTTCGTTGTTCGGAATCGGAAGCTCGGCCGCGAAGGTACCGTCGGGTCGCGCGACCCGGACCGAGGGGTCGGCGAGCACCGTATCGGTGCGCTCACCCTCCTGCGTCCAGTAGTAGTCGCCGGTCCACGGGTCGACCCGAATCTCCTCGGGGTCCACCGACTTCGGGCCGTAGGCAGCGCCCCCGGCGGTCAGCAGCGGCCGGGTACCGGTGAAAGTCACCGGGCCGATACCGTTTTCGCCCACCGGGAAGCGAGCCGTGTAGAACCGGGCCGGATCGCGCTCCGAACGGTCGTCGCTGATCAGCACGTAATCGCCGGTGCGGGAATTGAAGTCGATCCCGGACAGGCCGCCGACCGCGGTGTCTTGGAAGACCAGATCGTTGGGCACCACCTGCTCGCCGAGCAGCCGGACCGCGGGGCGCGCGTCCGGCGCCGCGGCGGCGGGCGCTACGCCGAGCGCCACCGCGATGCTCGCGACCAACAGAGCTTGCCCACGTCGTGCCTGTCCACGTCTCACGCGCCTCACGCTATCCACAATGCGGTACCAACAGGTGAACAGCACCCGAATCCGCCGAACAGCCCCGAAAACGGCGAAAGCCCGCCACCGCGAAAGGCGGTGGCGGGCTTTACCGTTGGTGCCTACTTGCGCAGCGAGGCCGGAACCTCGAAACGCTCACCGTAGGTCTTGGCGAGCTCGTCGGCACGAGCCACGAAGCCCGCCTGACCGCCCGGGTAACCGACGATGAACTGGTGCACACCACCGGTCCAGGCCGGGTAGCCGATGCCGAAGATCGAGCCTATGTTGGCGTCGGCGGTGGTCTCCAGCACACCCTCGTCGAAACACTTCTGGGTCTCGATCGCCTCGATGAACAGCATGCGGTCGATCAGATCCTGCAGCGGGACAGTGAAGTCCGCCGTGGTCTTGAAGTGATCGCGCAGGCCCTGCCAGATGCCGGTGCGCTTGCCGTCTTCGTCGTACTCGTAGAAGCCGGCCTTCTCCAGGCGACCCGGACGACCCTCGGACACCAGGTAGTCGATGACGTCCTGGGCCGGGTGCCGCTTCTTGCCCATGGTGGTGTCGCCGTGCTCGGCGGCCTCCTGGGTCTCCTTGGCGATCTTCTGCATGAGCTTGAGGTTCAGCTCATCCGACAGCTGCAACGGCGCGGCCGGGTAGCCGGCCTGCAGACCGGCCTGCTCGATGGTCGCGGGCTCGATGCCCTCGGTGAGCATCGAGATGGCCTCGTTGACGAAGGTGCCGATCACCCGCGAGGTGAAGAAGCCACGGCTGTCGTTGACGACGATCGGGGTCTTCTTGATCGCGAGGGTGTAGTCGAACACCCGCGCCAGCGCCTCGGGCGAGGTCTTCTCGCCCTTGATGATCTCCACCAGCGGCATCTTGTCGACCGGCGAGAAGAAGTGGATGCCGATGAAGTCTTCCTGGCGCTTCACCCCGTCGGCCAGGCCGGTGATCGGCAGGGTCGAGGTGTTCGAGCCCAGCAGCGCGTCCGGGGTGACGATGTCCTCGATCTCCTGGAACACCTTGTGCTTGAGCTCGGTGTTCTCGAAGACGGCCTCGATCACGAAGTCCACGCCGTCGAAGTCCTTGGCGTCGGCGGACGGGGTGATCCGCGCCAGCAGCGCCTTGGACTTCTCCTCGGTGGTCTTGCCCCGCGAGAGGGCCTTGGCCTCGATCTTCTCGGAGTAGTTCTTGCCGCGCTCGGCCGCCTCGATGGTGACGTCCTTGAGCACGACGTCGTAGCCCGCCTTCGCGGAGACGTACGCGATGCCCGCGCCCATCATGCCCGCGCCGAGCACGCCGATCTTCTTGATGTCCTTCTTCGGCACATCGTTCGGCCGCGAGCCGCCGTTGTTGATGGACTGCAGGTCGAAGAAGAACGCTTGAATCATGTTCTTCGCGACCGGGCCGGTGAGCAGGTGCACGAAGTAGCGCGACTCGATGAGCGAGGCGTTGTCGATGTCGACCTGCGCGCCCTCGACCGCGGCGGACATGATCGCCCGCGGCGCAGGCATGTTGGTGCCCTTGAGCTGCTTACGCAGGTTGGCCGGGAACGCGGGCAGGTTCGCCGCGAAGGCCGGGGTGGACGGGGTGCCGCCGGGGATCTTGTAGCCCTTCTTGTCCCACGGCTGCACGCCACCCTCGGGGTTGGCCTTGATCCACGCCTTGGCGGCGGGCACCAGTTCCTCGACCGAGCCGACGACCTCGTTGATCAGGCCGATCTCCTTGGCCTTGCCCGGGCGGTACTTGTTGCCCTGCAACAGCACCTGCATGAGGGCGTTCTGCAGGCCGAGCATGCGCACGGTGCGGGTGACGCCACCACCGGCGGGCAGCAGGCCGAGGCTGACCTCGGGCAGGCCGAGCTGCACGCCCGGCACGTCGGCGGCGATCCGGTAGTGGGTCGCCAGCGTGATCTCCAGGCCACCGCCGAGCGCGGCGCCGTTGATGGCGGCGACGACCGGCTTGCCGAGGGTCTCCAGGCGGCGCAGCGCGTCCTTGATGGTGAAGAGCTCTTCCATCACGCCCTGGCCGTCGCCCGGGCCGACCTGCATCATGTTCTTCAGGTCGCCACCCGCGAAGAAGGTCTTCTTCGCCGAGGTGATCACCACGCCGGTGATGTTGTCCTTCTCGGCCTCGAGCTTCTCGACGGTCGCGGTCATCGACGTCTTGTACAGCTCGTTCATCGTGTTGGCGCCCTGGTTCGGGTCGTCCATCGTCAGCGTGACGATGCCGTCCGAATCCTGCTCCCAACCGATCATGTTGGTTTCGCTCACAGCTCTGTGTCTCCTTGAATTCTCAGCTGTCGGTTGGGGTTTAGACGCGCTCGATGATGGTCGCCACGCCCATGCCGCCGCCGATGCACAGGGTGATCAGCGCGTAGCGGCCGTTGCGGCGCTCCAGCTCGTCGACCATGGTGCCGGTGATCATCGCGCCGGTGGCACCCAGCGGGTGGCCCATCGCGATCGCGCCACCGTTGACGTTCAGCTTCTCGTCCGGGACGTTCAGGTCCTTCTGGAACTTCAGCACGACGGAGGCGAACGCCTCGTTGATCTCGACGAGGTCCATGTCCTCGATCGTCAGGCCCGCCTTGGCCAGCGCCTTCTTGGCGGCCGGGGTGGGGCCGGTCAGCATGATGGTCGAGTCGGCGCCGCTGGTCGCGGTCGCGACGACGCGCGCACGCGGGGTCAGGCCGGACGCCTTGCCCGCCTCTTCGGTGCCGACGAGCACCAGCGCGGCACCGTCGACGATGCCCGAGCTGTTGCCACCGTGGTGCACGTGGTTGATCTTCTCGACGAAGTAGAACTTCTGCAGCGCGACGGCGTCGAAGCCACCCATCTCACCGATCACGGCGAAGGACGGGTTGAGCTTGGCCAGGTCCTCGGCGGTGGTGCCGGGACGCATGTGCTCGTCCTTGTCCAGCACGATGATGCCGTTCTGGTCCTTGACCGGGACGACCGACTTGGCGAAGTAGCCGCCGGTGGTGGCCTTGGCCGCCAGCTCCTGCGAGCGCACCGCGTAGGCGTCCACGTCATCGCGGCTGAAGCCCTCGATGGTGGCGATCAGGTCGGCCGAAACACCCTGCGGCACAAAGTAGGTGTCGTAGTTGGTGGCCGGGTCGAGCGCCCACGCGCCGCCGTCGGAGCCCATCGCCACGCGGGACATGGACTCGACGCCGCCGGCGAGGACGAGGTCGTCGAAGCCGGAGCGCACCTTCTGCGCGGCCAGGTTGACGGCCTCGAGGCCGGAGGCACAGAACCGGTTGAGCTGGAAGCCGCCGACGGTGTCGGGCAGGCCCGCCACGGTCACCGCGGTGCGGGCGATGTCCATGCCCTGGTCACCGACGGGGCTGACGACACCGAGGATCAGATCCGAGATCCGGTCTTCGTCGAGGTTCGGAAAGCGGCCGCGCAGCTCCTGGATCAGACCAACAGTCAAGTCGATCGGCTTGACCGAATGCAGCGAGCCGTTCTTCTTGCCGCGGCCGCGCGGAGTGCGGATGGCCTCGTAAATGTAGGCCTCTGTGGTCATATCGGAGTGTTCCTTCCTTAAAGGTGCGGCGGCCGGACGTCGTCCGTCCGAGCGCTCTGTGCAACGGCACCGCATACTGCGGTTTCACTGCGGATAACCTCGCCGACCAGTCCTGTGACCGACCGTCCTGACGCTGTACAAAACGCGGCATGCGACGGCGGACGCAGGTTCCGATCGCCCATACGCCTGGGCATACCATAGAACCTCGTCGTACCGGAGCTCACGGCCACCCGTTCATACTACCGTGGTGTGCGAACTCCGGTTAACTTAACGTCCTGGCGGCGGTGCTTGTCAACCACTCAGCCGTGTGGCACCGAGCTCACTCTTCAGCAATTCGAGGGCAGTCTCGTCGGGGTCGCGCCGATCCTCCGGCGCCACCGGGACCGCCGCGGCCCGGATCATCTCCTCTTCGTCCTCCGGCGTGGTCTCCGGTACCGCGCCGTCGGCGGTCCGGCCGACGCCGCCGCCTGTCCCGTTGCCGACCTGGGATTGCGCCGACTCGGGCGGCGCTGAATCAAAAGGGCCGGGATCGTCCGGTAGATCGGGAAAGTCGGGCGGCGGAATATCGTCGTCGCCGAACGAACGCGGCTTGTTCGCCGCCGCCGACTGGTCCGCCGCGGCGTTCTTGGCCTGGCTCGGCCGCGAGAAACGCGGTGGCGCAGGCGCATCCGAGCCACGCCCGGCCGCGTTGCCGGATTCACGCCCGGCCGGTTGCGCGGCACCGCGCTGAGGTTTCGTGGCCGCGCCGGCCCGCGGTGTCGCCGCAGGTCGCGCGGCGGCACCGCCCGCTTCCCAGCGCACGTCGTGCTCGCGGCCGAGCACCGCGTGGACTGCGGAACGCACCGCGTCCAGGTTGCGCGGGTCCGAGAGTCGCTGCGCCAGCGGCGCGTGCTGATGCGCGAACACGATGGTGTCGCCCTCGATGCGCGATACCGAGGCACCGGCCAGCATCGCCTGCACGGCGGCGCCGAACTCGCGCACCTTGGCCCGAATATCCGCCCAGGCAGCCTCGACCTCGCGCAGCAGATCCGCGTTCGGCCCGGTGGGCGCGGCCGACGGTTCCGGCTCGGCCACCGGATCGGGTTGTGCGGTATCGGCGGACGGCTGAGCAGCGGACGGCGCAGGCTCCGGTTGGGCAGGGGCGACCTGCGCGGCGGGCGCCGGCGCCTGCTCCGCAACCTCCCCGCCAACCGAATCATCGGCGGAAACCGCCTGCGCCGCTTGGCCTTCGGTCGCTGCTACGGCCGGAACGGACTCGCGCGAACTCGCCGGAACTTGCTCCGGCGCGGCAGCCGTCCGACTCGGCTCGAGCGCAGCGGCACCAGCGGATTCGGGCTCGGCCTCGGCGGAAGTCGGCGCGCTCGGTCGATCGACCGAGCTGTCCGACGCGACGGCACCAGGATCCGCGCCGGCAGCAACGCCGACGACCGCGGATCGGGTTGCCTCGGCCTCGTCGATCCCCTCGTCACCGTGAGCAGGCTGGGCACCACTCTCGGCCGAAGCACTCGAGCCCGTCGGAGCGGGCTGCGCTTGCGCCGCCTCGCCACCCACCTCATGGTCGCTCCGCGCACCTGCATCGCTCGCGGCCGGGGCCGGGGCAGCGGAAGTTTCGCCACGCGATCCGGCTCCCGCGCTGTCGTCAGTTGCCTGAGCGGCACCTCCCGTGGTCTCACGGCGGATCGCGGCCAACGCCTCCGCGCCGCGTCGACGGGTCGACTCGCCCGATGTGGTGGCGGGCGCGACTCGCGGCGCAGCTGCGGCGGGTGCTGCGGCAACAGGCGCCGACCCCGACGATGGCGCAGGTACGGCGGCGATCACCCCACCCGCGAACCCGCGCTCGAGCCGCTCCAACCGCTGCAAGGTCGCGGATTCCGCATCCGATACCGACGGCAGCAGCATGCGCGCGCAGACGACCTCGAGCAGCAGCCTTGGTGACGTCGCGCCGCGCATTTCGCCGAGCGCCTCGTGCAGCAACTCCGCATACCGAGCCAACGTGGCCGGGCCGAGTCGCCCGGCCTGCTCGCTCATCCGATCGAGCACATCCTCCGGCCCGGAGACCAACCCGCGCTGGATGGCGTCGGGGACCGCGCGCATCAGGATCAGGTCGCGCAATCGCTCGAGCAGGTCGACGGCGAAGCGGCGCGGATCGTGCCCCGCCTCCATCACCCGGTCGACCGTGCCGAACAGTTCCGCGCCGTCGTTGTCGGCCAGCGCGCCGACCGCATCGTCGATCAGCGCGACATCGGTGACGCCGAGCAGCGATACCGCCCGCGAATAGGTGACGCCCTCGGGACCGGCACCGGCCAGCAGCTGGTCGAGCACGCTGAGGCTGTCGCGCGGCGAGCCACCGCCCGCGCGAATCACCAAGGGGTACACCGCCTCTTCGACGGTGACCTGCTCCTGGTCGCAGATCTTGCCGAGCAGTCCGCGCATGGTCGCGGGCGGCAGCAAGCGGAACGGGTAGTGGTGGGTGCGCGAGCGGATGGTCGGCAGCACCTTGTCCGGCTCGGTGGTGGCGAAGATGAAGATCAGGTGGGCCGGCGGCTCCTCGACGATCTTCAGCAGCGCGTTGAAGCCCGCCGTGGTGACCATGTGCGCCTCGTCGACGATGAACACCCGGTAGCGGGATTCGGCGGGCGCGTAGAAGGCGCGGTCGCGCAGTTCGCGGGTGTCGTCGACGCCGCCGTGACTCGCGGCGTCGAGTTCGATCACGTCCAGGTTGCCCGGGCCGCCGGGGCCGAGCGCGACGCAGGACGGGCAGACGCCGCACGGCGTCGAGGTCGGGCCTTGCACGCAGTTCAGCGACCGCGCCAGGATGCGCGCCGACGACGTCTTGCCACACCCCCGCGGTCCGGAGAACAGGTAGGCATGACTGATCCGGCCGGTATCAAGGGCGATGCTCAGCGGGTCGGTGACGTGCTCCTGACCCACTACCTCAGCGAACGTTGCCGGTCGGTACTTCCGGTACAGAGCCACGGCCAGAGGTTACCGGCGCGCACCGACAAAGAACATTCCCGCTGCGCGCCGGGCCCGGCGCGGCGAAACAGCGCCAGCGCAGATCTCGATATGTGATCCAAATCACAAGATTCCGGAGCCCTTCTTAACCCCCACTGACCGATAGCGACAGCGGCAACGTATGAGCTAACGCTGACGAAGCACCGGTCGAAGGCGGGAAAATACCGCCCAATTCCCCCTTGTAAACCGGAAAATATGTACCTATTCCCCGATTTACCGCAGGTTTGTGGAGATAACGAAAGCGTCAACGAGGGTGACACCGACGCAATCGGCTGGCTACCGTGGCAATCGGCAACTTCGGTAGCCAAACCTTCATCAGGTTGGTTGCCCCGGCCGGTCCCTCATCCCGACCGGGGCACAACCAAAGTTCCCGCACCGCCAAGTTCCAGCGCAACCGAGTTCCACATCCATCGGAGGAACTTCTCACCGTGCAAACGCCTGATGACATCGCCACCGCGTTGCTTTCCAGCACCGACTTCGCCGGCGATCGCTCCGCGGTAGACCTGCTCAGCCGCGCGATCAGCCCGCAGGACTTCGCGATCAAACGCGACTCACTCCCGGTAGCCGCCGCGGCCGATCCCGCCACCTCCGCCGCCATCCTCGAGCTCCTCGAACGCGGCCAGGTGCCCACGATGGCCGCCATCCGCACCCTCACCGCGCAGAACGAGATGCGCCGCGAGGCCGAACGCATCGAGCGCCTCGGCCGCCGCGCCCAGCGCAGCATCGACGACTTCGGCCGCGCACTGGCCACCCTGGCCGACGCCCACTGGACCGCGCACGGCATCGGCCCCACCCGGCGCGACGTGCTGTCCTCCGAACAGGTCATGTCGCTGATCCGGACCCGCATCGGCGACATCGCCCCCGCGGCGGTGAAACACCTCTGGCTGATCGAGCGCGCCCAGCGGGCCGGCTGGATCGCCTCCAACGCCAACGCCGGATCACTGTGCGCCGGACGGCGTTTCCACTCCGATCAGTACGGCAACCGGGTCTCGCTGCGCCCGGTCAACACGATCGGCACCGCGGTGGCCGCCTACCTCGGCGACTACCTGACCGAGCACGATCGCGCCCCGCGCTGGTCCACCGTCGCCCAGGAACTGCGCGACGATCGCGGCCGCCGGGTCTTCCACAACACCGCCGACGCCCGCGTCCAGGAACTGTGGCTGACCACCGCCGAATGGGTGGCCATCCAGGACGAGCTGCCCGTCCCCGGCAAACGTGGTCAGCGCGCGATCGCCCGCAAGTCGCGCGGCTGATCGGTCGCCGCCGAACGGCGTCCCTCGGCAAACATCCCATGTCCGGACTTGCGCGCAACTCGTAGACCAGCGCAAATCCGGCGGTGAGCATTCGGTAATTTCCTTGCAACGCACCTTGCGTGGAAGGAGCTCCTCGTGTCCACACCCCTGGATCCCGCGGCCACCGCCTGGCTGCTCATCAGCACGGCCCTGGTGCTGCTGATGACACCGGCGCTCGCGCTGTTCTACGGCGGGATGGTGCGCTCGACCGGCGTGCTCAACATGCTGATGATGAACTTCATCGCGATCCCGCTGGTGACCGTCGCCTGGCTGCTGTTCGGCTACAGCCTGGCCTTCAGCGACGACGCGGGCGGCGGCCTGATCGGCAATCTCGATCACCTCGCCATGGCCAACATCGATCCGAGCACCCTGCACGGCGCCGTGCCGGAACTGCTGTTCGCCACCTTCCAGCTGACCTTCGCGATCCTGACCGCGGCGCTGGTCAGCGGTGCGATCGCGGACCGCGCGAAATTCGCCGCGTGGATGATCTTCGTGCCGGTCTGGGCGCTGGTGGTCTACGCCCCGATCGCGCACTGGGTGTGGGGCCCGGACGGCTGGCTCGCCTCCTTCGGCGTGCTGGATTACGCGGGTGGCCTGGTCGTCGAGATCGCTTCCGGCGCTTCGGCACTCGCGCTCGCCCTGGTGCTCGGCCCGCGCATCGGTTTCAAGACCGACGCGATGCGTCCGCACAACCTGCCGTTCGTGCTGCTCGGCGCCGGCCTGCTGTGGTTCGGCTGGTTCGGCTTCAACGCCGGTTCCGCGCTGTCCGCGAATGGTGTTGCGGCGGCGGTCTTTCTGAACACCCTGGTGGCGGGCTGCCTCGGCATGCTCGGCTGGCTCGCGGTCGAGCAGATCCGCGACGGCAGGCCGACCACCTTCGGCGCGGCGTCCGGCGTGGTGGCCGGCCTGGTCGCGATCACGCCGTCCTGCGGATCGGTGAACACGCTCGGCGCGCTGATCGTCGGGCTCACCGCCGGCGTAGTGTGTTCGTTCGCGGTCGGCTGGAAATTCAAGGCGGGCTATGACGATTCGCTCGACGTGGTCGGCGTGCACTTCGTCGGCGGCATCGTCGGCACGGTGCTGATCGGCCTGCTCGCCACCCAGGTGATGACCGGCGGGGTCGAGGGGCTGTTCTTCGGCGGCGGACTCGCGCAGCTCGGCAAGCAGCTGGTCGGCGTGCTCGTCGTCGCGGCGTTCGCGTTCGTGGTGACCTTCGCGGTCGGCAAGCTCATCGATCGCACCATCGGCTTCCGGGTGAGCCGCGAAGAGGAGACCGCGGGCATCGACTTCGCGCTGCACGCCGAGACCGCCTACGCCGAGGGCGTGCACGGCCACTCGCCGCGCCGGTTCGGCGAGGGGCACTTCGGCCAGGGCCAGCTAGGTGACCGGGATCACTGAACGCTCGGCGGTTCCCTCTGTTCGTGCGGGGTTAACGGCGTTACGCTAACGCCGTTAACATACTGCGCCGAGCGAGGGAGCCGCGCGTGCTGATTCGGATTGCCCAGATCGTCACCCGGTATCCCCGGGCGATCCTGCTCGCCGCGGCGGCACTCGCGATCCTCTGCGGCGTGTTCGGCGCGACGGCGGCGTCGCATCTGAAGGCCGCCGGATTCACCTCGCCCGACGCCGAGTCGTCCCAGGTCGCGCGGCTGCTCGCGGACAATTTCGACGGGGCGGCACCGAACTACGTGCTGCTGGTCAGTTCGGACGCGGGCGCCGACGCACCGGCCACCCGCGCGGTCGGCCTGCACCTGACCGACACATTGCGGGCCCGCGGCGACGTCAAGGGCGTGCAATCGTACTGGACCGCGCCGCCCGCGGTGGCGTCCGCACTGCGCAGCACCAACGGCAAGGAAGCCCTGGTCTTCGCCTACCTGACCGGCGACGACACCCAATCCCAGGTGGCCGCGGGCGAGCTCACCGAGCAGCTCACCGGAACCACCGACGGCATCACCGTCCGGCAGAGCGGCACCGCAGCCGTCTTCCACGATGTGAACAAGCAGATCACGCACGACCTCGCCCTCGCGGAGGGCGTCGCGATCCCGGTCTCGCTGGTCGTGCTCGTGCTGGTGTTCGGCAGCCTGATCGCCGCCGCGCTGCCGCTGACCGTCGGCCTCTTCGCCATCCTCACCACCCTGGCGATCCTGCGAATGTTCACGTTGATCACCGACGTGTCCATTTACGCGCTGAACATGACCACCGCGATGGGTCTCGCGCTGGCGATCGACTACAGCCTGTTCATTGTCAGCCGGTACCGCGAGGAGCTCGCCAACGGCCTCGAACCGGTGGCCGCCACCATTCGCGCGGTACAGACCGCGGGCCGCACGGTGCTGTATTCCGCACTGACCGTTGCCCTTTCGCTGGCCGTGCTGAGCATCTTCGACATCTACTTCCTGCGCTCGTTCGCCTATGCCGGCGTCGCGGTGGTCGCCGCCGCGGCCGCGGCGGCGATCCTGATCCTGCCCGCCGCGCTGGTGCTGCTCGGGCACCGGGTGAACTCGCTCGACATCCGAGTTCCGTTGCGCCGCTTGTTCGGTCGCTCGGCTCCCGATCCGCTGACGCCGCAGGTGCCGGAGCAGAGCCGGTGGTACCGGATGGTGACCTGGGTGACCGGGCATGCCATCCCGGTCGCGGTGCTGCTCGTCGCGCTGTTCCTCGCGCTCGGATCGCCGTTCCTCTCCGTGAGATTCGGCTATCCCGACGACCGGGTGCTGCCGACCAGCGCCGCCACCCGCCAGGTCGGTGACGTGCTGCGGGCCGAGTTCCCCGCGGCCAACGCGGGCAACAACACCACCGTCGTGCTGGATGGGTATCGCGGCGGCCAAGGGCCGCTCGGCGACTACGCCAAGGGACTGTCCAAAGCGGACGGTGTCTCGGCGGTGCTGTCCAGTGCGGGCGTCTACATCAAGGGCGGCCGAGTCGCCAATGGCCCGGCCGGAATGGCAAACAGCACAGGCGAATACATCAATATCGCGACCAGGGTCGACCCGTTCTCCCCGGCGGGCGAGGCACAGTTACGCGAGCTGCGCGCCGTGCCCGCCCCGGGCGAGACACTGTTCGGCGGCGGCGCGGCGATCAATGCCGATGCCCTCGACTCGCTCGGCAAACGGCTGCCGCTGGCCATCGCGCTGATCGCGCTCGCCACCTTCGTGGTGCTGTTCCTTTTCACCGGCAGCCTGCTACTGCCGCTGAAAGCCATTGTCCTCAATACGCTTTCGCTGGCCGCCGCGTTCGGCGCGATGGTCTGGATCTTCCAGGACGGTCACCTGTCCGGCCTGCTCGGCTTCACCCCGGTCGGCTATATGACGCCGACGATGCCGATCCTGATGTTCTGCCTCGCGTTCGGCATGTCGATGGACTACGAGGTGTTCCTGCTCTCCCGCATTCGCGAGGAATGGCTCGCCTCCGGCCGGGTCGTCGACGGCGTCACCGTGCGCACCGCGCAGGACAACGTGCACGCCGTCGCCGTCGGCGTCGCGCGAACCGGCCGGATCTTCACGGCCGCAGCGCTTCTCATGGCCATCGTGATGGGCGCGATGATCACCTCGAAGGTGTCGTTCATCCAGCTGATGGGCCTCGGTTTAACCTTGACCGTGCTCGCCGACGCCACCCTGATCCGCACCATGCTCGCACCAGCCTTGATGAAGCTGATGGGCACCTGGAACTGGTGGGCGCCCGCGCCGCTGGCCCGGCTGCATGCCCGAATCGGGTTGCGCGAGGACGTCGATCCCGATCCCACCGAGCGGGTACTGGCCGGGCACGAATGATCGGTCCGGGCAGGTCGCGCTCGGCCCGCGGCACCGGCGCTCAGTTGCGTGCCGAAATCCTCGACGCGGCAGGAGAATTGCTGGCCCGTACCGGGCACGCCGACGCGGTGTCGATCCGCGAGATCAGCAGGCGGGTCGGCGTCAGCGCGCCGTCGATCTACCGGCATTTCGCCGACAAGGACGAGCTCATCGAGGCCGTGGTGGTGCGGGTCTTCGAGGATCTGGACGCCGCGATCGCCGCCGAGTCCGATCCATCGGTCTCGCCGATCACGCGGCTGTGCGAGCAGGGGCTGGCCTACGTCCGGTTCGCCAGGGAGCACCCCGAGCAGTATCGGCTGGCGACCATCCCATCCATGTCCGGCGGCGCGGTGGATCAGGTGCTCGGCAGCGGTGCGTTCCTGCGTTTCGCGCGAACGGTGCAGGAATGCATGGACGCGGGGGTGATCACCCCGGGTGACCCGCTGCCCGTCGTGCTCGACCTGTGGGCCGCCGCGCACGGTATCGCTTCACTGCTGATCGCCAAACCGTTTATCCCGTGGGGCGATACCGAAGTGGTGGCGAACCGGGTGCTGCGGGCCGCGTGCATCGGCCATGTGGTGGTGGACATGATCGGTACCGATGCGGCACCGGACGAGGCCGCGGTGTGGCTCGACGACTTGCGCCGCAAACTCTGACCCACTCGCCGCGGTGTCGTCCATTGGAATCTGCCTGCGTTTTTCCCTCGTTCTCCTGGGCTTTCTCCTCGATGCTTTGCCTCGACAGAGCCATCTAGATGAGGGATTGCAGTACATGAGGATGAGGAAGCTTGCCGTGGTCGCGGCGCTGGTGACCATGGCTACCGGAGTAGCCGCAGGCACTTCGGTCGCGGCACCGCAGACCGATGCGGACCCGGTGAACTACACCGCGCGCGCCACCGACACGTCATCGATCATCTCGACGGATTCCGGCTCGCTGGTGGTCGAGGACGAGGCGTTCAAGATCAAAGCCGCGGACGGCACCACCGTCGCGGCGACGCCGTTGAAGCTGAAGATCGACGACTTCGAATTCCCGATCGCCGCACAGATTTCCGAGCGCACCGCGACGCTCACCCCGCAGATCGACCCCCAGCACGCCACCTACAAGCCGGTCGCCCTGCCGTTCGAGGACAAGGCGCCGTGGAAGTCCGAGTACGACCGTGAGCAGGCGGCCTGGAGCCGACTGACCAGCACGATCAGCGCGGGCGCGACCATCGGCACCCTCGTCGGCGGTCTCGGCGGCGCGGCCGTGGGCTGCGTCCTCGGCGGCATCCTCGGCGCCACCGCCGCCTCGGCCACCATCATCGGCCTCTTCGGCCCGTTCATCCCCGCCGCCGCCATCGGCTGCCTCGGCGGCATCATCGCCGTCGGCGCCCTCGGCACCGTCGCCGGCCAGATCCTGGTGACCGCCCCGGTCGCCATCGGTGCGGCAATTCAGTATTTCACCACAATCAATCAGCCTTTCGCCCCGGCGAAGTAAGGCGCGGTCGCCACTGCCGCGACAAAACCCCGCTCAGCATCCTCTCGCTGGGCGGGGTTTTTCGCGTGCGAACGCCTCGCCCAACCAATCCCGAATGCCGATGGGTACGAATGTCTCCTCGTACGGTGAATCCAGGGCGAAGCAAAGAATTGACGAAGAGGGCGAAGGAATCGGGACCGAGTACCTCGGTACCGAACAGCGCACAACGAACTTGGAGGATCCATGCTCGTCAGTTCACGCGTTCTCGCACGTGCCACGCTCGTCGTGGGGGTTGGTCTCATGATTCCGACGCCGGCCATCGCGCTCGCCGGGCCACCGACACTGTGTACAGACCAGCAGGAACGCGACGCCGAAGAAAAACCTGACCCGGTTGCCGTCGACAAGTGTGGACAGTTGCGAGTTCAGAGCGCGGAGGCCCGGCGCAGCAGCGTCCCGGTCTCGGAGGATCCGGAAAAGATCACACCCTTCAAACTGAAAACAGGTCAGGGTGTCGAACCGCAAACGCAGCAATCATTGTTCGGCGACGCCGAGTTTTCGGATACCGGCAGCGTGAGCGCCTACGAAAACGCGGCGATCCGTGCCGCCTACTACACCGGCTTCTACACGGCCGAAAAAGGGGGCGCTCTGTACTTCGACCCGGTCAAGGTCGAGTCCGCGTCCGACCCGGAGCCGGATAAGTCGCTGAGCAACTACCTGTACAAGAAATCCGGGGGTGGCACCGTCGACAAGCATGACGACAAAACCCTCCCACCGAAGTTGCTGAACGCCAAGACAACCGCCGCGGCCGCCCGCGCCCGCGCCCGGCTGCTGGCCGGCGAGCATCCGGACATGCCGGAATCGACGGAATCGCACGGTGACGACATGGAAGCCGATATGGCAGCCGATGCGGCCGCAGAGGCCGAATTCAGGGACACGGCCCCCGGCGATACGGTCGAGAATCGCATCAAGGCCAACAAGGCCGAGGCAGCGGCGGTCGATGCCGCACGAGCGGCCGGGTGGCCCATCTAAGTCTCGCTGACCTGAGCACGTCCCACCCAGAACTGCGCTCGCCTGGGCGGGGCTTTCGTCCGCGACCCGCTCGGCTCCGGCTCGGAGCGGCCGTTGTCCGCTCGGCGCGAGCTGATGATCGGCTCCGTCCGGGCGTGCCCATGCGCGCCCGGGTAGAGCTTTCTGCGTGCCACGGCGGCCAATGGCGGACCACGTATCGCCAACGCTCGTCCGCGACCTGGGGAAACGGTGTGTGCGAGAACACAGCGGCGGGTTGAGGCTTGGTGAGTTGCGGTCACCGGTGTTAATTTCATTTACATGTCTGCTGGCCGCTCGAACGCACTGCGGGTCACCTATGTGACCGCTGCGCTCGGTTTGCGGTTGCCGCTGACGCGCGAACTGTGTTGTCGCCCTTGCTGCAGCTGAGCCCTTCTTCCGGCTCGTTTGCTGCCTAGTCGCCCATGTAGGCACGTCTCGCCCGGCGCGGGACCTCGGCAAGGAATCTTCACCATGTCCCTTCCTACCCTTGAACGATCCGGCACCAGGGTTGCCAGCGGCCGCATTCGGGTCCAGCGACCCGTGGTCGCCCCGGAACTGCGCATCGCCGACAACCCGGCGGCCGCGGTGCTGCGGTCCGCCACCGGCGGTCCCGTCTCGCGTGACAATGCCGCGCGGTCAACGGGTTTGAGCATCGCCACGGTCAACCGCCAGGTGTCCGCGCTGCTTGCCGCCGGTTTGCTGCGCGAACGGCCCGACCTGACGGCGTCGGGTGCGGTCGGACGACCGCGGGTGCCCTTCGAGATCGACCACGAGGCGTACCTGACCCTCGGCATCCACATCGGCGCCGCGGTCACCAAGATCGTGGCGGCCGACCTGCGCGGCCGCATCCTCGGCGGCCTGGCCATCGCCACCCCGCAGACCGGCCAGGAATTCGCCACCACCACCGTCGCGCGCAGCGCCAAGGCGTTCCTGCAGCGGTGGCATCGGCGCAAGCCGCTCTGGGCGGGCGTCGCCATCGGCGGGCGGGTCGATCCGCTCACCGGCGTGGTCGACCATCCCAAGCTGGAATGGCAGGGCGCGCAGATCGGCGCCGTGCTCGGCGAGGTACTCGAGCTGCCGGTGTCGGTGGCGCCGCACGTCGAGGCGATGGCGGCCTCGGAGTTGTTGCTGCCCACCATCGAATCGCGCGATGCGGCCAACGGTCGCGTCGCCGGTCCGGAACGCGGCAGCAGCCTGTACTTCTACGTTCGCGAAACCGCCGGTGTCGCGGTGACTTTGGACGGTCGCGTGCACACGCCGAGCAACGGGCCCGGCTCGATCGCGCACCTACCCACCGGCTCCGACGTCGAATGCACCTGCGGCAGGCGCGGTTGCCTCGAGGTGACCGTCGGCGATCGTTCGCTGCACTCGCGGGCGGTCGGGCGCGGAATCATCCCGGCGCACAACGGAACCGCGGGCTCGACCATCCTGGATCTGTATCGTGCGGCCGAATCGGGTTCGGAACCGGCCCGTGAGCTGCTCGCCGAACGCGCGACCATCCTCGGCAACACCGTGGCCATGGTCCGCGACATGCTCAACCCGGACCGGGTGATCCTCGGCGGCCAGGCCTTCACCGGCTACCGCCCCGCCGTCACGCACGTGGCGCGCGCGTTCAACCAGGGCTCCACCCTCCCGCCCACCGACATCCGGATCAGCGGATTCGGCGGCAAGGTCCAGGAATTCGCCGCGGTGGTCACCTCACTGAGCGTGCTCTACGCGGACCCGCTCGCCGCTATCCGCCGGACGGCGCTGACCGACTGACAGCGACCGGAGACCGCTCAGCAGCCGACCGGCGAAGATCCGGCGTCAGCCCAGCAGCTGCTGAGCGGTTCCGCCGAGAACCAGTTCGCGCACTGCTGCCGAACGAGTGGCCCGCTCGACGGTGATGCGCGCGGTAACCGGGTCACCGTAGGGTGCGTCCGAGCCGAAGAGGGTGCGCTCCGGGATCTCCGTGATGGCCAGGCGGACGGCGAAAACGATACTGGCGGTGGATAGTTCGAGGTACATGCTGGGTGTGTCGCGGACCAGCTCGATGGCGTCCATCCAGTACGCGCCGCCGAGCTGGGACACCACCAGGGGCACCTGTGGATAGCGGCGCGCCAAGTCCGCGAGGGTGCGCAGATCGGCGGCGGTCGTGGGCGCGGCACCGTGCACGACCACCGGAAGCCCATCGTGGTCGGTGGCGGCCCGCAATACCGGCTCCAGTAGCGCTGCCCGATCCGGCGGCGGTGTCAGCTCACCGATACCGCGCAGCCCTCGGCCGACCACGTCGCGCTCGACGAGCTCGCCGACATCGGGTGCGTCGAGCGGCACCGAGCCGAAGCCGATGAATCGGTCCGGGTATGCGGTGAGCGCCGCATCGAGTTCACGCCAGGCTGTTTCGCGGCCCGCACCACCGCCTCCCGCGAGCGCCCGGTGCAGCAGGTCCATCTCCTGACGCAGCGCGGCCAGGTCTCGAGCTCGTTCGGGATGCGGTCTGGACATGAACAGCACGGTCTTGTCCACACCTGCCTCGTCGAGCAGCGCGATGTGGTCCTCGACCGGAACGTGTACGTGGCTGTGCGCGTCGATGATCAACGGTCCTCCTCAGGAATCGAGTTGCACCGCCGAGTGTTGATCCCTGACACCATGACAAGGTCAAATCATGCTGATCGGTGAGCTGTCCAACCGCACCGGCATCAGCGAACGCTTACTGCGCTACTACGAACGCGTAGGCCTACTCGCAGCCGAACGCCGCAGCAACGGCTACCGCGACTACGACGAGTCCGCCGAGCAACGCGTCACCCAAATCCGCGCCTTACTCGCCGTCGGCCTCCCCACCCGCGTCATCGGCCAGTTGCTCCCCTGCACCACCGACAACGGCGCACTCCGCACCTGCCCCCACGTCCTACCCGCACTACAGGACCGCCTAACCGAATTAGACCGCCGCGCAGCCGATTTGGCCACCGCCCGCGCCCTACTCCGCCGCACCATCGTCAACGCAAAGCGCTCACCCCCCGCCACACACCCCGCGGATCACCCTGCCCCGCAATAACTTTCCCAAGGCCTGCACCGAGTCGACCGACCTCCACACCGACGCGCCCTCCACCGCCTCGAGCCCCACGACTTGACGTACGAAGCATCCTCTTGACGTAGGTTGCAGCCTGCGTCAAGAGCACGCAACCTGCGTCAAGTGCGAGTCGGCGCTAGCGGTGCGGGTCGCCCGCGGTGGCGAAGAGGGCTTCCAGGGCGGTGATGAAGAAGGGGAAGTGGCCTGCGAAGCGTTGGAGGTTGCGGTCGCGGTCGAAGCCGCCGAACCAGTAGAGGCCGGGTTGGGAGTCGGCGGAGGGGTTCAGGTCGCGGAAGGCGCGGATCCAGTTGTCGGCGCGGCCGCCGATCACCATGAACGGCAGGGCGCGGGAGAAGACCGTTTCCTGATCGATGGGTGGGACCTGTTCGCGTCTGGTCGATTCCAGGCCGCGCTGGAGGGCGCGGATCTGGCCGGTCAGGGCGAGGCCGTGGGTGGTCCGGACGGGCAGGTACTTGGGCAGCAGCACGGTAGCGAGGCCTGCCAGCGCGATCGCCACACCGACCAGTGCGTGGCCCGAGGTGAGGGCCAGGGCGATCGTCGCGGCGATACCGGCGACGATCAGCGCGCCGCCCAGCCAGAGCGCCAGGCCGGGGCGGCGGCGGTCGAGGAAGGTGCCGCGGGCGACCGCGTCGGCGACGAGGGCGGTACGCACCGGTCCGGACTGCACCCGTCCCGGCGCGCGCAGTTCGGTGATGGTGGCGGCGTCGGTGCCGTCGGGTAGCAACGCCCGATAGACGACCTTCTCGTAGTCACGTAGCTGGTCGTCGGGCGCGTTCACCCGGGTGATCCGCCAGTCGGTCTCGCCGAGCGGCGTGATCCAGATGTACCGGCGCACCGCGAGATCCACCACCGTGGCGGCGATATCGACCGGGTCGACGTGCTCGTCCAGCAGCAGGCCCGCCTCGCCGGGCAGTACACCGTCGGGGGAGGTGAACTGCACTCGCTCACCGTCGCGCACCAGCGGATCGAGTGTCTCCGATCCGGTTGCGGCAGCGGCATTTCGGCGGCGAGCGCGCAGTACGAAGGCGGCAAGACCGGCCAGCGCGACCAGCAGCACGCCGAACGCGATGAGCACCGGCGCGGTGATGGCGAACGGTCCCGAAGCGCCTGTGTCGCGCACATCGGCATTGCTCGGCACGCTGCCCGGCGGCAGCTGCAGGGTGAGGTCGATCGCGTCACCCTTTTTCAGATCGGTCTGCTCCAGATGGAGCACGCCGTCGACCTCGGTCTTCACGTCGGCACACGGTCTGGTGTTGCCGGGCGGGCCGAGTTTGCAGTCCACGATGCCCATTTCGAAGCTCGGGCTGATCAGCGTGGCGCTGATCGACGCGATATCGCTGCCCATCACCCCGAGCCAGTTGAACACCTGACTGCCCGGTGCGTCATTGACCAGGTTGTGCACCGAATAGGTGAACGTCGACTCCCCTGGCTTCGCCTCGATGGTGAATTGATCGTTCGCCACCGTCGCCGTGCCCGCGCCCTTGGTGTCGACGTCGGTGACCTTGAAATAGCGCTCGACGTCGTCATTCACCTTCAGCCGCAACGGCAGCGACATCCGGAACGAGCCGTCCGCGGGCACATCGACCTGTTCGACCACCTCGAGCACGCCCTCGCGGCTGAGCTTCAGATCGGCGATGATGGTGACACCGCTCGGGGCGGGCTGGGTGTGGGCGATCGGGGCGGTCGCGAGCAATCCCACGGTGGCGAGCAGCAGCGCGCCTACGGCGCCCCCCCGAAAAGTCAGCATGGCTGCCTACTTTAGACAGCTTGCTATTCTGCGTCATCGGCTGTCGGTGATCATTGAGACGAGGGGGTACGGGGGCGTGACACAACCACCGTACGGATATGGACCGGTTCCGCCTGGTGGGCGACCTGTTCCGCCCCCGCCCGGGTACGGACAGCCCGCTGGGCCCGGATACGGTCCGCCGCCGGGTTACGGTCCGCCGCCCGGATACGGGCCGCCGCCGGGACAGCCAGGTTATGGCCAGCAGCCGGGATACGGGCAGCAACCGGGGTACGGCCAGCAGCCCGGTTACGGCCAGCAACCGGGATACGGTCCGCCGCCTGGTTATTCGCCGCCCGGATACGGTCCGCCGCCCGGGCATCGCGCACCGCCGCCGATGCCCTACGGTCCGCCCGGACGTCCGCCGCACACCCCGCGCCGCCGGTCCGGTGGTGGCGGCGCGTGGATCGCCGTGCTGGTCGTCGTGGTCTTCCTGGTCGCAGGCGGCCTGGTGCGCAACGCGATATCCACCGGCAAGGACAACAGCGCCGCGACGGGTCCCGCACCCAGCCTCACCTTCGCCCCCGACGGCGCCACTGGCCCGGCCGAGACCGGCGCTAATCCACTGCTGGCCGACCCGAGCGCGACGCTCATCCCGTCACGCTGCGCGTACTCCCCGTGGGGCACGCAGGTCGACGCCGCACGCAAGTTCTTCGAAAGCGCCGCGGGCTGCCTCGAGGCGGCTTGGAAACCGGTGCTGCAGAAGGCGAATCTGCCGTTCACCGCGCCTGCCCTCAACGTCAGCGCGACCACCACCGGCATCACCACCCCGTGCACCGGCTCGACCAGCAACTTCGCCGCCTTCTACTGCCCGGCGAACAAAACCATCTATATGCCGATCAGTCAGCTGCAGACCGACTTCTTCAAAGACAACTGGGTCGTCTACCTGTCCGTTTTCGCGCACGAGTACGGCCACCACGTACAGGCCATGTCCGGCATCCTGCGCAAGGCCAACAGTGACCGCGCCGATGCGGGCCCCCGCACCACCCGCGGTCTCGAGCTGTCGCGCCGAGTCGAGTTGCAGGCCAACTGCTTCGACGGCATGTACCTCAACTCGTCCTCCGGCGGCGGGTCACTCACCAACTCCCAGATCACCCTCGCGCGCAAGGATGCCTACGGTCGCGGCGACCAAGCCGGTGACATGCGCGACCACGGCACCTCCGAAAACGGTGGCCAGTGGTTCGAATCGGGTCTGGACAAGAACCGCACGACCCAATGCAATACCTTCACGGCGTCAGCGTCGGCCGTGAGTTAGTCGCGAAGGTCAAGCGGGCCGGGGACCTTCCACCCCGTCCGCGAAAGTGGTGCTCGGCCGACGGGCATACGTGTACTCCGGCGCCACGGTGATGACATCGCATACCTGCACCAGCTCGTCGGGCACGTCGCCCTCGAAATGCGCGGTGCTCGGCACGATCACGGCGTCCGTATCCAGCCGCCGCGCCACCGTCACCAACCGCCCGGTGACATCCTCGGTCTCCGCACCGAACACCACCGTTTTGGCGAGGTCATAACCGAACCGCTGCGCCAGGCTCCGGATCAGCACCTCATCCCACTGCTGCCGCGCTCCGGAAACATCTCGACGCAAGTACCCGACCGCCGCTGGACATCGCCTCATCAGACCACTCCCTTCCGCCCAAAACCATCCGGTAAACCGCCGTCCCCGGCAATGCCCGCCCACTGCCAGTAACCCGCCACTGCACCGGATTTCGCGAAATCCCCGCGCCGACTACCCCTGTTTCGCGGCCGCCTTCGCCTGCTTCTTGAATTCCCGTACCTGGGCCAGTGATTCGGCGTCCGTCACGTCGGCGACGGAGCGACGCGAACCTTCGTCGCCGTAGGCGCCTGCCGCTTCGCGCCAGCCGACCGGTTGGACCCCGCGCTGCTTACCGAGTAGTGACAGGAAGATCTTGGCCTTCTGGTCGCCGAAACCGGGCAGCGCCTTGAGCCGGCGCAGCACCTCGGCGCCGTCGGGCTTGTCGTTCTTCCACAGGTTCTCGGTTTTCGCGTCGTAGTTCTCGATGATGTAGCGGGCGAGTTCCTGGGCGCGCCGCGCCATGGAGCGGCCGTAGCGGTGGATGGCGGGCGGGGTGGCGCAGAGGTCTTCGAATTCCTGCGGGTCGGCCTCGGCGATGCGGTGGATGTCGAAGCCACCCATCCGGTCCGCGATCTTCTTCGGGCCGCGGAAGGCGTGCTCCATCGGATACTGCTGGTCGAGCAGCATGCCGAGCAGGGTGGCGAAGTGGTCCTCGGTCAATAGCTCGTCCGCCTCGACGTCTTGCGCCAGGCAAAGCTTGCGACTCATCGCCATTCCTTCCCACCGTGACAAATATGCTCGGACGGACTCGATCATCTCACTTGTCAAGACGGTGTGAAGGCGTCCTGCCCATCGCGATCGCACCGCACTGTCGGCCCGTCCAAATAGGTAGGCGTCGCGGATCTTCGCGTGGTTTGATGACGGTATGCAAGGGGGGTACGCGGTGACCGCTGGGCAGTCGCTGGAGGTAAACCGGTGACGGCGGCGGAGCGGGCCGCGCGGACGCTGACCGAACTCGGGGCACCGTGGATTACCAACACCGTCACCTCGGTAGTCGCCGGGTTCCTGGTGGATGCGCCCGCGTGGGGATTGTTCGTCGCGACGATCTCAGGCGTGATCCCGATGATCGTCATCCTGTCCGGTGTGCGGCGCGGTATCGCGAGCGATCACCATGTGACCGAGATCGAGGACCGCCACTGGGTGATACCGGTGATCCTGGCGATCGTGTACGCGGGCCTCATGATCGAGACCGTTCAGGGCGCACCGCGCGAGTTGATCGCCTGGACTGTGGCCGCGCTGACGGTATTGGTGGGGATCGGCCTCGTGACGATGCTCGGCGGCTGGAAGGTCAGCGTGCACACGGCAGTCAGCGCGGGCACGATAGTCCTGCTGGCATTGGTCTCTTCGCCGTGGTTCCTGCTCGCGCTGCCACTGACCGCGCTGATCGGCTGGTCGCGAGTATGGCTCGGCGATCACACCCGCGACCAGGTGATCGCCGGGGCCGCACTCGGCGCGGTGCTGGCCGCGACCGCGTACCTGTACACCGTCACGTACCCCTGACCGACGGCACCGTGACGGGCCTCACATCCCTGCCGTGCACCGCTATGGGCCCCCGCGTAGGCTCCACCGCATGCCTCAGCAGACGGCAGTACCTACATCGGCACCCCACGAGGTGGCCACGGCTAGGGATGGAAACGGGCCCATGGACACCTACACTTTGCGCCCCGATCGCTTCGATCGAGCAGGCCAGGATCAACTCGTCGACGTGCGCGACTTACAAGCCGCGCTGCCCGGTATCCGCAGGTTGCGGGACTGGGCGCACGACGCGCTCGCGCTGCGTCCCGGCGAACACGCACTCGATATCGGCTCCGGCACCGGCACGGAGGTGATGGCCTTCGCCGACGCGGTGGGCCCCGGCGGCGCGGCGGTGGGCGTCGAGCCCGACCCGAACCTGCTCGCCTCCGCGGAACGCCGTGCCGCGCAGACCGGTTCACTGGCCAAGTTCCATTCCGGCGACGCCTACGGCCTGCCGTTCGGCGCGGGCAGTTTCGATGCCGCGTTGTGCGAGCGGGTGTTTCAGCATCTGACCGCACCCGCGCGGGCCGCCAACGAGATCGCGCGCGTGCTGCGTCCCGGCGGCCGCGTCGTGGTGATGGACAGCGACTGGGGCACCGCGATCGTGCATCCCGGCGAGCGTCAGGTGGTCCGCGAGGTGGTCGACACGTTGATCTCCGCGACCACCAATCCGTTCTCCGGCCGCAGGCTGCCCGGGCAATTGACCAAGGCGGGCTTGGTGATCGACGACATCGGCTCGCACGCGCTGGTGCAGGATCGCACCGTCGGCGTCGGCTCGCTGGTCACCCGCATCTCCGCGATGGCGGTGGCGCGCGGCGTGATCACCGAGGAGCAGCGCGACCGGCTGGTCGAGGACCTCGAGGCGGGCGCGGCCAGCGGCGACATCCACCTCTCGGTGACGATGTTCGCGGTACTCGCGCACAAGCCGAACTGACCACGGACTCCACAGCGGGCGCGTACCTCGGTACGCGCCCGCTGTTTTCGTCTACTTGTCGAGCAGCTTCTCGGTGGCCGCGAGCAGCACGCAGGTGGCCAGGCCGTCCATCGCCTTCTCCAGTTCGGGCAGCTTCGGGAAGCTGGGCGCGATCCGAATGTTCTTGTCCTCCGGGTCATTCCGCAACGGGAAGGCCGAACCGGCGGCGGTGAGCGCGATGCCCGCATCCTTGGCGAGGGCGATCACCCGCCCCGCGGTGCCCTCCATGACATCCAGGCTGACGAAGTAGCCGCCCTTCGGCTCCGTCCAGGACGCGACCTTGGACGCGCCGAGCCGGTCTTCCAGAATTCGCAGCACCGCAGCGAATTTCGGCTCCAGGATGGCGCGATGCTTCTGCATGTGCGCGCGCACGCCGTCGGCGTCCTTGAAGAAACGCAGATGACGCAGCTGGTTGATCTTGTCCGGGCCGATGCTCCGCTTGCCCGCATGCCCGAGGTACCAGTTCAGGTTCGCGGTGGAACCGCCGAGGAAGCTGACGCCCGAACCGGCGAAGGTGATCTTCGAGGTGGAGGCGAATACCAAGGGGCGGTTGGGGTTTCCGGCCGCGGCGGCCATCCCGAGCACGTCGTACACGGGGGCCGCGGTATCGGTCAGCGGGTGCACGGCGTAGGCGTTGTCCCAGATCAGCCGGAAGTCCGGGGCCGCGGCCGGCATCGAAACCAGTTCCCGGACAACCTCTTCGGAGAAGGTGACGCCGGACGGGTTGGAGTAGTTCGGCACCACCCACATGCCCTTGATCTGCGGATCGTTCGCGACCAGCTCGGCGATGGCGTGCGCGTCCGGGCCGTCGTGGTGCATCGGGACCGGGATCATCTCGAAGCCGAGCACCTCGGTGATCGAGAAGTGCCGGTCGTAGCCGGGGGTCGGACACAGGAACTTCAGCTTGTCCTCGGCGGCCCAGCGACGCTCGGAGTCGTTGGTGCCGTACAGCATCGCGAAGGTGAGCACGTCGTGCATGAGCTCGAGGCTGGCGTTGTTGCCGGCCAGCAGGTTGTCCACCGGGATGCCGAGCAGCTCGCCGAAGATCGCACGCAACTCCGGAAGTCCGTGCTGGCCGCCGTAATTGCGGCAGTCGGTGCCGGTGCCGTCGCGGTAGTCGCCGTCGCCGGGCAGCGAAAGCAGGTCCAGCGACAGGTCGAGTTGTTCCGGCGAGGGTTTACCTCGGGTCAGGTCCAGCGTGAGCTTCTCGGTCTTGAGCGTCGCATAGTTCGCGTGCTGAGTCTCGTGTTCGGACACGAGTTCCTCGTGGCTCATCAAACCGATCTGCGTTTGCCGGGGCATCCTGGGCAGCCTTTCGAAGCAGCGGGGACGTGGGTTGTGGCCGGACCGATGTGCGGCGGCCGGACGTGCCAGCCCGCCGAGCGCATCGTGCGTCGCCGGACCGTAGTTCACGTTACCCGTGCGTTGCTCGGATTTGGAGGCGTTATTCGACAGCCGGGCGGCAGGCCTGGCGGGCCCCTCAAAAAATAAGGGGACCCCGCGCACCCGGCAGAGCCCATTGACCCTTGCTGCCTTCCGGCCCTGGGGGAGTTCACAGGATGCGCGCCGCGCGGGATCCGTCGGCCAGTGTAGCCGCTCCCGCGCCCACCCCTCTGCGCCGGGTACCCGAAACGGGGTCAAAACCGGGCCGAACTGGGACTTTCCTGGTCCGAACGGACCCGTTTGGCGTCAAGCGTCCCCCACCCGGTATGCTGCTCCACGGAGGATTCGCCTAGTGGCCTATGGCGCTCGCCTGGAACGCGGGTTGGGTTAACGCCCTCAGGGGTTCAAATCCCCTATCCTCCGCAGTGGCAAACGCCTCTGACCGCCTTAATCGGCTGGTCAGAGGCGTTTTTCATAATTCGCAGTCGCCGTGCTCTCGCCAAATCTGCACGAGGCCGGGCCATTTGGACGGCAAGAGACCCGGACCGGGCCGACGGATCAGCGGCCGAAGCGGGCGTTCACCCAGACCAGCGCGTCGTCGAACGACGCATCTAGGACGCCGCGGTGATCGATGCCCGGGTAGTTGCGGTAGTTGACGGGCTGGCCGGACGAACGTTGCTGGGCGACCATCGCATCGGTGCCCTGAGGCGCCACCGTGGTGTCGCTGCGGCCCTGCAACACCAGCAGCGGGGTGGTGAAGGTCAGGGAGCTCGGGTCGTTGTCGTTGAGGACGCGAGTGAGTGCTTTGATGTCGGCGTCCCTAGTGAACACCTCGCCCGCGCGCAGACCACCCCAGGAATCGTCGCCGCGCAACTGGCCGATACAACGATCGTCAGCCTGCGGTAACAGCGCCAGTGCCTTGGGAGTCAGGAATCTGGCCGGATCGATCTCGGCGACGGTCTGCGCACCGCGAATCAGCAGCGGTAGGAACGCAGCATTTCCAGGCAGCTGGGCGCCACCGGAGGTTGCCGCTACCTTCGCCGCCTCGACGGCCGGGCCGAGATGGGAGGCCGGAGCCAACGCCACCGCACCGAGCAACTGCAACTCGGGCACCCAATCCTGCGCTTGCGCGTCAGCGAAGACGGCGGCCTGCCCGCCCTGGGAGTGACCGATCGCAACCCAACGAGTGCCGACGGACGGATCTATGTCGTGGGCCGCGAGCGCGAAGTCGGCGACGGCACGCTGTTCGGCCGTACCGATGAGATAGCCGTGCGCACCGTCGGTGCCCAACCCTTGATAGTCGGTCTGCGCCAACGCATAACCGGCCGCCACCCACTTGGCCTGCACGCCGCGCACCAGCGAGGTGTAGTCGTGGGAGAGATAGTCCGGACCCGTATCACGTGAGGGCGCACACACATCGGCGACGCCGGTGGTGCCGTGCGCCCAGGAGATCAGTGGCCAACCGCCCGCAGGCGGTTGGCCTTGCGGCACGGCCAGGGTGCCCGATACCTCGACAGGTTGCCCATGCACATCCACCGACCGATACGACACCAGATAGTTGCGCGCCCCGGGGATACCGGGATCTGCGGTCAGCGGGCGCGTCGAGACGACCGAACCATGCCCACCGGCTGGCACATCCGCCACCGCAGGCCAGGGCACGGCCGAAAAGGCCAGCACCATCGCAACCCCCGCGATACCTCCCCGCACCCCTCGCCCTATCGCTGTCCGCAGTCGCATCTGCGCACCTCCATCCTCATCACGACGAGCACGCTCCCCGCCCCGTCGAAGCGGTAGGTCACGCAATCGACCCGATACACCGCTTCGTCGGTGAACGTCATGCCGGTGCGGCCCTGCCATCCGCGCTCGCACTCGCCGCTCCGCTCATCGTCTCGATGAACAGCCAGCGGAAGAGATCACCCTTCGAGTGAATCACGTTGCAAGACGGTTCAACACGAAATACCCGCAGCGTGATTGTTATGGGGCCGTACGGTGCGGGGTTCATCGATGCGGTTATGCCTGAACAACTTTCGAGCGGTTGCGGTGGGTTCTTCGCGCGGTATGATCATCGGTTCCGCGTGGGTGCGCGGGTGCTCGAGGGCTGAGGGTTCGGCCGGTGGGGGAAGATCGTGCAAGACCAGTGGTACAACCATGTCGATTCGGGTGCGGGTGGTGGGCCCGGCGATGGTCAGACGCCGTATGGGGTTCCCGACGGTGGGCAGCTGTGGATGGGTGATCCGGGGGCGTCGCCTGCCGGGCAACCGGGTCCAATGCCTGAAGCCACTGCGCGGCCGAGTGGGCGGCGGAAGTGGGTGTGGCTCGCGTTGGTCGCGGTGCTCGTGCTGGTCGGGTCGGTGTCGGTCGGCGGCTACTTTCTGCTCCGGCCGGAACCGATAGCGTTGGCGGTCGGTGACTGTGTTTCGATCGACACCGCGATACCGATCGAATACGGCTGTGCCGACAGCAAAGCGACGTATCGCATCACGGCTCGTGAGGCGGTGATGTGGCCGATGGAGTCGGCGTGCATGAAGTATTCCGACGTCACCAAGGCCGTCGGCGATACTCCGGGGCCGAACGCCGAGGTTGCGCTGTGCCTGACCCCGACCCGGTTCAACACCAATGATCCTGGCGCGTTGCAGCCCGACGACTGCGTCGAGGTCACCGGCGCGGGTGACAGCGTGCATCGCATTCCGTGCGCGGCCAACAAGTCGACCCGGGTGCTGAGCATCGAGTTGCATCGACAGGTTCCGGTTACCGATCAGGCGTGCCGTGATCAACCGAAAGCCAGGCAGGCGTTCGCACAAGCTTCACTTGGCGGGCGAGCCATCGTGCTGTGCGCGGTTGTCAACGATCCGCAGAATCTCGACTCGGCACAGGTCGGCGACTGCACCACCAGGGAGCTGCGCCAGATAGTGCGGTGCGATTCTCCGGATGCCAACCTTCGGGTGCTGACGGTCCGCGCGCTGCATCAACGGCCGACGAAGCCACAGTGTCCAGATGTGTTGGGCGCCAACGCCTTCTCGATGACACACAACGACAAGGCGGATCTGGTGCTGGCGATCTGCCTCGGCCCGGCCGCCGACAACGCCGTCATCTACTCGAAGGTCGGTGACTGCGTCGCCTCCGGCGGTACCGGCCCCGCGGACCGGTCCCGACGCGTCGACTGCGCGGACCCGGCCGCCACCCACGAGGTGATCGACCGGCACGAGTCCAATGACGGCAATTGTCCGGCGAAGTCACCCGCCTGGATCACCTTCGATCCAGGCGTCACGAACGGCCTGACGATCTGCCTCGCCCGCAGATAACGCGGTCCCCGAACAGCTTTCATCCGGATTGCCTCGTCGGCGCCTAGTCGGGTCAGAACCGGTAGGCGTCGACCTCGTCGAGGTAGCGGGCGCGGGTCGGCTCATCGATGAACGAGGCTTCGAAGGAGTTGCGAGCCAGGGTGCGCAGCTGATCGGCGGTCAGGTCCAAGGCGTCTCGGATGCCGTCGAAGTTGTCCTGCACATAGCCACCGAAATAGGCCGGGTCGTCGGAGTTCACCGTGGCGACCAGACCGAGATCCAGCATCTGGCGCAGCGGGTGATCGGCGAGCTTGTCGATCACCCGCAGCCGCACGTTGGAGAACGGGCAGACGGTCAGCGGGATTCGCTCGCGTACCAGGCGCTGGACCAGTGCTGGATCGTCCAGCACCCGGATGCCGTGGTCGATGCGTTCGACGCGGAGCACATCCAACGCCTCGGCCACGTACGCCGCCGGGCCCTCCTCGCCGGCATGCGCTACTGCCCGCAGGCCAAGCTCGCGAGCCCGCTCATAGACCGCAGCGAACTTGGCGGGCGGATGACCGACCTCCGCCGAATCGAGTCCGACCGCGACGATCCGATCGAGGTACGGCTCGGCGGCCTCGAGGGTTTCGAGGGCGGATTCGACCGACAGGTCGCGCAAGAAGCACAGGATGAGCTTCGTCGTGATGCCGTACCGCTGCTCGCTGTCACGCAGCGCCGCCCACAAACCGTCGATGACGGTCGCGAAGGGCACCCCACGGGCCGTGTGCGCCTGCGGATCGAAGAAGATCTCGGCATGCCGGACGCCGGCCGCGCGGGCACGGACCAGATACGCCTCGGCCAAGTCGGTGAAGTCCCGCTCGACCCGGAGCACGTCCGTCAGCCGGTAGTACAGGTCGAGGAACGACTGCAGATCCTCGAACCGATAGGCGTGATGCAACTCATCCACCGACGCGAACGGCAGCTCGGCCCCATTACGCTCGGCCAACGCGAAGGCCAGCTCCGGCTCCAGCGTTCCCTCGATGTGCAGATGCAATTCGGCTTTCGGTACAGACACCCCGGGGATCCTAGCCTCGGCCGGTGGCCGACCTGCCACGTGTGGACGACCGAGGATCATGCCTGGAGCGGCAACTCCCGAGACGAGATACCCACGTCACAGTGCGTCGCCGGTCGTAGGCCAGCGAGAAGGGCGGTCGCACCGATCGCCTACCCTTGCCGAAGTTCGTATATCGATGTCGGGCAGAATCCAAGAAGCACCGGCCCGGGGGAGGGATTTCGATGACCGACAAGTTCAGCGTGGCTCCGGCCCAAGTGGACAAATTCTCTGCGAGCTTGCAGAAGCTGGCGCAGGAAAATGCGGCGACCGCGTCGTACCTCAAACAATGGCTGGAGGTAGACGCCGGCGCATTCGGCGACGGGGGGCTTTTCCCCATCGGCGCCAAGGCAATCCGTTCGACGCTGGAAAAGCTGCAGCCGAACTACGCGGCACTGGGACAGCTGACCGCGTCCGCGGCGAGCGAACTGTCCAATGTCGCTCAGGTGTATCGGACCACGGACACTGCCAGGGCCGCGGAGTTGGACGCCACCTATCCGGGAGGCAAGTGATGGCGAAGACTCCGGTCGAGCATTTGACCGAACCGCAGCCGGACGACCCGATCTCGGACAACTTCGAGTTCCTGCTCACCTTCAACGCGATCTCGCCGACCTATTGGGTCCAGACCTGGTGCAAGAACGTCATCGGGACGGATCCGGTGGAGTTCGTCGCCACGAAGATCGCCGGTGACTGGGAAGCCCTGCAGAAGGCAGGCAAGGCGGTGGAGAACCTCGCGGCCTACAGTTCCAGCTACTCCGAAGAGATCGGCAACGCGGCCAAGGCCGTCGATCCCCATTGGCACGGCAACGCGGCCACCAGCGCTCAGTCGTACTTCACCGATTTCGCCAAGGCTGTGGCCGCTCAAGCGGGTCCATTGCGGGATATGGCCGACCAGATCAACAGCTACGCGAACTCCGCGTACTTCATCGCGAAGTCGCTCAGCGACGCGGCGCAGACCGTGCTGGATATGGCCGCGATCGCGGTAATCGAATGGGCCGCGGCAGAGGCTTCCGCACTCACCGGCGTAGGACTCGTCGCCACCGCCGCATTGGTCGCGGCGGCAACCGCGACCACGCTGCGGGTCATCGCGGAATTCGGTCGATTGGTCGAAACATTCACCAAGGGAGTCGTTGTCCTGGAAGGCGTCGGCGGGCTCATCCATGGTGCGGCCGGCCTGATCCAGTCCACCGACCTGCCTTCGCTCCCCGGCAAGACCTACGACCATCCGGGGGCCTGACGTGAATTCACCCGAGCCGATTCATGATCTCGCCCGCGGCGATCTGGCCGTCTCTCGTCAACTCTCGCGTGCATTGAAGGTGCTGCTGGATGGCAGCCCGGATCCGCAGCTGAAGAACCAGATTCGCGGCATCCTCGAAGGAAAAGGCAGTGCCCGCGATCTGATGGGTAGCGATGCGTTCAATCGGGTCCTCGATCGAACGCTGCCCGCGGCAATGCAGAAGTTCGCGGAAATGCCTGCGGACGAACGCAATAGCCTTGCCGCGCAAGGTGAGGCCGAGCTGGAACGGCTGCGCAACCAGCCGCCCGATGCCCAGCCCTCGACCGACAGCACACCACCGACCGACCGAACGCCACCGTCCGCACCCGCGGATACCGTGCTGCCAGGAACACGCAAGCCCAATCGCGACCGCATCGTCTCCCCCGATGAACCAGACGAGGACGACGAGTACTTCCAGGACCGCCGCCAGCGTGGGTGGCTGGAGTGAATCGACAAGTGCGGGAAGACTATTGATGTCGAGTGCACCGAGTGGGTCGCGGCGGCAGCAGGTGCTGTTCGAGACGGATATCAATCCGGATCGTGCGCCGGTGTTCGCGGCGGCGCCGCTCGAACTGATTCTCGTGGAGGCCATGCCCGACGTGTGTAGCGAACACGGCGAGCCCGCCGCGGAAAGTCGGCCATTCACAGTGAGTTCCAGTGGGCCGGGATCGGAGATTCCGAGTGTGGGGTCCGTTCTTCGGTCCCTGAGTACATCGCGGAAATACCGGACCGGCGGGGTGCGGGCGCTGGTCCGATTCGCCTGCCCGGCCTGTGTGTACTGCCTGCACGATGTTCGCCGATACCGGCGCATCGCGTTGCTCCTGCTGCTCGTGATTGCGATAACGATCGGGGCGACCATTGTCGCTCGCTATTTCGCTGCCCAGCAGTTCTACTTACCGCTCGCCTTCGCGATCCTGCCCGGCTGCTTTCCCATCCTGCTATTCCTCGCGGTGGTCCTGTGGAAGCGATCCAGTTACTTCGCAGATGTCTGGATGGCAGACCCGGCAAACCAACTGATCGTCTTCGCGCATCCGAACTTCGTTGCGGCAGTTCAGGAACGCCGAGCAGAGTCCCACTGAACACGCTGGCTCGCCTCCGCGGTCTCGACGGTGATCTTCGGCGGCAGCTCGGCCAGCCCATACCAGCTTCGAGTTATCCTGCTGCACTGTAGAATCGGATGCTGGGAGGGGACCGAATGCTGGTCGAGTTGGCCGTTGGTGACGCGTATGGGGCGGGTTTCGAGTACGCCGATCCGAGACTTGTCGCCGAATACAACACGTTGGATGCGTACATCCAGCATCCGACGCATCTGGGCGTCCGGCCGGGTGCGTATACCGACGACACTCAGATGACGTTGGCCATCGCGGAACTGATGGTCTCCGGTGAGCCGTGGGAGCCCGTGCAACTGGCCGACCACTTCGTGCGGGCTTATCACCGTGACCCGCGCGACGGTTACGCCACTCGGTTTCAGCAATTCCTCGACACCGTGCACACCGGCGCGGACCTGTTGCGCCGCATCGATCCGTCCAGCGACAAGAGCGGGTCCGCCATGCGTGCCGGGCCGATCGGCCTGCTACCGACGGTCGATCAGGTGCTGCACTACGCGGAGGTGCAGGCGCGCGTCACCCACAACACTCCCGGTGGGATCTCGGCGGCGCAGGCCGCCGCGCTGGCTGTGCATTACTGCCATCGGGAGCTCGGGCCGGTGGGCGACCTGCCCGGCTGGCTCGGTGCTCAGCTCGACCCGAGTTGGGCGCGACCGTGGCGCGGCAAGGTCGGATCGAAGGGCTGGATGAGCGTGCGCGCCGCGCTCACCGCGCTGACCTCGAGCAGCAGCCTCAGCGAAATCCTGCGTGTCTCAGTGGCTTTCACCGGCGATGTGGATACCGTCGCGACGATCGCGCTCGCCGCCGGATCGCGCTCACCGCAGATCGAGCAGGACCTGCCGGACGCATTGCTGATCGGGCTCGAGCACGGCCCTTACGGCAGCGACTATCTGCGGGACTTGGACGCGCGGCTGCTCGCGCAATTCGCCTGATCCAAGCCGATGCGGAACCGAGTGGAATTCGACCGCCGAATAATGCATTCCAGGTCTATTTACTGCCACGATAGGTAAATAGATATGGAGGGCAGAGATGCGAATCCTGCTGCTCGGTGGCGCTGGTCAGATGGGGCGGGTTGCCGCGCGCGTCCTCGCCGAGGATGACGCTGTCGAACATGTTGTGGTGACCGACCTTTGCGAGCGCAAGGCGCTGACAGTCGCAGATCGACTGGGCCCGAAGGTATCCGGGATCAGTGTCGATGTGCTCGATGCGGCCGGGCTGGCCACCGCCCTGCGCGACTGCGACCTCGTGGTGAATACGGTAGGTCCGTACTTTCGCTTCGGGGCGCGGATTCTGTCGGCGGCGATCGAGGCGGGCCGCGACTACATCGACATCTGCGACGATTGGGAACCAACTCTGCAGATGCTCGAGCTCGATGAAGAGGCGCGGACGGCAGGGGTCACTGCACTGGTCGGCATGGGAGCCAGTCCCGGAATCGCCAATCTGCTCGCGGTGACCGCGGCTCGCGAACTCGACACCGTGGCCGACATCATCACCGGGTGGAGCATCGACGTGGCGACGGCGTCACCTGCCGAAGCGGCCGGAACACCGAATGCGGCTGTCGCGCATGGGATTCAGCAGATCACCGGCACGATCCGGATACTGCGAGACGGTCGACTGGTCGACCGGCCCGCCTTGGCACAGAAACGATTCCACTATCCAGGGCTCGGACCGGGCTGCGGTTGGAGCTTCGGACATCCCGAGGCCGTCACCCTGCATCGGGATTACCCACACGCTCGCGACAACGTCAATGTGGTAGTCGGCCACCGCTGGATCATCACAGCGCTTGCGGCACTGCGCTATTGCGTCGACCACCACATCCTCACCGCAGCCGCGGCAGCGCGGACTGTCGAAGCGGCCGAACGGCGACTGCCCTCCGATCCGGCGGACGGCCTGCGCCCCGGCGCGCTTCCGCCGTTGTTCGCCGTGCTCAGCGGGACTCACGACGGCGCCCCCGGCACTGCCGCCACCGCGCTGGCACACGTCCCCGGCCTGTCCATGGCCGAAATCACCGGCGTCCCGCTCGCCGTAGCCGCCCTCGGACTGCCCACCAAACCCGGCGTGCACACCCCGGAGACCCTGCTCGACCCCGACGAATTCTTCGCCACGCTGGCGCGGCACTGCCCCGGCACACCGGCACCACGCACCATGACGGCAACCACTCGTTCCTGGGTTGATGATCAGAGCAACATCGAAACCCTCTCGGCCACAACCCTTACCGCCTGCCTGCTGCCAACGAGTCGAGCACGACGATCCGGACGCCACCAGCGAGCAGCGCGCTGGGAGTGAGTCCGCACATGGCGTGGAAGGTATCGCTGAAGTGCGAGGGGCTGGCGAAACCCGCGTCCGCGGCGGCGGTCGTGAGGTCCGCGCCCTTCGCGATGGCACGGCCGACGCTGAGCATGCGCGCCCACATTCGGTAGCGGCGGAAGCTGGTGCCCGCGTGCCGGGCGAACAGGTGCAGGAACCGTGAGGTCGACAGGTGCGCCTCGGCGGCCAGTTCGGCGGCCGAGTTCGCCCGGGCCGGGTGCGCCAGCAGCATCGCCGCCGCGGCCGCGATCCTGGTATCGATGGGCGCCGCCCCCGGACCACACGCCAGGTCGACTGCGGCGGCAGGGTCGAAATCCACCTGTGCGGCAAGGCTTATCAGGTCGGGTTCGTCGCGGTGGTCCAACCCGAATCCATGGAAACGGATGGTCATCCGGTCCCAGCTCGTCTTCGCCCGGGGCGAGCTGGGATCGATATAGCAGAACAGCATCTGCCCGCCGGTAGCCACGACCTGATGGACCATCCGGGGTGGAATCAGCGCGGTACGAGCAGTCCGTGCCGACCCGTCGGCACACAGCGTGAACGGCGCATCGATGCCTACCGCCAGGCACAGCACCGAGCCACAGTGCGCGTCGAGCCGCAGCGAGGGGCCTCGATACACCGCGTGCCCGGGCCACAACCACACCGTCGTAAGACAGCGTGTTTCTGGAAGTGCCGCACCACCCATGCTCGCCATGCTTGCACGACCAACGGAAAGGGGTCGACCATGCGATTCGAATACCTCGCGCAGGCAACGCTTGTGCTGATAGGCGTGATCCACATTGTTCCCGGCATCGTCGCCTGCGCACCCGGCCGCGCCGCCGCGGTTTACGGCACCGAGCTCGGCAATCGCGACCAGGAACTTTTGCTGCGGCATCGTGCGCTGCTGCTCGCGCTGGTCGGGGCCGGAGTCATCGTCGGGGCCCTCTTCGCGCCGATCCGAGTGGCCGCGATGACCGCAGCGGCGATCAGCCTGATCAGCTTTCTCGCGCTTGCCCGCACCGTCGGTTTCCGCGACCTCAACGACAAAACCAAGCGCGTCGCGTGGGTGGACGTGGTCGCGCTGATCGCCCTCGCGGTGGCCGCGCTGGCCTTCATCGGGTGAATACGCGTGGGGTGCCGTCCGAGGACACCCCACGCAGAGCGACCTACTCCCCCAGATACACCGGCAGCTGGCGGTGACCATTGGAGACGAAGCTGCCGACCGGCTGCAGATCCGCCGGATCCACCGCGAGCCGGAGGTTCGGGAAGCGCTCGAACAAGGCGGGGAGCGCGACCGCCGCTTCGAGTCGGGCCAGCGGTGCACCGATGCAGTGGTGGGCGCCGTGGCCGAAGGACAGATGGTCCTTGTTGGTGCGGTGGATGTCGAACTGATCGGCCGTCGCGCCGTGCAGGTTCGGGTCGCGTCCGGCACCCGCGTAGGAGGCGAGGATGGCCTCGCCCTTGGGGATTCGGATATCGCCGATGTCGATGTCGTCGACCGCGTAGCGCAACGGCAGGTGCGCGACCGGTGCCTCGTAGCGCAGCGTCTCCTCCACCACGTCCGACCAGGGCACCCGGCCCTCGACCACATCGGCGCGCTGTTCCGGATGGGTCAACAGCGCGAAAATCGCTTGGTCGAGCAGGTTTACGGTGGTCTCGTGCCCCGCGTTGATGACGAGCATCAAGGTGTCGACGAGTTCCTTCTCGATCAGCTGGGAGCCGTCCTCGTCGCGGGTGGCGATCAAGACGCTGGTGACGTCGTCGCCGGGGGTCTCGGTGCGGTAGGCGACGAGTTCGCTGATGAGCCGGTACATTTCGAGATAGTTGGCCTGCGCCTGCTCGGGCGTGAACGAGGTGTCGAAGAATCCGTCGACGCATTTGTGCAGGCCGCCGCCCAGATGCTCGGGCACGCCCATCATTTCGGTGATCACCTGGATCGGCACCGGATACGCGAATCCCGCACGCAGGTCCACTGATTCGCCGGGCAGGGTGGCCGCCAGCGCGTTCAGCAGGTTCTCGGTGATCGCCTCGATCCGCGGCCGCAGCGCCGTGGTGCGCCGATGGGTGAACGCGGGCGAGACCAATTTCCGCAGCCGCCGATGGTCGGCACCGTAGGCGGTGAACATGTTGTCCACCGCGACCCAGGGCAGCAACGGCCACGCCTCGGTGATCTCGCCGTTGATGAACGAAGACCAGTGCTGCCGAGGATCTTTGGACACGCGCGGATCGGCGAGCAGGCTCTTGAGCACCGTCGCGTCGGTGGCCGACCACGCGGGCACGCCACCCGGTAATTCCACTACCGCGACGGGTCCGCGCGCCCGGATCCGCGCGGACTCGCCTTGAATGTCGGCACCGGTCGTGTCCAGAACTATCGGTTCATGCTCCATCGGACGCTCCTTACATCATGTTCAACGGAGGGGACTTGGGGAAGACGACCGGCAGTGCCGCGACCGCGCGGTGGAAAGGCCCTGGCCGCCACACCAATTCGTCGACGGGCACGGCGAGTTCCATTTCGGGGAGAGCGTCGAGCAGCTGGTCGATGGCGTCCTGCACGATCAGGTAGGCGACCGACTTGGCCGGGCAGGCATGCGGTCCGGCGGCCCACGCCAGGTGCGAGCGATTGCCGGTGCGGTCGCCGCCGCGGATCTCGGGATCGTTGTTGCAGCCCGCGAGGCTGATCAGGACCGGCTGGTGCGCGGGCAACCAGTTGTCGTCGATCAGGATCGGCTGCCTCGGGTACGAGGTGCAGAAGTTCGCCATCGGCGGGTCGTTGAACAGCACCTCGTCGAGGGCGTCGCGGGTCGACATGCTGCCGCCGACGACGTCGCCGCCGAACCGGTCGTCGGTGACCATCAGCAGCAGGGTGTTGATGATCAGGTTCTGCTGCGGTTCGATGCCCGCGCCGTAGAAACTGATCAGCTGGGACAGCATTTCGGTGTCGTCGAGTTCGGCCGGGTGATGCGCTAGCCGGGAGGTGACGTCGTCGCCGGGTTCCGCGCGCCGCAGACCGATCAACTCCAGCAGCGCCTCGCTGAGCATCTGCATGCCCTGGGCGGCGTTGACGGTGTCGAAGAGCGCGGCCATGCCGGTCGCCACCCGCTGGCCCAGTTCCGCTGAGCAGCCGACCATTTGGTTGAGCACCTCGAAGACCAGCGGGAACGCGTACTGGGTCACCAGGTCGGCGGACCCCTTCGCGCAGAAGGTATTGATCAGCGGGATGGCGATCCGCTCGACGGTGGCGTGCAGGTCGTGCAGGTCGATTCCGTCGATGGCGACGGTGTAGGCCTGCCGGTAGCGCGCGTGCGCGGCGCCGCTGTTGCGCAACGCGTTCGGGTACCACTCCATCATCGGCTTGACCGGCGAGTCGTCGGGGATGTGCTGCTGCCAGGTCCGCGGGTCGGCCGGAAAATGCTCGGGGTCGTTCAGGATTCGCAATGCCGCCTGATAACCGACCACCAGGGTGGCCGGCACGTCCGGAGCCAGCTCGATCGGCACCAGCGAGCCGTACTGCCTGCGCATCTCGGCATAGGCGCGATGCGGATCGGCGGCGAACTCCGGGGTGTGCAGTTGCACTCGGGGGCCATCGGTGTCGATGGGCGACCCGTGCTGGACAGGGCAGACTCCGGGCGTGGCGGTCTCGGTGAATGGTGACGTGGTCAAGGACGTGACTCCAGACGGTCGGTGCGCGGGCCCGTGGCTCGGCCAGGTGCCTCGGGAAAGGTCGGAGGTGTATCAGGTGTCAACCGACCATAGGTGACCATTGCTAACGAGTGCACGGCGAGGACCGGAACGCCGTGCGGCAACCGCAGGTTC
This sequence comes from Nocardia sp. NPDC060255, assembly GCF_042727395.1. Lineage (NCBI taxonomy): Bacteria > Bacillati > Actinomycetota > Actinomycetes > Mycobacteriales > Nocardiaceae > Nocardia > Nocardia sp. NPDC060255. The sequence goes on along the minus strand of NZ_JBHXAU010000001.1, from coordinate 938,249 downwards.
ACCGCACCTACCTCACAGTCCCTGCAGGACACATGTTTTCGACGGGTGCGGCACCGGCGAATCCCCCTAGTCCTGGCAACCGCCCAGAAGCTGACGGTTCATCCACGGTAGCAGCATTGCGAGAAAGTCTCTCTCGATGCGGCAACAGGTTATCGGGCGTCGGTGCGGCGCAAATATGTTGCGCTACCAGCGAATAGACCGCCGCTGTTCGGTCGTCGCGCGGGCGGAGTTGAACGATCGACACTGCGTTCGGGGGCGGACACAATACGAGTTAGTTGACCTTGTAAAGCCAAGTTTGGGGAGTTGCGAGTTCACCGGTGCTGGACCAGCGGTAGGTGCGGGCGAGGCCGGTGCCCTCATAGCCGCGCAGGTAGTCGACCAGGCCGGGGCGGGTCGCGCGGCCGGTGGCGATGCCCGTCAGGATGATCGTGGTGAGGTCGTAGGCTTCGACGGAACTTGGGCCGGGAGCTCGGCCGTTCAAAGCCTGGTAGTCACTGGCGAACTGAGTGACGACCGGGCCACAAGAGCAGGACACGATCGCTCCAGTCGCCGAATCGCCTGCTCGAGCAACGAAATCCGGTGTCACAGTGCTTTCCGCGGAGACGAACGGCACGGTGCTGCCCGCCCGTCTCAGCTGTTGCAGCAGGGCGGAAGCCTCTTCGTAGAAGCCGGAGTAGAAGACCGCGTCCGGCTTGGCGGCGGCGATACCGGTTGTCACCGTGGTGAAGTCACGATCGCCCTTGGCGATGGCGGCCGCACAATTCGGGTCGGCGGCGGAACCGAGGCTGGAGACAGCGCTGCCTGCCAGGCTGCTGCCATAACCGGACTTGTCCTGGATGATGCAGATCTTGCGGAAGTGCGCCGTATTGACCAGGTATTTCGCCAACGCGGTTCCTTGGACGTCATCGGCGGCCAAAGCGCGGAAGAAGGAGTGCCAACCGTTGGTGGACAACGCGGGGTCGGTGGCCGAGGGGGTCAGGAACGGAAGCCCGGCGTCGCTGAACACCCTTCCAGCAGTTTGGATTTCCGTGGAGAACACCGGTCCTACCAATGCGACGATCGATGGGTCGTTCACGATCTGCGCGGCCACTCCGGCCGCGGACTGCGGGTCCCCCGCGATATCGAATTCCCGCAGTGCGACAGAGCATCCCGGATTCGCCTTGGTGAACTGATCGATCGCCAACTTCACCCCACCGCCGGTGCTTTGCGTGGCAGCCGCCGTCGTCGCAATGGTTACGGGCGCGCAGGTCGCCTGCCCATCGCCCGCCGCTGCGAACGCGACGCTGGGTTTCGCAACCTCCTTGCCCAGAGCATCGATCTGCGTCAGCGGCTCGAAAGCCCGCGACGCGCCGATAGTCCCAGGAGCCACCGCCCGCACCCAATCAATGGGATGCGGCGCACCCGCCCCGGTGGGCGGCGCCGCCGTGTCCGAAGAGGATCCCGAGTTCGCCCAAACAAACCCCGCCACAATCACAGCCACAACCACCAGCGCCGCCCCGGCAAGCCCGGCATTGCGAGCGGTCCGCCCGCCAGAACGCCCTGCTACCAGCGCTTCCCGAGGCCCTTCACCCTCCTGCGCCCACTGACTCGGCTCCTCCGACAACGTGCGCTCACTCGACCCGGCCCCATGCACCGACGCACTCGGATCCTCCTGCCGCGTCCGCTCGCCCGACGCCAATCCGCGCTCAGCCGACTCCGACTCTGCCTGCCGCGTACGCTCGCTCGAGCCGACCTCCTGCGTCCAGCCACTCGGTGCCACCTGCCACGCGCCCGCATCCGACAGCGTCTCGTGCGCGGAACCAGCCGACTCCGACTGCCACGTAGGTGCATACGACTCTGCTTGTCGCGGACGGTTATCCGACGACTGCCCGTGGGCGGACTCGCTTGGCTCTCGCGGTTCTGTATGTGGCGGTACCCACGACTGCGGCACTGTGGGTGGGGCGTGGCCGGTTGTTGTTGGACCGCATGGTGATCGGTGGTCCGACTGTGCGCCGCTTGCCAGGGCTTGCCTTGCCGCGGTGGCGAATTCGGTGCAGGAGTGGAAGCGGTCGGCGGGGCGTTTGGCCAATGCCTTTGTCAGCACCGCGTCCAGCGCGGGTGGTAGGTGGGGCTGGCGGGTGCTGAGCAGTGGAGGCGATTGATGCAGGTGGGCGGCGATCATCGCGGCGGGGTTGTCGGCGGTGAAGGGCGCGGTGCCGGAGAGGAGCCAGAAGAGGGTGCAGGCGAGGGCGTATTGGTCGGAGCGGTGGTCGACGGGGGTGGCGGAGAGTTGTTCAGGGGCGGCGTAGGCCAAGGTGGCGGCGAACATTCCGGTTCGGGTCAGCTGGTGGGCGTCGTCGCGTAGGCGGGCTATGCCGAAGTCGGTCAACAGGACTCGCTCGTCCTGTCCGGCCGTCGGGCGGGACAGCATGATGTTGGCCGGTTTCACGTCGCGGTGCAGGACGCCGACGGCGTGCGCGTAGTCGAGGGCCTTCGCGGTCTCGGCGATGATCTCCACCGCGCGGGCCGGGTCCAGGGCGCGCGGGTCTAGGGCTCCGGCGTCGATGCCGTCGATGTACTGCATCGAGATCCAGCGGATGCCGTCCTCGACGCCACGGTCGTATACCGCGACGACATTCGGATGGTCCAGCTGTGCGACCAGTTCCGCCTCACGCTCGAACCGGGCCCGCATTTCGTCGTTGGCCTGCAGCCCGGAACTGAGCAGCTTCAACGCGATCCGGCGCGGTAGCCGCGGATGCCGCGCGAGGTACACCGATCCCATACCGCCGTGACCCAGGCGGCGCTCGATCACGTACCCGGCGAAAACCTCACCAGCGCGCAGCATCCCGTCCTCTCAGACGTCGAGTCGCCGACCACATGCCACCTGCTGCCATTGCGGACCCGAATTGATCACCCACGCAGGCTCGTTCGTCACCGATTCCGACTCCCGGCCATCGTAGCCTGCGCTTTTACCCGGCGGACCGACCCGGAACGCGCTGGCTGGCCCCGCTGGATCACGGCTGGGTCGGCATCTCGCCGGGCACGGTGGCTTCCTGCTCGATGCCCTAGCTTGCCCCGGCGAGGTTGCCGGGGCACCGCAGAATCCGACTAGGCGGTAGCAGCCCTGAGCTGAGCTGGAGCAGCCGTCAGGAATTCCGTTGACCGGGAATGACCGGTCCAGCAAGCTCGGGCTGTGCACAGGAATACGGAGCGGGTCGTGCTCGAGCCGTTGACCGCGGACAATCTCGCCTTGCTGCTCGACGCGGCGGTGGCCGACGCGGATCCGCTGGAGGTGATGCCGCCGGTGGATGGTGCGCCGGGGTGGAATGCGGAACGCAAGCAGGCGTTTCTGGATTTCCATCGCGGGCGGGCGCTGTTGGCGGATGGGCCGGTGGAGTACACCTATTTGATCGTGGTGGGTGGTCGGGTGGTCGGGGCCGCGCGGTTGCAGCCGGGTGCGGAGGGGCTCGAGGCAGGTGTGTGGATCGGCCGCTCGGATCGTGGGCGTGGTGTGGGCCGGGCCGTTGCCGAGCAGCTGCGGATGGTTGCTGCGGAGATCGGTGCGCGGCGGGTGGTAGCGGTCACCACGGTGGCTAATTCGGCGGCGCGCAGGCTGCTCGGGGCGGCAACATCGACCGTCAGCGGCGAGACGGTGACGGCGACGTTAGCGCTCGACTGACGCATTGATGCCCGGAAATACTGTGGCAAAGTGGGATTGATGGCTGGACCGGAGTGGAATCACAACAGCTTCTACCACCGGTTTCTGGTGCGACAACTGCCGAAGCCGTGTGCGCGAGTGCTGGATGTCGGGTGTGGGGCCGGAGCATTCGCAGTCGAATTGGCGCGGCAGGCCGAACAGGTGGATGCCATCGATCGGTCGCCGGTGATGATCGACGCCGCGAAACAGGCGGCGCCCGACAATGTCACCTGCATTGTGGGGGACGTGCTGGCACAGCCGTTGCCCGCGGCGAGCTACGACGCGATCGTATCGATCAGCACGCTGCACCATCTGCCGCTCGACAAGACGTTGCCGGTGCTGGCCGATGCGCTGCGACCGGGCGGGGTGCTGGCCGTTGTGGCGCTGCCGCGCGCGGACCTGCCTCGGGAACTGCCGGTCGAGATCATGGCGGCGCTCGGGCACCGGGTTCTCGGGGTTGCGTTCGCTGGTCTTCGTCGCTGTGGTCGCGGAGATTGGCATGCCCTGGCGCCGAGCCACGAGGACATGCCGGTGGTTCTCGATCCGCCGCTGACGACTCGTCAGGTGCGGCAGCAGGCGGTCGCGATACTTCCCGGCGCACGGGTGCGGCGGCTCGTCTACTGGCGGTACTCACTGGTGTGGCAGAAACCCGACAGCTAGATTTGCCAGACATTCGAATTGACCTGTGGCGCAATCATTTCAAGTCTCGACATGTCTCGTCCAACGCGGTGCGCAACAGTTCGGCATAGACGTCGAGATCCGGAATAGTCGCGGCATCCGCATGAAGTGAGATCGTGACGGTCTCCCCGAGTCCGTGAACTCCGTGGGTCAACCGCATGACCGAGCCGATCGCCGGGAAGCCGCCGGTGAAGCGGACCAGTCCGCCGCCGAAGGTGAGGTTCGCCGGCCCGCGATGCACGCTGGAAACGACGGTGTGCCCCGCAATGGAGTCGGGCACCGCGTCCAGGGGATACCGGCCGACATCGCGACGGAGCAGCGGCGCGGGCACGACGGCGGTGACGCGATCCTGTGCCGCCAGCAACGGATGCTGTGCACGCACTCGCCGATCGGCCATGGCGGCCGCGATCTTGTCGGCGCGATGCCGGAGATCGGGTTCATCGATGCGGAGATCGATGCTGAGGCTGCGATAGTTGTTGCGCGCGTTGGACATCGCGGTATCTGACAGCGCCACGGGCACCTGCGCACCGAGCCGCACCGCCGCACCGCCGCGCCCTTCGAGATAGCGCGCGAGTGCGAGCGACACGGCGGTCAGCACGACCACGGTCACCGTGCGCCCGGGAACCCGCAAAGCTGCCGAGTCGCACACAATCATTCGTACTTGATGTCCCGAATCAGCTTCTGTCGCAGCCTGATTGACCAGACTTGGCGGGAAGCCCGGCCCAGGCGACGGCAGCCTGCCTGCCGCAGTGAACTCCGCGAGCTCCTGCTGAGCTCGAAACGCCTGGTAGCCACGGAAAGCGGTCCGGGCCAAACGAATCGGCAGCTGCGGCAACGCCAGCGCCGCGGCCGCCGACGCCGAGGTCGCCGCTCCGACCGACCCGCGAAGCACGTCAGCGGCCGAATCCCGCAGGGTGGCATACGGTCCGAAACCGACAACCTTGGTACCGACCGTCCGCGTCACCAAGGTGGCCAGAGCCCGGAAGCCGAGCGGCCGATCGGTGCGAGTACCGCCCCCGGCAGAGTTCGCTTCGGCCGCCGGATCCGCCTCGGCAAACAACGCTCGCGCGATCTCGGCGGCGCGCCGACCGTCCGCGAGCGCGTGCGACATCTGCAGAACCGCGACGAGCACCGGACCTGAGTCATCCTGGGACGTAGGTCCCGGGTCGCCGTCGACCGGTGCAGACCCCGCGCCGCTCATGGGTCTCGCGCGATTCCGCCCGGGAGCATCGACGATGCCGCGGAACACGTGCAATCGCCACGGCCGCACCGCCGCGTCCACTCCGGTGCCGAGCACCTCGCCGAGCGCCGCCTGCAGATGCGCCCAATCCGGCTCGGCCAGCACATGCTCAACGAACTGGTCTGCGGTGAAATCACACCGCACCCACGACGGGTAATCGAGATCGCCCGGCACGACGCGCGCTCGCACCCGCAGATCGGCGATCCGCGCGCTGCGTTCGGCGACGAAGGTGCGGAGGTCCGCGGTGGGACGCCCGGTATCGGTGAAGCAGTACAGCAGAAACAGATCGTTGCGTGTACGGGCCGACAGCCAGTACATCGTCGCGTCCTGCGCCGCCATCGAACCCACCGCCCGACAGTATCGAACCCGTCCGCCCGCGCCACTCGAGCGCCGGGAACGCCCGCCTGCGGCTCACTCGGAACAGCACCGGCCGAGCCTGAATGATCTTGTTCCGCAAGCGGATCGGGCGAAACCCATCGATTCCACCGGACCTACCTGCTACCGTCTGTAGTAGAACGCATACCACTCTCCCAGGGGCGGGGTGTCGACCATGGCAACTCAACTCGGTCGCAAGGTCAGCGCGCAGGCGAATTCCGCCGACGAGCGATATCAGGCCGCCGGCTTCCTCAAGCGGTCGATCAACAAGGTCTTTCCGACACACTGGTCGTTTCTGCTCGGCGAGATCGCGCTGTACAGCTTCATCATCCTGTTGCTGTCGGGCGTGTATCTGACCCTGTACTTCGACCCGTCCATGACCGAGGTGGTCTACGACGGCGCCTACCAGCCGTTACGTGGCGTCACCATGTCGCGGGCCTACGAGACGGCGCTGAACATCTCGTTCGAGGTGCGTGGCGGGTTGTTCGTGCGGCAGGTACACCATTGGGCCGCCCTGCTTTTCGCGGCATCGATCATCGTGCACCTGTTCCGGGTGTTCTTCACCGGCGCGTTCCGCAAGCCGCGCGAGGCGAACTGGGTGATCGGCTCGCTGCTGCTGATCCTGGCGATGTTCGAGGGTTACTTCGGCTACTCGCTGCCCGACGATCTGCTCTCGGGTACCGGCCTGCGAGCCGCGTTCTCGTCCATCACGCTCGGCATACCGATCGTCGGCACCTGGCTGCACTGGCTGATGTTCGGCGGCGACTACCCGGGCACCATCATCATTCCGCGCCTGTTCATCGCGCATGTGCTCCTGTTCCCCGGCATCATGCTCGCGCTGATCGCGGCACACGTCGCACTGGTCTGGTATCAGAAGCACACCCAGTTCCCCGGTCCGGGCCGCACCGAGAACAACGTGGTCGGCGCGCGCATCGTGCCGGTGTTCTCCCTGGATCAGGGCTCGTTCTTCGCGTTCACCCTCGGCATCGTCGCCATCATGGGTGGCCTGCTGGAGATCAATCCGATCTGGAACATGGGTCCGTACAACCCCTCTCAGATCTCCGCGGGATCGCAGCCGGACTTCTACATGATGTGGACCGACGGCATGATGCGCCTCATCCCACCGTGGGAGCTGTATCTGGGCCGCTACACGGTGCCCGCCCCGGTGTGGGGCGCGTTGATCATGGGCTTGGTGTTCACGGCGCTGATCACCTACCCGTGGATCGAGAAACGGCTGACCGGCGACTCCGCCGTGAATCACAATCTGCTGCAACGCCCGCGGGACGTGCCGGTGCGCACCGCGATCGGTGCGATGTCGATCGCGTTCTACGTCGTGCTCACCCTGTCGTGCGTGAACGACATCGTCGCCTACAAGTTCAACATCTCATTGAACGCGACGACCTGGACCGGACGGATCGGCATCCTGCTGCTGCCGCCGCTGGCCTACTTCGTCGCGTATCGGATCTGCCTCGGCCTGCAGCGCGGCGACCGCGAGGTGCTCGAGCACGGCGTCGAGACCGGCGTGATCAGGCGGCTGCCGGATGGGGAGTACATCGAGCTGCATCAGCCGCTGGGCCCGGTGGACGACCACGGCCATCCGATCCCGCTGGAGTACCAGGGCGCGCCGGTGCCGAAGAAGATGAGCAAGCTCGGGTTGGCGGGCAAGCCGGGGACCGGCAGCTTCTTCCGGGCCGATCCGTCGGAGGAGTCCGAGCGCAATCACGAGGCCGACCACAACGAGGAGCGGCGTCAGCTCGCGGTACTGCGGAATTATCAGGAACGCGATAGCCGGAACGGGAACGGCGCGGGCGGCAACGGCAGTGCGCGTTAGTCGACGACCAATAGCTGACCGACGCTCTTTATCGGTGACATGCAAGTATTCGGACGCCGGAAACCCGATGCCCGAATATTGCGCGGCCCCGAGTCCGTGCCGACCCGGGGCCCGTAGTGCCTGTTCAGACGACCTGTTGTTATCAGGCGCGCCCGAACTCCCCCTGCGCCACTCCAGTTAGGAATGTGTCCCACTGCCCCGGGGCAAACGCGAGCACCGGGCCATATCCGTTGTCCTTGGTGTCACGGACCGCGATTTTGCCGTCGACTAGAAAGGCGACTTCCACACAGTTCCCATCGGGGCCGCTGTATGTGCTCTTACGCCACACAGCATCCGTCAAATCAACCTCCACGGCACTAGCTCCTTTGCTGCGTCGAGAACGAGATTTCTTCTGACATCGTTCTAACTAGCACCGGCACCCGGCCAACCAACGCCGAATCCCCTGTGCGCCTGCTAGAAGCGCGCAACTCAACGGTGCGTCGTTATCGCACTGTACGTCGGGGTGAATACACCCCGCGAGGTTGCCCCCGCGCGATAAACCCTAGCAGGTCTATCGAAAGTTTGCCCGCCTCTTGCTTATTGAAACATCGCAACTGCCAAGTTTGCGAAGATGAAATGTTGCGGAAACATTGCCAGCAGGTATTGGCCATTCCTCCGATCGGACTGCCGCAAACTTTTCGACCGATGTGATTGCTCCGTGATCCGGCAGAGTTTCTTTCTGTGGACACTGGCTCATCGACGCCACCGCCGGCGGCGGGCATGATGGAACTCATGGTTGACCGCGATCGCGACGACGCAGGTCGCGCCCTTAACTCTCGTCCGCGTGACCGATTGGGCCGTCCGCTGCCACCCGGCAGTGTCGGAGTTGCCCGAATTCCCGACGATCTGGACCTGCCGCCGCAGCAAACGCTCACCTTCGCTCAGCAACTGCTGGACGACGGTTTGGCATTCAACGCGCACGAGGTATTAGAGGCGGCGTGGAAGAACGGACCGTTCGCCGAACGGATGCTGTGGCAGGCACTCGCCCAACTCGCTGTCGGGGTCACCCACATCCAGCGCGGTAATCCCAAGGGCGCGCGCACCCTGCTCAACCGCGCGATCACCCGGCTGACCGAGTACCAGCCCGCGGACACGCCCTACGGCATCGACCGCGCCGGCCTGATCGCCCACTCGCAGGCACTGCTCGACGCGCTGGACGCGCAGACGCCGATCGCGCCGACGGAGCTGATGCCGCAGCTGCGCGGCTGATATCTACGATGGGCACCGTGTTCACGTCATCGCGCCCGAGCCGGGCCCGTGCCTGAGCCGGGTGCGGGCCGGTACGCGCCGAGCCCGTCCGGTGATCTGCACCTGGGCAACCTGCGCACGGCACTGCTCGCCTGGGCGTTCGCCCGCTCGACCGGTCGGCGCTTCCTGCTCCGGGTCGAGGACCTGGACCGGGTGCGCGCGGGCGCCGAGCAACGGCAGCTCGACGATCTCGCCGCGATCGGACTCGACTGGGATGGCCCGGTCGTCCGGCAGTCCGAGCGTCTCCCGTACTACCAGGACGCGATCGATCGGCTCACCGCCGCCGGACTCACCTACGAATGCTTCTGCACGCGAAAGGAAATCCAGCAGGCGGCGACAGCGCCACACGGTCCGCTCGGTGCTTATCCGGGCACCTGTCGAACGCTGACCGACCAGGCACGCACCAGGTTCCACGAGGCGGGACGTCCGGCGGCGCTGCGCCTGCGGGCGGCGGCAACCGAATTCGAGATCGTCGACAACCTGCACGGGCCCTATCGAGCACCGGTGGACGATGTGGTGCTGCGGCGCGCGGACGGCGTCCCGGCCTATAACCTCGCGGTCGTGGTCGACGACGCGGCGCAGGGCATCGATCAGGTGGTGCGCGGCGACGACCTGCTACCGTCCACCCCGCGTCAGGCCTATCTCGCGACGCTGCTCCAACTTCCGGTGCCGCACTACGCACATGTTCCGCTGGTACTCAATGCCGAAGGACAACGTCTGGCCAAGCGCGACGGCGCCGTGACGCTGGCCGATCAACGCGCGCTCGGCAACACGCCCGACCAGGTGGTGGCCGCACTGGCCCACTCGCTCGGCTACCCGGCGACCTCGGCGGCGGAACTGCTCGACAGCTTCGACCCGGCACATCTGCCACGCGAACCGTGGATACTCGACGGGAATGGGTTGTTGCAACGCAGTCGATGTCCGTAACGTACGCATTCGTCCAACTACTGATCACTCGACGAGGACAAACTATGACAAGCGGTGGGTACGACCCCAACCAATATCCGCAGGGCGGGCAGCCGTATGGGCAGCAGCCGTACCCGCAAGGCGGCCAGCAGTTCCCGCAAGGCGGGCAACAGTTCCCCCAGGGCGGACAGTACGGCCAGCAGCCGCCACAGTACGGTCAGCAGCCGCCGCAATACGGCCAGCAGCCGCAGTACGGTCAGGCGCCGCAGTACGGCCAGCAGGACCAGTACGGCCAGTACCCGCAGCAGCCGGGCGGCTTCAACCAGTACGGCGGGCAGCCGGGTGACCTCGGCACCCGCATCGGTGCGCGCGTCATCGACGCACTCATCCTCTACATCCCCTACCTCATCATCTACTTCCTGGTGAAGAACAGCCTCGGGCTGACCATCGGCCTCGGCCTGGTCTGGACCCTGGTGCAGCTCGGCTACTTCGTCGGCATGGAGACCTCGCAAGGGACCACCATCGGCAAGAAGGTGCTCGGCCTGAAGGTGCTCGCGCCCGGCGGCGCGGCCAAGATCGAGCCGGTCACCTCGCTGAAGCGCAACATCTTCGTGGCGGCGAACATCATTCCGTGCGTCGGTGGCGTGGTCTCGCTGGTGCTCGCGATCTACATCATGGTCACCATCTCGCAGGACCCGAACAAGCAGGGTTGGCACGACAAGTTCGCCGGTGGCACGCAGGTCGTCAAGTCCTGACGCCGATCGGCTGAAAACACGCGCAGGGGCGCACCCGATATCGGGTGCGCCCCTGACGTTTTGGTGCGGTCGAGACTAAGTCGTTCCGGCGATGAGCACGACGACGAACCACAGGACGGCCAGCGCGATGGCGCCGACGCCGATCCAGATGCCGGCCAGCGCCATGCCCTTGCCCTCTTGGCCGCTCTGCTTGACCTGGTTCAAGGCGATGACGCCGAGGATGATGCCGACGATCGAACCGAGGCCGCAGGTGACGAATCCGGCCAGCGAGGCGATCAGCGCGCCGATCGCCATGCCGTTGGTGCCCTGCTGCTGCGGCATCCCGTACGGCTGGTAGGCGGGCTGGTAACCGTAGTTCGGCTGCTGACCATACGGTTGCTGCGGCTGGCCATAGGCTTGCTGCGGCTGTTGCTGCCCATACGCCTGCTGCGGCTGCTGGTAGCCCGGGTACTGCTGTTGCGGCGGCGGGGTCATGGGCTGGGCGGGTTGCTGCGGGTATTGCGGCGCCGACGGGTACCCCGATGGCTGTTCAGCGTTCGGGTATTGCGGAACCGAGCTCTGCGCACCGGATTCCGGCGATACGCCTTGGCCGCCGTACTGTTTCCACCATTCGTCGGAATCGCCGGGATTCGTCATTGCTACAGGGTATTCCACAACCTGGTTGGATGATGCGGGTGAGTGAGCCGAATAAAACCGAAGCGCCCGAATCTGGGCACCCCGCGCCCGACCATGCGGCATTTGCCCAGGTGGCGCGGGGGTACTACACACCGATCGTGGCGTTGTTCACGGCAACGCTGATCATCTCTAACATCTGCGCGACCAAGGGCGTGCAGTTCTTCACCGACCACTCGGTGAAGATAGGGCCGCTGGAGGTGCTGCCGATCAGCACCGACGGCGCCTGGTTCCTTTTCCCCCTGGCCTACATCATCGGCGATGTGCTGAGCGAGATCTACGGCTTCAAGGCCGCCCGCCGGGCCATCTACTACGGCTTCGCCATCCTGCTGCTGGTGGTGGTGTGCTTCAAGATCGCGATCGAGTTGCCCGCGGCGACCTTCTACGACAACCAGGAGGCGTTCCGCACCGTCATCGGCACCACGCCGCAACTGGTGGCGGCAGGGCTGGCCGGCTACTTCGTCGGCGAGATGCTGAACTCCGCGACGCTGGTGCTGATCAAGGAACGGACCAAGGAAAAGCACCTGTGGGCGCGACTGATCGGCTCCACCGTGGTCGGCGAGTTCGGTGACACGCTGATCTTCTGCTCGATCGCGGCCACCGCCATCGGCATCGACTCGTGGGGTCAGTTCGTGAACTACGTGATCGTCGGCTTCATCTGGAAGACGCTCGCGGAGGTCATCGTGCTGCCGATCACCTATCGGGTGATCGCCTGGCTCAAGAAGAACGAGCCGACCTACGCACCGAGCAAAGAACCCGCACTACTGAGCTGAAAGATGTTGGCGGCCACCGAACTTCACGCCGTGGAGTTCGGGGCCACCGGTTCACGGGGTCGGAATCCGGCCCTTCCAGCGACCGAGCGTCTCGGCCTTGTGCTCATCGAAATAGCCGCCCTCGATGCTCGCGCGAATACGGTCTACCAGCCGAATGGTGTAGCGCTCGTTGTGGATTGTGCACAGGGTCGCCGCGAGGATTTCCTTGGCCTTGAACAGATGGTGCAGGTAGGCGCGGGTGTAGTTGGCACAGGTGTAGCAGTCGCAGGTGTCGTCGATCGGGGTGAAGTCGCGCCGGAAACGGCTGGTGTTGATGTTGAATCGGCCCTCGGCGACATAGATGGCGGCATTGCGGGCGACCCGGGACGGGTTCACGCAGTCGAAGGTGTCCGCGCCGTGCTCCACCGCGGTGAAAATGTCCTCCGGCTCGCTGATGCCGAGCATGTGCCGCGGCTTGTCCTCGGGCAGTTCGTCGCAGCACCAGCCGACGATGGTGCCGAGGTTGCTCTTTTCCAGCGCGCCGCCGATGCCGTACCCGTCGAAACTCGTGCCCTCGCTGCCGCGCAGCGACTCCAGCCCGCGACAGGCCTTGCGCCGCAGGTCTTCGTACTGCGCGCCCTGGATCACGCCGAAAAGCGCCTGGTACGGGCGATGCGTGCGGGCGCCGGTCAACCGCTCGTGTTCGTCGAGGCAGCGCTGCGCCCACTCGTGCGTGCGCTGCAGCGACTTCTCTTGGTAGCCGCGGGTATTGAGCAGGGTGGTGAGCTCGTCGAAGGCGAACATGATGTCGGCGCCGAGCTGGTGCTGGATGCCCATGGACACCTCGGGGGTGAACCGGTGCTTCGAGCCGTCCAGGTGCGAGCGGAAGGTGACGCCGTCGTCGTCGACGGTGGCCAGGCGCTCCTTGCCCTTCGCGATCACGTCGTCGCTGCGCACGTCGACTGCCTCCATGGCGAGCACCTTCTTGAAGCCGACGCCCAGCGACATCACCTGGAAGCCGCCGCTGTCGGTGAAGGTCGGCCCCGGCCAGTTCATGAACGTGCCCAGCCCGCCCGCCTCGTCCACGATGTCGGACCCCGGCTGCAGGTAGAGGTGATAGGCGTTGGCCAGCAGCGCCTGCGCGCCGATCTCTTTCATCGTCTCCGGCAACACCGCCTTCACCGTCGCCTTGGTGCCCACCGGAATGAACGCAGGCGTCGCAATCGAACCGTGCGGAGTGTTGATCACACCTGACCGCCCGTGCCGCCCATCGAGGCGGTTACCGACGGTGAACGAGAAGGAACCAGGGTCTGACACCCGAACATCCTCCCAGGTCCCCCACCCACCCCCACACCGAGCCAACCCCCAACCCGCCAACAACCCTCAACAGCAACCAGAGACCAAGCGACAGATAGGTCAACTGAACACCCATTGCCTAACCCGCTCACCCAGTACACCCGGTGTGCAGCTCACACAAAGGGTGAGAACCTTCCAATTCCCCACGCGGGCAGCGGAATCGGCACCCTGTGTCGGGATCGCGCACCCGGATCAGGGCGCCACTGCCGGTCCGATTCCGAGAGCGAGTGCGGATCGGTGCTCGAAACCGGGTACGCACCCCGCCACGAACGCCCAGCACCCCACTCCACCCCGCCGAACCCAGAATCTGCGCACCCTCTCGGGATCGGCACTGGCTTTAGGGCCCTATTCCCGGTGCCGATCCCGAGACAGGGTGCAGATCCTGGGGACACCGGCTCGGGGCACACCTGGCGGGTGCGGATCGCGCACCGAAACCGGCGCCGAGCATCTCGCGGGGTTGATCGGCCACCGAAACCGCAGCCGACCAACCGCTCTTGTCCAAAGCGCTTGTGACGCAACCACAGCCAGGTGACCACCTCGGGAACGTGACATCGCGCACCTGACGCGCACCTAAAGTCGGGTACGGCACCTGACGTGCCCAGCACTACTCACAAGAAAACGTGGGATCAGGTCTTCAGCTCACTGGACAGGTCATCGCCTGGAGTCCCTAAGAAGCACTTGCCCGGATAAGTGGACCTTTCCGAGGGTCTGTTTGTGTACTGGTCCGGGTTGGTGTACGCACAGAGAACTTCGGTGGTGTGCTGGCTCAGAGGTTGTCGACTGGTTCATCAGATGACCGGAGTAGTGCTGGGCGCGTCAGGTGGGGTACCCGACCTGCTCTTCCGCGGCTTGTGATGGGCAACGCTTGTGTTCCAGCGTGAGGACTGGCTGTGGTCCGGTTCAAAGATGCTTGGGAAAACGAGGCGAGTCAGGTGGGCGTTGGCATCATCGAGCAGAGTCAAATGGTCGATGGCGTGATCGAGCAGAGTCATATGGTTGCTGGTCAAGATCGTTTCGCGACCATATGACTCTGCTCGATGGTTCGCGCTATACGTCGGCCGAGGCCGCTGCGAACTGGGCGTTGTACAGGCGGTAGTAGGCGCCGCGTTCCTCTAGCAGGCGTTCGTGGGTGCCGTGCTCGACGATGCGGCCCGCCTCCATGACGACGATCAGGTCGGCGTCGCGGATGGTGGACAGGCGGTGTGCGATGACGAAACTGGTGCGGTCGCGGCGGAGGGCTGCGGTCGCGTGCTGGACCAGCAGTTCGGTGCGGGTGTCCACCGAGCTGGTCGCCTCGTCCAGGATCAGGATGGACGGCTTCGCCAGGAACGCCCTGGCGATGGTGATCAGCTGCTTCTCCCCGGCGCTGACACCGGAGCCTTCCTCATCGATGACCGTGTCGTAACCGTCGGGCAGCGCGTGCACGAAACGGTCCACATAGGCGGCCCGTGCGGCAGCGAGGATGTCTTCCTCGCCGGCGTTCGGGTTGCCGTAGGCGATGTTCTCCCGGATGGTGCCCTTGAACAACCAGGTGTCCTGCAGCACCATGCCGATGCGGGAGCGCAGGTTGTCGCGGCTGATCCGGGTGATGTCGACACCGTCGATGGTGATGGCGCCGGAGTCCAGCTCGTAGAACCGCATCAGCAGATTCACCAGCGTGGTCTTGCCCGCGCCGGTGGGACCGACGATGGCGACCACGTGGCCGGGCTCGGCGATCAGCGACAGCCGCTCGATCACCGGCTTCTCCTCCTCGTAGCGGAAGGAGATGCCCTCGAACTCGACCTCGCCGCGGTCGACCGGGCGGGTATCGGCCGCGATCGGATCCGGGCTCTGCTCCTCGGCGTCGAGGATCTCGAAGATCCGCTCGGCCGAGGCGACACCGGACTGCAGCAGGTTGGCCATCGCGCCGATCTGGGTGAGCGGCTGGCTGAACTGACGCGAGTACTGGATGAACGCCTGCACCTCGCCGAGCGAGAGCTGACCCGTCGCGACCCGCAGGCCGCCGACCAGCGCCACCAGCACGAAGTTCACGTTCCCGAGGAACATGATGGCGGGCATGATCAGCCCGGAGATGAACTGCGCCTTGAAGCTCGACTGGTAGAGCTCCTCGTTGCGCTTGTCGAACTCGGCGCCGACCTCCTGGTTGCGGCCGAACGCGGTGACGATCTCGTGCCCGGTGTAGGCCTCCTCGACCTGCGCGTTCACCAGACCGGTGTGCTTCCACTGGTCCACGAAGTGCGGCTTGGAGCGTTTCGCGATCAGCGCGGTGACCACGATCGCGGCGGGCACGGTGAGCAGGGCGATCAGCGCGAGCAGCGGCGAGATCCAGAACATCATCACCAGGATGCCGAGCACCGTGAACACCGAGACGATCAGCTGACTCATCGTCTGCTGCAGGCTCTGCGACACGTTGTCGACGTCGTTGGTGACCCGGCTCAGCACGTCACCGCGCGGCTGAGAATCGAAGTAGCGCAACGGAAGTCGATGGATCTTGTCCTCGATTTCGCCGCGCAGCCGCTTGACCGTCCGGTTGATCACCAGGTTGAGCAGGAAGGCCTGCAACCAGCCGAACACCGAAGCGCCGATGTAGAGCGCGAGCACCAGCAGGAGCACATGACCGACGGCGGTGAAGTCGATGCCGACGCCGGGGGTGACGTCCATGGCGCTGACCATGTCGGCGAAGGTGTTGTTGCCGCTGGCCCGCAGGTAGTCGACCGCCTGATCCTTGGTGGTCCCCGGCGGGAACCTCAGCTGGTGCTTGCCGACGAAGCCGTCGAAGACCAGGTTGGTCGCCTTGCCGAGCATGTAGGGGCCGAGCGTGTTCAGCACCACCGAGGTGATGGCGAGCAGCATGACCAGCCAGACGAGCTTCTTCTCCGGTGCGAGCCGATGCAGCAGTCGCTTCAGCGACGGGCCGAACGACTTCGCCTTGGCATCCGGCGCACCGGGGGCAGGCATTCCTGGCCTCATCGCACCTCCTCCGCGCTCAGCTGGGATGACACGATTTCCTGGTATTCCTTGCAGTCACGCATCAGTTGTTCGTGCGTGCCGATTCCGGCCATCTCGCCGTCCTCCAGCACCACGATCTGGTCAGCGTCGCGGATCGTGGTAATCCGTTGCGCCACAATGATTACCGAGGCGTCACCGGTCACCGGCCGGAGCGCGTCGCGCAGCCTGGCGTCGGTCGCCTGGTCGAGCGCGGAGAACGAGTCGTCGAACAGGTAGACCCGCGGCCGCTTCACCAGTGCCCGCGCGATGGCGAGCCGCTGGCGCTGGCCACCGGAGACGGTGGTGCCGCCCTGGGCGACCGGAGTTTCCAAGCCCTGCGCCATCTCTCGGACGAAGTCATCCGCCTGCGCGATCTCCAGCGCCCGCCAGAGTTCCTCGTCGGTGGCGTCCGGATTGCCGTAGCGCAGGTTGCTGGCCACCGTCCCGGAGAACAGGTAGGCCTTCTGCGGGATCAGGCCGATCTGTGCGCGCAGCACCTCGAGGTCGATGTGCCGGACGTCGGTGCCGCCCAGGTATACCGCGCCGTCGGTGACGTCCATCAGCCGCGGAATGAGATTGAGCAGCGTGGTCTTGCCCGAACCGGTGGAGCCGACGATCGCGGTGGTCGTGCCCGGCCGCACCTGGAACCGAATGGCTTTCAGTACCGGCTTCTCCGCGCCGGGGTACGCGAACTCGGCGAATTGGAAGTCGACCTCGGCCGGGTCGCCCTTGAACGGCTGCGGCAGCGGCGGCGGCACGACCGAGGACTCGGTCTCCAGCACCTCCCCGATCCGTTCGGCGGAGACCGCGGCGCGCGGTGCCATCATGGCCAGGAACGAGGCCATCATCACGGCCATCAGGATCTGCATGATGTAGGACAGCATCGCGGTGAGCGAGCCGATCTGCATGGTGCCGCCGTCTACGGCGTGCCCGCCGAACCAGATCACCGCGACGGCAGTGACATTGCTGATCAGCATGACCAGCGGGAACATCAGCGCCATCAGCCTGCCGACCCGCAACGCGGTATCGGTCAGCTCCGTGTTCGCGACGCCGAAGCGCCAGGTTTCCTGGCGTTCCCGGACGAAGGCACGGACCACGCGGATACCGGTGATCTGCTCGCGCAGTACTCGGTTCACCTCGTCGATCCTGGTCTGCATGTCCCGGAACCCGGGCACCATCCGGCTGATGATCCACCCCATCGACAGCCCGAGCACCGGCACCGCGATGAGCAGCAGCCAGGACAGGCCGAGATCCTCGCGCAACGCCATGATGATGCCGCCGATGCACATGATCGGCGCCATCACCAGGATGGTCGCCGACATCGCGATGAGCAGCTGCACCTGCTGAATGTCGTTGGTATTGCGGGTGATCAGCGACGGCGCGCCGAACATGCCGACCTCGCGTGCGGAAAAGGTGCCGACTCGGTGCAGCAGCGCGCCACGCATATCGCGGCCCGCGCTCATCGCCGCCTGCGCGCCGAGGTAGACCGAGCAGCCCGAGCTGACGATCTGGACAAAGGTGACCGCGAGCATCCGTAGACCGGTGCTCCAGATATATCCGATATCGCCCTTGGTGACGCCGTTGTTGATCAGATCGGCGTTGAGACTCGGCAGATACAGCATCGCGATCACCGAGATCAACTGCAGCACAACGACCCCCGCCAGCTGGGCGCGGTAGGGGTACAGATAGGTGCGCAGAAGTCGAATCAGCATGATGAATCGCAGAATACCGGCGAACAGTGACGTGCGTCGCAAACATTTCTGACCTGCATAAATGCCCTCCCGTCGAGGCGCTTACCCGCGCCTGGCGTCCAATTCGGTGGCCCTGGCATCTGATTCAGCGGGTGATATGTCTGATTCAGCGGGCCTAATTCAGCGGGCGCTCTCTACGCGCCCATGCGCCCGGATCATTCGTGAGCGCGTCGACGAACTCGGGTAGCCGATTGTTGGCGACGTCGTCGATCGACACATTCTCCAGTACCGCACGAATATTCACGCGCAAGGCGATCCAGACACGCTGCAGCGATTCGGCCGCGCCCGGATAGGTCACGTCCTCCGGGCGCTCG
Organism: Nocardia sp. NPDC060255; assembly: GCF_042727395.1. Lineage (NCBI taxonomy): Bacteria > Bacillati > Actinomycetota > Actinomycetes > Mycobacteriales > Nocardiaceae > Nocardia > Nocardia sp. NPDC060255. The sequence goes on along the minus strand of NZ_JBHXAU010000001.1, from coordinate 919,668 downwards.
CCGCGCACCGACGCGAGCGGACCCTCGATCGCCCTGATCACGTCGGCGACGGAGATCTCGGTGGCCGGGCGGGCCAGCCAGTAGCCGCCGTCGGGACCGCGCCTGCTGATCACCAGATCGGCCCTGCGTAGATCGCCGAGCACCGTCTCCAGCACCTTCGGCGGGATTCGCTGGGCCGTTGCGATCGCCTCGGCCTTCACCACCGGTGCGGCCTGCACGACGGGGCCGAGCACGGCCGGGTTCAGCTGCGGTGCGCGGGCGATCTCGAGCAACGTCCGCACCGCGTAGTCGACCTTCGCGGTGATGTGCACAGCATCTCCTGGCGTTTTCCGGTTGGTCCGTCGAGTAGCTGCAATCTACGCGCTGTTGCGCCCGTTGAGCACGCAGGTCGCCGCATCGAGCAGCGTGGTTTCCACCAGCGCGTTGTCCGCGCCCGGCGCGAACTCCCTGGACATCAGCGCGACGCCGAGCATCGCGAGCACCGCGCCCGCGCGCAGTTTGGCCTCATCGGTGGCGTCCGGTCCGGCCAGCCATTCGCGCAGCGTCTGGTCGTCTTCGACTAGATCGGGATGCCGGTCGGCCATCGCGTTGAGGATCGTCACGGTGTCGCGCAGCACCAGCGCGCCCGCGGCGCGGTGGTGGACCAGGCCACGCAGATAGTTGCGCAGCACGTCCCGGATGCCGGCCGCGTCGCGCGCGGCCTGGTCGAGCTCGAGCACCACCGAGTGCATGTGATCGATGATCGGATCGATGATCGCGTGTAGCAGGTCGAGCTTCGAGGCGTAGTGATAGTAGAGCGAGGCCTTTGTGATTCCCACCGCATCCGCGACCTCGCGCAGGCTCGTCTGCTCGAATCCTTTGTCGCCGAATAGCTTCACCGCGGCGTCGCGGATCGCGGATTTAGTGCCTCGACCAGCGGCAACGCTGCCGTGGGTAGATCGCGCGGTCATCGGATGATCCTCTCACCATTCATGCGCCGAGCTAACGGTGTCGGCGAAATAGAGGTTGCACCTCCGCTTAGTCCTCGAATAGTCTACCTACCGCACGGTAGGCAGAAAGCGTCACGTGGAGGCGGGGACAAGCAGGGCACCCCGCGAGTGCTGTCACCGGCCTGAATCAGCACGTCCCCCAGCACCGCTAGGAGATCTCTCGTGTCCGTGTACCTCTACAGATGGGGAAAGTTCGCTTTCCGAAAAAAGTGGATAGTGCTCCCCGTCTGGCTGCTGCTCTTCTTGATCCTCGGCGGCTTGGGTGCGCAGCTCAAGAAGCCGATGACGAACGACTTCAGCATGCCGGACCTGCCGTCCGCGCGCGCGAACGACATACTCGACAAACACTTTCCGGGCGCGTCCGCCGCGTTCAAGTTCGACGCCGTCACCGGCACCTACGTGGTCGCGGCACCGGCGGGCCAGAAGCTCACCGACCCGGCGAACCGCACGGCCGTCGACGCGTTCATCGCCAAGCTCGGCGAACTCGACATCGTCGACCACAGCAAGCCGATCATGAACCCGGTCGCGGCCGCCGAGAAGATGGGCTGCCTGGCCGACCCGGATCCCGGAAAGTGCAGTGGCGCACCGCTGAACGTGCTCAGCAAGACCGTGCCCGACTCGGTGGCGGTGCTGAACGTGCCGTTCACCATCAAGAAGTTCACCGACGTCACCGACCAGCAGCGCGACGCGGCCTACGCGGTCGCCGCCGACGCGCGCAATGCCGGGCTGACGGTCGAGATGAGCGGCTCGATCGCGATGAAGCAGCAGGCGCCGAGCGGCCAGTCCGAGATGATCGGCATGGGCGTCGCGCTGATCGTGATGGTCGTGGCCTTCGGCGCGATCGTCGCCGCCTTCGTGCCGATCCTCACCGCGATCATCGGTCTCGGCGCGGCCACCTCGCTGATCTTCCTCGGCACCTCGGTGATCGAGGTACCGAGCTTCACCACCTTCCTCGCGTCGATGATCGGCATCGCGCTGTCCATCGACTACGCGTTGTTCATCGTCTCGCGCTACAAACATGAACTGGCGGTACAGGATTCGCCGGAGGAGGCGGCCGGTACCGCGCTCGGCACGGCCGGGTCCGCGGTGGTGTTCGCCGGCCTGACGGTGATCATCGCGCTCGGCGGGCTCAGCATCGTCGGCGTGCAGTTCATGACCTTCATGGGTCTGGGCGGCGCGATCGCCGCGGGCTTCGCGGTGCTCACCGCGATCACGCTGATGCCCGCGCTGCTCGGCGCGTTCGGGCGGTTCCTGTTCAAGCCGAAGCTGCCGCTGGTCGCTCAGCACGATCCGGAGGACGACCACTCGGTCACCAACGGCATGCGCTTCGGCCGGTTGATCGGCAAGGCGCCCTGGCTCGCGCTCGGACTGAGCGTCCTGGTGCTCGGCGCGCTCGCCGCGCCCGCGGCCGGGCTGAACCTCGGCCTGCCCGGCGACGACAGCCAGCCCAAGACCTCCACCATCCGCAAGGCCTACGAGTTGCGCACCGAGGGCTTCGGCGAGGGCAGCAACGGCGTGCTGAACGTCGCGGCCGACCTGTCCAAGGTGCCGGTGGAGAACCGGGACAACGCGGTCAAGGCGTTGCGCGACAAGCTCTCCGCCTACCCCGGCATGGACTACGTGACCGAGCCGAAGTGGAGCGAGGACAAGCAGGGCGTGCTGCTCGACGGCGTGCCGAAGTCGGGCCCGAACAACCAGGCCACCAAGGACCTGGTCAAGGACGCCCGCGATGCGGAAGGCCAGCTGCAGGCCGAGTTCGGCATGGAATACGGCATCACCGGCAGCACCGCCATCTATGCCGACGTCGACAACGTGCTGCTCGGCAAGATCGTGCCGTATCTGGCGATCGTCGCCGGTGCCGCGTTCATCCTGCTGATCCTGGTGTTCCGCTCGATCCTGGTGCCGTTGACCGCGGCGCTCGGCTTCCTGCTCTCCATGGGCGCCACCTTCGGTGCGACGGTGCTGATCTTCCAGGAGGGCAAGTTCGGCCTGATCGCGGATCCGCATCCGCTGATCAGCTTCCTGCCGATCATGTTGATCGGCTTGGTGTTCGGCCTCGCGATGGACTACCAGGTGTTCCTGGTGACCCGCATGCGCGAGGAGTTCGTCAACGGCAAGTCACCGAAGGAAGCGGTTGTCGCCGGTTATCACCACGGGGCCCGCGTGGTGACCTCGGCGGCGATCATCATGATCTCGGTGTTCGGCTCATTCCTGCTGGAGACCGACGTGACCGCCAAGTCGTTCGGCTTCGCGCTGGCGGCCGGCGTGCTGTTCGACGCGTTCATCGTCCGGATGGTGCTGATCCCGTCGCTGCTCGTCCTGATGGGCAAGTGGGCCTGGTGGATGCCGAAGTGGCTGGACCGGATCGTGCCCGATATCGACGTCGAGGGCGCCAAGCTGCGTGAACTGCAGCAGCGCTCGACGGAAACGGCGAAGGTGCCGGTCGGCGTCAGCTGATCACTCCGCACTCGGCCCCGCACTCGATTCTCCGGGTGCGGGGCCGAGTCGTTTCCGCGGTCGGTTCTTGATCTTGTGCGCCGTCCGCAGCAGACTCAGAAGAAGTTCGACCTCTCCAGCTCGGTAGTTCCCCGGCGGGCGCAGTCGGCCCGCGGGCGTTCAGACGCTCGATCCGGCCCGACTCGACCACCGCGAGGAGAACCCTGTGTCCGTGTATCTATACCGGTGGGGCAAGTTCGCCTTCCGCCACAAGTGGATTGTGCTGCCCATCTGGATCGTCGGTTTCCTGGTCCTCGGCGTGCTCGGCACCCAGCTGAAGGAGCCGATGAGCGACGACTTCAGCATGCCGAACCTGCCGTCGGAGCGCGCGACGCAGATCCTCGACCAGCACTTCCCCGGCATGTCCGAGGCGTTCAAATTCGACGCGGTCACCGGGACCTACGTGCTCGGCGCGCCCGCGGGGCAAAAACTGACCGACCCGGTCAACCGGCAGGCGATCGACGCGCTGATCGACAAGCTGAACCAGCTCGGCATCGTCGACCACAGCAAGCCGATCACGAACCCGATCACCGCGACCGAGGAGATGGGCTGTCTCGTCGCCGAGCCGGACGCCTCGAAGTGCAGTGGCGCGCCGCTGAACGTGCTCAACAAGACCGACCGGGACACGGTCGCGTTCTTCAGCGTGCCGTTCGGCATCAAGAACTTCACCGACGTCACCGCCGAGAGCCGCAAGGCCGCCTACGACGTGGCCGATCAGGCGCGCGGCGCGGGGTTGACGGTCGAGCTGAGCGGCACCATCGCGACGGAGCAGCAGGCGCCGAGCGGTCAGTCCGAGATGATCGGCATGGCGGTCGCATTGATCGTGATGTTCGTGGCGTTCGGTGCGATCGTCGCCGCCTTCGTGCCGATCATCACCGCGGTGGTGGGGCTCAGTGCGGCTACCGCGGTGATCTTCCTCGGCACCTCGTTCCTTTCTATCCCCAGCTTCACCACGTTCCTCGCGTCGATGATCGGTATCGCGTTGTCCATCGACTACGCGTTGTTCATCGTCTCGCGCTACAAACATGAACTGGCAGTACAGGATTCGCCGGACGAGGCGGCGGGGACCGCGCTCGGGACCGCAGGCTCGGCGGTGGTGTTCGCCGGTCTCACGGTGATCATCGCGCTGGTCGGGCTCAGCATCGTCGGTGTTCGATTCCTTACCTTCATGGGTCTAGGCGGCGCGATCGCCGCGGGCTTCGCGGTGCTCACCGCGATCACGCTGATGCCCGCGCTGCTCGGCGCGTTCGGGCGGCACCTGTTCAAGCCGAAGCTGCCGTTCATCGCGCAGCACGATCCCGAGGACGACAACTCGATCACCAACGGCATGCGCTTCGCCCAGGCCATCGGCAAGGCGCCCGCCGTCGCACTGGTGCTCAGCATCGTCGTGCTCGGGCTGCTCGCCCTGCCCGCGACGAATATGAACCTCGGGCTGCCCGGCGAGGACAGCATGCCCAAGACCTCCACCGTCCGGAAGGCCTACGAGCTGCGCACGGCCGGGTTCGGCGAGGGCAGCAACGGCGTGCTGCAGGTCGCGGTCGACCTGGCGAATGTTCCGGCGGAAAAGCGCACCGCGGCACTGAATTCGCTGCACGACGAGCTCGCGGCCTCACCGGACATGGACTACGTGACCGAGCCGCGGCTGAGTCAGGACGGGCTCGGCGCGCTGATCAACGGCGTGCCGAAGTCAGGGCCGAACGACCAGTCGACCAAGGACCTGGTCGGCGACGCCCGCGCGGCCGAGGGGCGGCTCGAATCGCAGTACGGGATGAAATACGGCATCACCGGCACCACCGCCATCTATGCCGATATCGACCACGTGCTGCTCGGCAAGATCGTGCCGTACATGGCGATCGTGGCGGGTGCCGCGTTCATCCTGCTGATCCTGGTCTTCCGATCGATCCTGGTGCCGCTGACCGCCGCGCTGGGCTTCCTCTTGTCGATGGCGGCCACCTTCGGCGCGACGGTGCTGATCTTCCAGGAGGGCAAGCTCGGGTTGATCCAGGATCCGCGGGCGATCGTGAGCTTCCTGCCGATCATGCTGGTCGGCTTGGTGTTCGGCCTCGCGATGGACTACCAGGTGTTCCTGGTGACTCGCATGCGCGAGGAATACGTGCACGGCAAGCCGCCGAAGGAGGCGATGATCAGCGGGTATCACCACGGGGCCCGGGTGGTGACCTCCGCCGCGGTCATCATGATCTCGGTGTTCGGCTCGTTCCTGCTGGAGACCGACGTGACCGCGAAGATGATGGGTTTCGCGCTGGCGGCCGGCGTGCTGTTCGACGCCTTCCTGGTGCGGATGGTGTTGATTCCGTCGCTGCTCGCGCTGATGGGCAAGTGGGCCTGGTGGATGCCCAAGTGGCTGGACAAGATCGTGCCGGACATCGATGTGGAGGGCGCGAAGTTGTTCGCGTTGCGCGGGCAACCGACGCCGGGCGATGCGAAGCTGCCCGCCGACGTCGGCTGATTTTCCAGAATTCGCCCCCACTCGGTTTTCCGGGTGGGGGCCAGTACTTTTACTGGCTCGGCTGCGGCAACGTGCAGTCATCGACCTTCGGGTTCATGCCCATGTAATTGAGCGGCCCGGCCAGCGCCGTGACGGCGATCGTGCCCCAACCCGCGCAGTTCGTCGGGCTGCTCTCGAGATAGTGGCGCTGCCCCGCGGCTATCAGGCCGATGGCCAGCCAGATCAGCAGCAGCGAGCTGAACAGCCTGGTACCGGTGTGACGCACTGCTCGGCCGCGAAAACCGCGGTCACGAATCTCTTGGTCGCGCATGTCGTCGCTCCCTTTCCGTGCTCCCCACCCCAGAATACCCGCCTGATCAGCGTTTATCCCCTACTGGCTCGGTTGCGGGACGTTGCAGTCGGCGATCTTCGGGTTGATGCCGACGTAGTTGAGCGGACCGGCCAGAACGGTGAGCGCGGTGGTGCCGAAGCCGGCGCAATTGATCGGGCCATTGTCGAAGTAGTGGCGCTGGCCTGCGGCGATCACACCGATCACGAGCCAGAGCACGACAATCAGACTGCCAAGTCGCATAGTGCCTCATTCGTCGGCGTCTTCTGAGCGACCCTCATTATCGGGTCCCGAACGCGACACGCCGAACGCAGCGACACGGCCAGCGCGCCACAGCGAACCTCGCGCCCGTTGCCGGGCGCGAGGTTCACCGAATCATGTTGGGCCGGTGTTTCACCGGTTCCGTGGATTACGGACTTGGTTGCGGCACATTGCAATCGTCGATCTTGGGGTTCACGCCCAGGTAGTTGAGCGGGCCCGCGATCACCGTGACCGCAATGGTGCCGAACCCGGCGCAGTTCACCGGGCCGCTGTCGAAGTAGCCCCGCTGAGCTGTGGCGACCACGCCGATCAGCAACCAGACCAGGACAATAACGCTTCCGATTCTCATGTTTCTCTCGCTCATCGGTCTCGAGCGGACTGCACGACGGCGCATGGGCCACCACGTCCTTCCCGCATTTAGCTATCCGGCGTATACCCCCGATCGCCCGAAATATCCGTTGCCGCCGAACTATTGCTCGCCGGTTCGATACCGCAGGCGTGCGGTGCATTTCATCCGCTGTTCAGCCGGGGCGGGTACGCCCATAAGTGTGAGTAGACCGCGTAGTTGGACGATCGATCTCGGTCGGGTCTTCGCGATCGGGGTCGTCGTTGTCATTCACTGGATTTCGGTGCGGGTCACCGTCACCGACGGGGTGCTGCGTGGCGAGCCCGCGCTGCACGGGCGGCCGATCTGGGCCCTGTCCTGGCTGATTCAGGTGATGCCGCTGTTCTTTCTCGCGGGCGGGTTCGCGAACACGCTGATCGTGGATCGTTGGCGGGCAAGCGGGTTGGGTTATGGGGAGTATCTCGGTCCGCGGGCGCGACGGCTGGTCACGCCGGTGCTCGCGCTGGTCGCGGTGCTGGCTCCGGTGATCACGGTCCTCGGCGTCTACTCCGAGCGGACGGCGGCGACGGCCGCACATGTCGTGGCCAGTCCGCTGTGGTTTCTCGCGGTGTATCTGGTCGCGGTGGCGGTGGCACCGGGCGCGGTGGTGCTGCACGATCGGGTGCCGCTGCTGTTGCCGCTGGTTTTGCTGGGATGCTCGATTGCCGTGGACGCCTTGCGATTCGGTGGTGCGGGGCGGTTCGCCGAGTGGAATCTGGTCTTCGTGTGGTTGTTCTGTCATCAACTCGGGGTGGTGCACGCGCGCGGGCTGTTGCGGACGGTCACCGATGCTGGTGTGCTGCTGCTTGCCGTGGCCGGCGTCGGGCTGCTGGTGGTGATGGTCGGGGTGGGTCCGTATTTTCCGACCACCCTCGGGGTGGCCGATGCACCGGTGTCCAATCTGTCCCCGCCTACTTCGGCCATCTCGATTCTGGCCGTCGTTCAGCTGGCGCTGTTGACGTTGGTGGACCGGCGGGTTGGCGGATGGGAACCGAGCGGCTCGGTGCGACGGGTGATCACCACGATCGTGCCGTTGCTGATGACGATCTATCTGTGGCATGTGCCCGTGATCGCGATATTGACCGGGGCGGCGACGCTCGCGCCGTCGCGATTGCTGCCGGCTGATCCGCAAACCTGGTGGGAGACACGGCCGTTGTGGATTCTGGTCGGCGGGGTGGTGTTGTTCTTCGTGGTGCGGGTCAGCACGCGCTGGGATGTGTTCTGTGCGCGGTACGCCGCGCGCGACGCGACGGTGCCCGCGGTGGTCGGTACGGCGCTGGCGGCTTGGGGTGTGTACTCGATCTGGCAGGTCGGGCTGTTTCCGGCGAGTGCTGCCGTGTTGTGTGTGGTGCTCGGTGCTGCCGTACTCACCTCGACGCGGCGCATCGGCGCTACCGCGGACAAGTCCGCGGCGCCTGCGTGAAAGTCCGGTTCGGCGCACTATTCGGCACGACTGCCGGTTGTCCGGACCTGTCAGCGTCTAGGCTTCTTTCAGCTCGACCGCATGCCGACCTTTCAGGAGGTAGCACGATGAGCAGGTCTTTCTCTCGCACCGTGGTGGGTGCCGCGGCCTTCGCGGCCGCTGCCGTCACCGCCGTGATGATCGGTCCACCGGCGAACGCCGACGTCGACTCCGTCAGCGTCGCCGCCGGGCCCGAAGGGCTGCTGACCGGCTGTCACTACACGGTGACGGCGACGGTCACCGATTCGGAGATTCCGCCGGGCTCGGTGTTCTTCCTGCTGGCCGGCGGCGTGATTCCGGGTAATGGGGAGCGGATCCCGGGTGAGGCCGTGCATCACCCGGAGAACAACACCGTCACCCTCAACTGGACGCCGACCCGGGTCGGTTCGCAGAACCTGATCGGTATGCAGAGTGAGCCGGGTCGGTACACGTCATCGAAGTTCATCACCGTCGACGTTGTCGGCAGTGGGCTCGATACCGGAAGTTCCTGTCTGCGTATCGGATAGGTGTCAGGCGAAGTCGGCGGCGTGATCGGCGACCCACTGCGCGTAGCTGCGGGCCGGTGATCCGGTGACCTGCTGAACCGTCGACGTCGGCTGCCCTGGCGTGTCCACCATCGCGGCCAGGCCGCCGAGGATGTAGTCAGCGAATTCCGCTGGCGCCCAATCCATCTGCGCCTTGGCTTGCTCCCGGGTGATCTCCTCCCAGACAAGCGGACGACCGAGTGCCGCGCCGATCGTCGCTACCTGCTCGGCCCTGGTCAGTGAGGACGGACCGCTCAGCTCATATCGCGCACCGATGTGCTCGTCAGTGGTCAGCGCACGTACCGCGACCGCCGCGATATCCGCCTCGTGCAGCAAGGTCATCGATGCGGCTCCGTATGCGCCGCGCACGACGTTGCCAGTGCGGATTTGAGGTGCCCATTCCAACGTGTTTGTCGCAAAACCGTAGGGGCGCAAGAAGGTCCACTCCAGTCCGGAATTCCTGATCGGCTCTTCGAGGAGCGCGTGTACCTTGCCGATCGGGTTGTCCTGTTCCTCGAGATCGTCGTGGACCGCGGCGGAGGACAGCAGGACGATGCGGCGCGCGTGCTCGGCTATCACCTCGACCACCGGAATCACGTTGTCGGGGGGCAAATTCGGCCAGGTCAGGTAGACGGCGTCCACTCCGTCGAGCGCGCGGATCAGCGTTTCCGGCGCGGTCAGATCGCCGGGCACAACCTCGATGCCCGTCGGAAATGACGCCGCCTCGGGTTTGCGCGCGAGTGCACGCACCGTCACCTCGGTCTTCGCGAGTTGCGAAACAACCTGTCCGCCAACATGACCGGTCGCACCGATCACCGAAACCTTCGCTATTTGAGCCATTCGCTCACCATACGAAAGCGACTAACCTTTGGTAAGGCCCCACCTCAAAGTAAGCTCTACCCGTGAAGGTAGGTTCCCTGGTCAACAGCTCGCCCGACACCACACGGCACGCAATATTCGACACCGATTGCCCCGGGCGCACCGTCCTCGACAAGCTGACCAGCCGCTGGGGCGTGCTGATCCTGTCCGCCCTGCGTGACGGACCGATGCGGTTCCACGTCCTGCGCGACCACATCGGCGGCATCAGCGAGAAGATGCTGTCGCAGAACCTGCGCACCTTCACCGACTACGGCCTCACCGACCGCACCGTAGAACCAACTACCCCACCGAAAGTCACATACTCGCTCACCCCGATGGGTATGGAAGTAGCGGAACGATTGCACAGTCTGCTGGACTGGGTAAGCCGCAACGGTGAGGCGATCGTGAAGTTCCAGTCAGGGAGGTAGCACGATGAGCAGGTCCTACTCGCGCGCCGCGGTCGGCGCGGCCACCTTCGCGGCCGCGACCGCCACCGCCGTACTGGCCGGACCACCGGCCAACGCCGAGGTCACCGGCGTCAGCGTCGACCTGGGCTCCGAGGGAATCGTCACCGGCTGCCACTACCGAGTGACCGCCACGGTCACCGACGCCTCCACCGCCCCCGGCACCGTCTTCTTCTGGCTCTCCGGCGGCGTAATCCCCGGCAACGGCGAACGCCTCCCCGGCGACCCCATCCACCACCCCGCCAACAACACCGTCACCACCACCTGGACCCCCACCCACACCGGCCCGCAAATCCTCACCGCAATCCAAAGCGTGCCAGGGCAATACACGTCAACGAAATTCACCACCATCAACGTCGAAGGCACCGGCCTCTACACCGGAAGTTCTTGCATCAAAACTGGATAGGGCGCGCCCGGTACGGCGCGGGTCAGCGCAGTATTCGATACGTCCGCACCACGCCGATCGAACCGATCAAGCAGTAGCACCCGACGAACAGCGCGTTCTATCAAATAGAAAAAGCCCCTCACCTGGGTGAGCAGGTGAGGGGCTTTGGCGGTGCAGCGAATTGACGGCGAAGCATGCCCGGGTTCGGCGTGTTGGTTACGCTGGTGGGCGTGGGCGAGAAGTCAGGACGGCTGCGGATAAGGGGGCTGGTCATGGTAGCTCGTTGGGTAGCATGACTGTCCGGTGACTTTCTTGGGGAGCGCTGCTTGGCCCGAGTAACCTTTGTAGCTCTGGCATAACCATTTTATCGGCTTGCTGCTGCTGTCCGGCTCTTTTATTACAAACTTTTTGAAGGTGATCTTCCCGGTTTCGGGCGCGTCGTTAGCTGCTACACAGTCGCTTCCCTCAATTATCGAGAAATAGGTATCGTGCAACCCTTTTCCCGCCAGTCCGCCCGAGCAAGTGTAACCGGGCAAAGTGTTCCAGGCTTCGTCGTCGTAGCGTTCGGCATGAGCAGTCGGTGCGATCACGGCTGCAACGGCAACTGTCAGGATGGACGCGGCGGCGAAGGCGGTTATCCGAGCTGGGCTGACACGCATGGCAGTTCTCTCTGATATGTCAGGTGCCCATGCAGCCGGACTAGCTGCGGGAGGAGCACGGAGGTCACTGCTTCCGTATTCGATCCTGCGGGCAGTCCGGATGGGAACCACTTAGGCACCGCCGCATAGGAGGGGGTACGAGGGCGCGCCCACGACGTGCACCCACCGCTGCTGGGACGATGAGCCAGTAAACGAGAACGGAGCGCCCGTCCTGTACGCCATCGTGACCGGTGCACGAGTCGCCCAAGACGTCGACAAGCTGATCGTCCTGGCGCACGCAGACGGCTGGGATGTATGCGTGATCGCCTCACCGAACGGCCGCCGATTCATCGATACCGATGCCCTGGCAGCGAAGACCGGTCACCCCGTGCGAAGCGAGTACAAAGATCCCGATTCGCCGGATGTGCTTCCGCCTGCCAACGGAATGATCGTTGCGGGCATTGATCAGCTTTCCACCCGTGCGCGACGCAGTACACAAGCCGTACAAATTGGCAAGCCCTATGCCAACCGTCAGGGCTTCGACCGGGGGAGGGGACTACCGCCCCGTCATCAAAGCGTAAGACTCACGAATCACGCTTGTTCGATGGTTTGCGGTGCGACGATCAATGTGCGTCGAACGACGGCGTGAACGGCCAGCAGAACGAGGGACCGCGATGACCAACGTAGAACAACCCTCTGAATCTCTTCCGGACGATCCAGCCACCACCGAAACGGAGGTCCCCACCCCAAAGCCCAAGAGCTCCAGGACCTTTCAGGTCAACACTGGGGATCAAGGCGAAGATTTCTATATCGCCGACACGAGCAACCACCGGGTCCGCTAGCTCATCATGGTTGGGATGGTCGCGTCAGTTCCGTTCCAGCCCAGCGTTTCGGAATCAGGCAAGGCGACGGCATAGAAAAAGCCCTTCACCTGTCGGAACAGGTGAAGGGCTTTGGCGGTGGCGGAGGGATTTGAACCCTCGGAGGGGGGTTACCCCTCACACGCTTTCGAGGCGTGCTCCTTAGGCCGCTCGGACACGCCACCGCCGACAACCATACCGGAACGGGAGCTGATCGCTAAATCGCCTGGGCAGCGGCGGGAGTGGTGTGACTTGACGCACGGAAGGGGCTCCTGACGCATGCTGCAGCTTGCGTCAGGAGGGTGGATCGTGCGTTAAGTCGGGTCGCGGTGGGTGCGGAAGAAGGTGTCTAGGAGGGTGGCGCAGTCGGGTTCGAGGATGCCGCCGCGGACTTGGGGGCGGTGGTTGAGGCGGCGGTCGCGGACTACGTCCCAGAGGGAGCCTACGGCGCCGGTTTTGGGTTCCCAGGCGCCGAAGATCAGGCGGGAGACGCGGGCTAGGACTAGGGCGCCTGCGCACATGGTGCAGGGTTCCAGGGTGACGGCTAGGGTGGCGCCTTCTAGGCGCCAGCCGTCGCCGTGGAGTTGGGCGGCTTGGCGCAGGGCTAGGACTTCGGCGTGTGCGGTGGGGTCGCCGAGGGCTTCGCGGGCGTTCGCCGCGCGCGCGAGTTCCCTTCCGGTGGCGTCGAATACGACGGCACCGACGGGAACGTCGCGGGGGTCCGCTTCGGCGGCCGCGGCGATCGCGGCGCGCACCATGTCGGCGTCCGAAGGGAGGGGCACGTCAGCGGGGGAGCTTGTCCAGCACCGCCGAAAGTTCGTCGGCGAAGCCGAGGCGTTGGGCGATCATGCCGAGCTGCTCGTCGGGGTAGAGGTCGGTGTCGGCGAGGATGACGCTGAGCACCGGCTCGGGCAGCCCGAGATCGGCGAGGACACCGAGGTCGCCCTCTTCCCACGGCTCGATGTCGTCGAGCTCGTCGGGGTCGATGTCCGGGATTTCCACGTTCAGGGCGTCAAGTACGTCCGCGGCGATGTCGTAATCAATGGCGGCGGTCGCGTCCGAGACCAGCATCCGGGTGCCGCTGGGCGCGGGCCGGACCACGATGAAGAACTCGTCGTCGATGTCGAGCAGGCCGAACACGGCACCCGAGCTGCGCAACGCCTTCAGTTCGTTTTCCGCCGCGGACAAATCCGTAAGGGCTTCCTGGCTCAGCGGGCTGCACCGCCATTTGCCTTCTTCGCGGACAACCGCCACTGCGAACCCTTCTACGTCGTCGTAATCATCCGACGCCGCCCTATTCGTGCCCGAGCGCTGTGCTGCCATGGCCGCAACGGTAGTCTGCCCGAGCCGAAATGTTGAAGTCGTATGCCAATCTGTTCAGGTGACTTCTGCTGGGAAAGCATCCGTCTGTGTCCTCGGAACCGGCTTGATCGGCGGTTCCCTGCTGCGTGCCGCCGTCGGCGCGGGCTATGAAGCCTGGGGATTCAACCGTTCCGCGGCAGGTGCGCAGGCCGCACGGGCGGACGGCTTCGACGTCACCGAAGAGTTGTCCGCCGCGCTGACCCGGGCCGCCGAGGCGGACGCGCTGATCGTCATCGCGGTGCCGATGCCCGCGGTCGCGCATATGGTCTCCGCGATCGCCACGTTCGCGCCGCGCTGCGTGCTGACCGATGTGGTCAGTGTGAAAGCGCCGGTCGCCGAGGCGGTGCGCAAGGAAGGCCTGTCGGCCCGCTATGTCGGCGGCCATCCGATGGCCGGTACCGCCGAATCCGGATGGGCCGCCACCGATTCCGAGCTGTTCCGCGATGCCGGGTGGGCGGTCGGCGTGGACGAGGGCACCCATGTCCAGGCGTGGACCAGGGTGGTGCGACTGGCCCTGGATTGCGGCTCGGTGGTCGTGCCGGTGGTCGCGGACGAGCACGACCGCGCGGTGGCCCGGATCTCCCATCTGCCGCACGTGCTGGCCGAGGCGCTGGCCTCGGCCGGTGCGGCGGGCGGCGAGCTCGCCCTCGGGCTGGCGGCGGGTTCCTTCCGCGACGGCACCCGGGTCGCGGCGACCGCCCCCGATCTAGTGCGCGCCATTTGTGAACCCAATTCCGCGGCACTGCTGGCGGTGCTGGAGGAAACGCTCACGGTGCTCGGCGCCGCCCGCGACAGCCTGCGCGCGGACAATTCCCTGGCCGATCTCGTCGAAGCCGGACACGATGCCCGCGAACGCTACGAAACCGCGCGACGATGGGAAATCACCGATATCCACCCCGGTGACCACAATTGGCTGGCGAACTTGCGGGAGGCCGGGCAGCGCGGTGGGGTTATCACCCGGTTGAACTGAGCCCGGTAAACCGAATTGTCAGATGCGTTCGGCCAGGCCCGGGTAGTCGAGCAGGAAGCCGTCGGCATCGACGGTGACGGTCGCGCTGGAGACCGGGGAAAGCACGCTGATGCCGTCGGCGGCCGCACTGTAGGTGAGGCTGGCTTCCTGGACCAGCAGGTCGGGCAGGCGCACGTAGACGACCGGGACCTGGACGTCGTGCACCGCGTGCTGCAGGTCGAAGCGGCGGATCGGCAGCGTGTTGAAGAACGGGCTGAGCACCACGTCGACATCGAGCGCGCCGGCGAAGGTGGAGCGCACGTGGCTGCCGCCCGCGTCGACCAGCCAGTAGTTCTCCTCGTCCCTGGCGATGGACGCGTGCCGCTCACCCGCCGCCGTGGTGGTGCGCAGCGAGAGCCGCTTCGTCGCGCCGCTCTCGTCGGTGACCAGGTCGTAGGACGCGCTGAACGCCGGGTGGTCGTCGCACGCGCCGCCGATCATGCGACCGGCGGCGCGGATGCGATTGCCGTTCAGCGTCACGCGGACCGACTCCATCCGGGACGCGTTGTGCGCGCGCCAGGTGAGAATCGCCGGCCACCGGGAGGCCGGCGGCGTCTCGGGGCCAGAGGCTTGGCTCTCGGGGGCTGGAGTCGTCACGTATCTACCGTAAGCGACACCGAGCCGTACCCCGCACCACACCAGCCCGCATCACACCAGGGATTCTCGCCAGGCCGCGTGCAGGCTGGCGAACCGGCCGGTGCCCGCGATCAGCTCGGCCGGGCTGCCGTCCTCGACAATGCGGCCGGATTCCAGGACGAGCACCCGGTCGGCGATGGCCACGGTGGACAGCCGGTGCGCGATGATCACCGCGGTCCGATCGCGCAGCACCGTCTCGAGTGCCCGCTGCACCAGCCGCTCACCCGGGATGTCCAGGCTGGACGTGGCCTCGTCCAGCACGATCACCGCGGGGTCGGCCAGGAACACCCGGGCGAACGCGACCAACTGCCGCTGACCGGCGGACAACCGGCCGCCGCGCTTGCGCACGTCGGTGCCGAAGCCCTCGGGTAGCGCCCGCACGAAGTCGTACAGCCCGACCGCGCGGGCCGCCGCGAACACCTCCTCGTCGCTCGCGTCCGGCCTGCCGAGCCGGATGTTGTCGGCCACCGAGCCGGAGAACAGATAGGACTCCTGAGTGACCATCACGACATTGCGGCGCAGATCGGCGTCGGCGATCCGGCGCAGATCGACCCCGTCCAGCGTGACCGCGCCCTCGGACGGGTCATAGAACCGGGTCAGCAGCTTGGCCAGCGTCGACTTACCCGCGCCGGTGGCACCCACCAGCGCGACGACCTGTCCGGCCGGGATGTCCAGCGTGAACTCCGGCAGCACCTGACGCTCGGCGCCGTAACCGAACGACACCCGATCCATCAGCACCGCGCCGCTCGCCTTCGCCACCGGCGTCGGGTCGGCCGGCTCGGCCACCGAGGGCTCTTCCTCGAGCACGCCGGAGATCTTCTCCAGCGCCGCGGCCGCGGACTGATACGAGTTGAACACCTGCGCGAGTTCGTCGAGCGGACCGTAGAACTCGTTCAGGTACAACAGGTATGCCGCGAGCACACCGACCGCGATGTGCCCCTCGATCACCTGCCACGCGCCGACCACGATGATGATCGCCGTGGTCAGGTTGCCGAGCAGCCTGCTCAGTCCCGCGTAGTCGCCCATGCCGCGCATGGCCTTGGTGGTCGCCTGCTGATAGTCGCTGTCCTCGTGCGCGAGCACCGACTCGTTGCGCTGCTCGCGGCGGAACGTCTGCACCGCGCGCATGCCGCCCATCGACTCGACGAACTGCACGACCACCTTCGCGATGGCGCCGCGGGTGTGCCGGTAACTCGCGCGCTGCCTGCGCTGCGCCCAGCGGGTGACGAACACCAGCGGCACGAAGCCGATCAGCACGATCGCGGCCAGCGTCAGATCCAGGTAGATCAGCAGCACCGCGATGGTCAGCACCGAAAGGATCGCGCTGAGCGCCTGATTCAGCGCGCCCTCCAGCAGCTCCTGCAGCGTCTCGATGTCGCCGGTGAGGCGCGCGACGACCTTGCCCGAGGTGTACTTCTCGTGGAAGGCGACGCTGAGCCGCTGCATGTGCGCGAATGAGCGCACCCGCAGGTCGAACAGCACGCTCTGGCTGAGCTTGCCGGACACCCGCAGGAACAGGAACGTGGTCAGCCCGCCGAGCAGCACCGCGGTGAAGTACCCGCCGACCGCCCAGGTGAGCGGCGTCCAATTCCCTTTGCGCCCTTCGCCGATGCCGTTGTCGAGCCCGTGCGCGATGAACAGCGGCGCGGACACCATCGCGGCGTTGTCCACCACGATGAGCACCAGCGCGAGCGCCGCCAGCTTGCGGTACGGGCGGACCAGGTCGAGCAGCAGTCGCCGGGATCGCCCGGCCAGCACCAGGTTTCCGGCCTGGGTGACCTCCTTGTCCTCGCTGGCGATGCCACGCCAGTCGGCGGCCTCGTCACGAGGCTCGGACGAATCCTTGTCGATCACAACGTCTTTTGACGCGACCGTCTCCGTACTCACTGCTGTTCACCTCCCATCAGTTCGCGATATCGGCTGCTGCTGCGCAGCAATTGATCGTGTGTGCCCTCTGCGACGATGCGGCCATCGGCCAGCACCGCAACCCGGTCGGCCAGCGCCGCCGTCGAGGGTCGGTGCGCGACCAGCAGCGTCGTCGCGCCGGCCAGCACGGTGCGCAACCGTTCCTGCACTCGCTCTTCGGTTTCCACGTCGAGCGCGGACAACGGGTCATCGAGCACCATGATCCGGCTGCGGGTCCCCTCGCCCGCGCCACTCAACACCGCGCGGGCCAGCGCGAGTCGCTGGCGCTGACCGCCGGACAGGCTCAGACCCTGCTCGCCGATCCTGGTGTCCAGGCCCCACGGCAGGTTGTCCACGAACTCGGTGGCCTGTGCGACGTCCAGCGCGCGCCGCACATCGGCGTCGGTGGCGGACGGGTCGCCGAGTGCGACGTTCTCCCGCACACTCGCCGAGAACAGCACCGGCTCCTCGAACGCGACCGACACCAGCGAGCGCAGGTCGGCCAGGCGCATGGTCGCTATGTCGATGCCGTCGATGGTGATCACACCGCCGGACAGGTCGTAGAGCCGCGGAATCAGGTTGAGCAGCGCGGTCTTTCCGTTACCGGTCGCGCCGACCAGGGCCACCGTCTCGCCGGGTCGAATCTTTAGCGAAACATCTTGCAGCACTTCGCTTTTCGCATCCGGGAAGGCGAACTTCACGCCATCCAAACGCAATTCGCCCAGCACCGTCTGCGGCAGCTCCACCGGATCGGCCGGATCTGCGATGTCGACCGGGGTGTCGATGATCTCCCAGTACCGATCGCCCGCCGTACGCGCGTCGTTCAACTCGGCGAGTAGGAAGCCGGTCCAAATGATCGGCCACTGCAGGAAGTTGGCGAGGGTGATCGCCGCGACCAGGGTGCCGAGCGTCATCGAGCCCTGCGCCACGGCGTAGCCGCCGTAACCGAGCGCGAACGCGATGGCCAGCTGCGGCATGCCGGTCATGGCCGACCACAGCCGCGCGTCCAGGCGCACCTTGAGCAGTTCGGTCTGCTGCAGTTCGCGCGACTGGGCGAGGAACCGGCCGCCGAAGAACACACCGCGCCCGAACGCCTTCAGCACGCGCACGCCCTGCGCCGACTCCTCGGCGGTGGTGGCCAGGTCGCCGGACTGGTCCTGGGACCGGCGCGACGCGACCGAATACGCGCGCTCGAACCGAACGCAGATGTAGGTCAACGGAATCGCGATGATCACGAAGATCAGCCCGATCTGCCAGTTCAAGGCGAGCAGCACGAGCAGGCCGACCGGGATCAGCACGAGGTGGATGATCAGGAACGGCCCGGCGAACGCGACGAAGCGGCGCAGGGTGGCCATGTCGTCGACCGCGCGAGACAGCAGCTGACCCGACTCCCAGGAGTCGTGCCGCCCGATCGCCAGCGACTGCAACTTGCGGAAGATCTTGGCGCGCATGGTGATCTCGACCAGCGTCGCCGGCTTGGATACCAGCCAGCGGCGCCCCCACACGCCGGCGGCTTCCAGCACGCCGAGCGCGAGCACCAGCGCGACCGGCGCGAACACGCCGGCGAAATCGCGGCGTGCGATCGGTCCGTCGATGATCTTGGCGATGATCAGCGGGATGACAATCGCGGTCAGCGAGGAGAGCACGGCCAGGGTGGTCGCGCCGAGCAGCGCGCGCCGGTACGGGCGCACGTACGGCCAGAAACGCCGCAACGATTGCAGGCGGCCCGGCGCGGGCGCGCCGGACCGCTCCGGTCTGTCGGCCTCCGGATCGGCCGTTGCGACGTCCAGTGCAACTGACAAAGCTCCCCCTACAGGTCTGTGGTTGGCGGTGTCGAGAACAGGGACACTCGAT
The DNA here is from genome assembly GCF_042727395.1 of Nocardia sp. NPDC060255. Lineage (NCBI taxonomy): Bacteria > Bacillati > Actinomycetota > Actinomycetes > Mycobacteriales > Nocardiaceae > Nocardia > Nocardia sp. NPDC060255. The sequence goes on along the minus strand of NZ_JBHXAU010000001.1, from coordinate 900,785 downwards.
GATGTTCGCATCGAGGTCCGACACTTCAGGGTGGCAGTATTACCCGATTCAGCCAACCGGTTTTCCGGGCTTGACGATTCCCCGTAACCCGTGTTCGTGCTGGAAATCACCGCTTCCGCGCAGGTCGCACCCACCTTCATCCACCAAGCAAACAACCTGAAGTAACCTCGAGGTCAAGGGTGCCGGGACAGCAAACGACCTCGGCGCCCAGATCCTGGGCGCCGAGGTCAGTGAATTCGAGTATTCGAACGAGGTTCGCCCCTAACGGATCCCCGCGCTCTCGGACTCCCGCTCGACGGGTGCGTCCGGGAAGGCCTGCTGCTGGTATCCGCCGCGCAGCGTGCCGTCGAGATACGCGGTGCGGCAGGCGCGGCGGGCGATCTTGCCGCTGGAGGTCCGCGGAATCGACCCCGCGGGCACGAGCAGCACATCGCGCACGGTGACACCGTGCCGCTGCGAAACCGCCGCCCGCACCGTATCCGCGATCGGCTCGGTTTCCAGCTTGCCCGCACCGGTGTTGCGCTCGGCCACGATCACCAGCTGCTCGGAACTGTCGTCGGCGTCGAACCGCAATCCGGAGTGACTGTCCTTCGCGAACACCAGCGCCGGAAGTTCGTTGGCGGGCACCGAGAATGCCGCGACGAAGCCGGGGCGCAGCGCCGTGCTGGATTCCTGCGCCGAGAACTCCAGGTCCTGCGGGTAGTGATTGCGCCCGTCGACGATCACCAGGTCCTTCACCCGGCCGGTGATGTACAGCTCGCCGTCGAGGTAGGCACCGTAATCACCGGTGCGCATCCAGTTGGCGTCCTCGGCCGTGCCCTGCGCGTGACTGCCCTCCGGCTGGCGAGCGGCCAGTTTGGCCCGGAAGGTGGCTACGGTCTCCTCTGGCTTGCCCCAGTAACCGATGCCCATGTTCTCGCCGTGCAACCAGATCTCGCCGACCTCGCCGTCCGCCCGCTCGACGCCGGTGTCCGGATCGACGATGGTCGCCCACTGCGACAACGCCACATACCCGCAGGACACCTGGGCGATGGAGTTGTCGGCGCCCTGCTCGACCTCGAGCATCCGGCCCGAATTCAGTTGGGCGCGATCGACATACACGACCCTGGCCTCGTCCTCGGCCTTGGTCGCCGAGACGAACAGCGTCGCCTCGGCCATGCCGTAGCAGGGCTTGATCGTCGTCCTCGGCAGCCCGTACGGCGCGAACGCGTCATTGAACTTCTTCATCGACGACACCGACACCGGCTCGCTGCCGTTGATCAGGCCGATCACATTCGACAGGTCGAGTTCCTCGCCCGGCTTCGGCTTGCCACGTGCCGCCGCGTGCTCGAAGGCGAAATTCGGTGCCGCGGCATAAGTTCCGGCGCCGTCGGAGGCGGCGGCCAGTTCTTTGATCCAGCGATATGGGCGGCGAACGAACGCGCTCGGCGACATTATGGTGATGAATCCGCCACCGACGGTCGGCAGAATCACGCAGAGCAGGCCCATGTCGTGGAACAGCGGCAGCCAGGTGACGCCGCGCGAATTCTCTTTGACACCAATGGCATCGATCATCTGCAGCAGATTCGTGCCGACGGCACGGTGCGTGATCTCCACACCCGCAGGCGTTCTGGTGGAACCGGAGGTGTATTGCAGGTAAGCGACGCTGTCGATATTGATATCGGGCCGCACCCACATCGCGCCGACGCTGTCCGGAATCGCTTCCACCGCAATAATCCGCGGCCGTTGCGCCGCGGGCAGATGCCGGAAGAAGTTCCGCACACCGCCCGCCGCGGCGCCGACCGTGAGGATCGCCGCGGGCGTGCAGTCGCTGAGCACCGCGGTGAGCCGGTCGGTGTGCCCCTGCTCCTCCGGGTCGAACAGCGGGACCGCGATATTGCCCGCGTAGACGGCCGCGAAAATGGAGACGACATAGTCGAGCCCCTGCGGTGCCAGAATCGCGACCCGGTCGCCGGGCTTGGTCACCTGCTGCAGCCGTGCCGCAACGGCCCGTAGCCGGACGCCGAACTGCCGCCAGGTCAGCTCGTGGTACTCGCCGTCGCGTTCCCGCGAATAGTCGATATAGCGGTAGGCGAGGTCGTCGCCGTTCTCCGCGCTGTGCTTGTCGACGAAGTCGATCAGGGTCTTGTCACCGCGGATTTTGATATTGCCCTGGTCGTCCAAATAGTCGTCGAAGGTCTCGTCGATCATCGCCTTATCCTTTTGCCAAAGCACGCACACAGGCCGTGCAGTTACACCGAACACAGGTCGATAACGAAGCGTCGGGAAGGCTAGCAGGTGCGCAGCCTTCCGACGCTCAGTACCGCCCGAAGGCGATCGCTACGTTGTGCCCGCCGAAACCGAACGAGTTGTTCACGGCGTAATCGATCCGACCCGGCCTGCTCTGGCCCTTGACGACGTCGAGGTCGATTTGCGGGTCCTGATTGTCCAAATTCAGGGTGGGCGGCACAATGCCGTCGCGAATGGAGAGCACGGTGATCACCGACTCCAGCGCGCCGACCGCGCCGATCGAATGACCGAGTGCCGACTTCGGCGCGTAGACCGAGGTGTGGTTGCCGATCGCCGACGAAATAGCCTGCGCCTCAGCGGTATCCCCGATCGGCGTGGCGGTGGCGTGCGCGTTCACGTGGGTGACATCGTTTTTCGTCAACCCGGCCTTCTCGATCGCCCTGGTCATCGCGCGCGCCGCACCCTTGCCCTCCAGGTCGGGCGCGACCAGGTGGAAGGCGTCGGAGGTGATGCCGGCCCCCATGATTCGCGCATGGATCGTCGCGCCGCGCGCCTTGGCGTGCTCCTCGGTCTCGATGATCATCATCGCGCCCGCCTCACCGAACACGAAGCCGTCCCGGTCCTTGTCGAACGGGCGCGACGCGCTCTTCGGATCGTGATTGCGGGTGCTCATCGCGCGCATCATGGTGAACGCCGCGATCGGCACCGCCTGGATGGAGCCCTCGACGCCGCCGGTGACGACCATGTCGGCGTCGCCCATCACGATCATCTGCCAGGCGTTCGCGATGGCCTCCGAGCCCGAGGAACAGGCCGACACCGGCGTGACCACACCGGCTCCCGCGCCGAGCTCGATGCCGACGCAGGCGGCCGAGCCGTTCGGCATGATCCGCTGCACGGTGAGTGGTGAAATCTTGCGGTAGCCACCGTTTTTGATGCGGTCGCGCGCGTCGATGATGTACTCGCCGCCGCCTAGACCGGTGCCGATGGCGACGCCGAGCCGGGTCTTGTCGACCTCGGGGCTGCCCGCGTTGCGCCACACCTCACGGCTCAGCACGGTGGCCATCTGCTCCACGTAGGAGAGGGTGCGCGCCTCGACCCGGGTCAGGCTCTCGGCGGGTGAGACCTTCAGGTGCCCGCCGATGCGGACCGGCAGCTCGAACTGCTCGATGAAGCTGTCCTCCAGGACGTCGATGCCGCTCTCGCCGTTGAGCAGGCCCTTCCAGGTCGAGTCGATGTCGCCCGCGATGGAGGTCGTCGCCGCCAGGCTGGTCACGACGACGTTGGGAAAGCTCCTGTTTTTCGAAGGTATCTGCATGTTCGCTCACTTTCCCTAGCGTGACGACTAAGAAATTTGTCGAGCTCAAAACCTTTGTGGAGCATTTGCATTTCGCATGCGGACGCGCCGCCTAACACGTGGGGCGGCATCCGCGCGTATAGCGCTGGAGCGCAGGCAGATCAGCCTGCCGAGCCTGTCATCAGGGCCGCACACTTGATCGGCCGATGAGCATTATCGAGCAGCAGCAGACCGATCATGTTGCTGACACGCGGACGGTACCAGGCCACTGTTGCGATCGCTGCGTCGCGCCGTCATGGCGTTGTTCGCGGACGACACCCGGCAACTCGAGTAACCTCTCCCCGGGCACGGGGCGACGTCGGCGGCGTCTCGACCGAGGACGCGAGGAAGGGACAGTCGGTGACGGGCGCGCGGATGGTCGGGCTGTTCGCCGGGATCGGCGGGCTCGAACTCGGTCTCGGCCGCAACGGCTGGCAGACCGAGTTGCTGTGCGAAATCGATGCGGGCGCGCAGGGGGTGCTCGGCGCCCGTTTTCCCGATGTACCACTGCATTCCGACATCACCAGCCTGCGCGCGCTACCGGCGGGCACCGAGTTGGTCGCGGCCGGATTTCCCTGCCAGGACCTGTCCCAGGCCGGCCGCACCGCGGGCATCACCGGAAAACGGTCCGGCCTGGTCGACGAGGTGTTCCGGCTGGTGCGGCGCAAACGCGGTCCGCGCTGGCTGCTGATCGAGAACGTGCCGTTCATGCTGCAGCTCGGTCGCGGCGCCGCGATGCGGCACATCACCACGGCCCTGGAGGAGCTCGGCTACACCTGGGCCTATCGGGTGGTGGACGCGCGTGCGTTCGGGCTGCCACAGCGCCGTCAGCGGGTGCTGATGCTGGCCTCCAGGACCGAGGACCCACGCGCAGTGCTGTTCGGTGACGACGCGGGACCGCGGATCGTCGGCGACGCCGAGCGCGATCCGTGCGGGTTCTACTGGACCGAGGGCGTGCGCGGGCTCGGCTGGGCGGTGAACGCGGTACCGACGGTGAAGGGCGGATCCGCGCTGGGCATCGCCAGTCCGCCCGCGGTGCGGCTGCCGTCCGGGGAGATCGTCACGCCCGGTCTCGTCGACGTGGAACGGTTGCAGGGCTTCGATGCGGAGTGGACCGCGCCCGCCGGTGAGGTGCCCGGCATCCGGCAGGGGCATCGGTGGAAGCTGGTCGGCAATGCGGTGAGTGTGCGGATGGCCGACTGGGTCGGGTCACGACTGTCCGCGCCGCGCGGCCTGGTCCCCGGCGACCTGCCGCTACCACCGGGAACGCCGTGGCCGGTGGCGGCTTGGGGGCACCACGGGGCGGCCTTCCGGGTTCCGGTGTCGACCTGGCCGGTGCACGAGCCGTACGAGGATCTACAGAATTTCCTGACCGATTCCCGGCTGCTGTCGGCGCGGGCGACCGCGGGATTCTTGCGGCGGACCGGCATGGGGAGCCTGCGGTTTCCGCCGGGCTTTCTCGACGATGTGGAGAGTCATCTCCATCGGATGGGTGGCTGGGCGGCATGAGCCGGCAGGCGGGTGCCGGGCCGGGAACATCCGGCGACGCGCCCGACGACGCATCACGATTTTCGCGCGATAGTCGACGGCCCACCACCGACGCGGCGACGAGTGCGCGCATGTCGCGGCAGCGGCGCAGCGGGACCAAGCCGGAGCTGGCGCTGCGCAGGGAACTACATCGGCGCGGGCTGCGGTATTTCGTCGATCGCGCGCCGATCCGCGGGCAGCGGCGACGCGCCGATCTGGTGTTTCCGCGGCTACGCGTCGCGGTCTACGTCGACGGCTGCTTCTGGCATCGCTGCCCGCAGCACGCGACCAAGCCGCGCAACAACGCCGAATGGTGGGCGGCCAAGCTCGCCGGAAATGTGGCGCGCGACCGCGCGACCGATGCGACGTTGATCGCCGCGGGCTGGCAGGTGATTCGCGTATGGGAGCACGAAGACGCCGTGGCCGCGGCCGATCGGGTGCAGGCCACGCTCAGGGCGGGTACTAGCGGCGGGACTTGACCCGGACCAACGTGCGTGGCGCGTGGGCCGCGAGGTAGCTCGATGCCACCATCACCGCCATCACGGCTATGCCTGCGACGGCTGTTGCGTAGCCGATCATGGGGACCTCCTCAGGAACGCTTCCCTCACAGCCTGTCCGTCGAACCTGACAGGAGCCTGTGCGCCGGTTGGCAATGACGTGTGTTTGATCCCATCCGGTCGGTGATCCCATGACTCCGCGCGCCCGCTGACCTACGGTTGATCATCGGTCCAGTGGGAGGTAGGAGAATGGATCCGTGACAGATAGCCAAAAGATCGCCGAACGGCGCGTGCGGGTGGCGTCCTTGGTGATCGCGGCGGCAATCCTGATCGCGGGAGTCTGCTACTCGTCCTGGGTGCTCGAGTTCGTGCTGAAGATCGACGTCGACCCGGTCAACTCGTTCCTCAGCGAGCTGGATGCCGAGGGCAAGCCGTATCGCGCGGTGTTCGCGACCGCCGACAAGATCGTCGGGGTCATGCTCATCCCCGCCGCGATCGGCGGACTGCTGCTCTTCCCGCGCCGCCGGTTCACCACGATCGGCTGGGTCGCGCTGTTCTGCTTCGGCGCCGCGACGATCGCCGATGTGTTGCTGCCCCTGAAGGACTGCACCGCGAGCGACAATGCGTGCGGCGGTGACAGCGAGCTTTTCCCGCAACTGCACCAGCCGCACGCACTGTCGAGCACCATCGCGGTCACCTCGATCGCCGTCGCCACCTTCGCGTTCAGCGTGGCCGCGTTCCGCTATCACCGCTGGCGGATCCTGCGCGAGGCCGGGCTGGTCGTGCTGGTGGTCGGGTCGGCGGCGACCGTGTGGATGCTGGTCGCCGACAACCTGCCCGGCAACTACGCGCTCGGGATCGCCCAGCGGATCCAGGTCGGTTCGATGTCGCTGTGGCTGATCACGTTGGCCGCGGCGGTGATTCTGGAAGGCCGGGAGTGGATCGACCCGGGCGACTAGCTACTTCACATTCAGCGTGACGGTGTGTTCGCCGGTCTTCGCGGGCAGCTTCGCGGTGTCGACGAAGAGGATCTCGCCGCTGTCCTGCACGCCGTTGGGCAGCGTCTTCGGCTTGAGCCCGAACGGCGGCTGGTCGCCCTTGCTGCCGAGCAGGCCGAAGTCGCTGTCGTTGGAGATGTAGAGCGTCTTGCCGCCGTCCAGAGTGGCGACGCCCTCGATCTTGTCGTGACCGAAGAACTTTCCGTCGGCGTCGAACTCCTTGACCAGACCGTTCAGATCGAGGTTCTTGGGCTTGGCGGCCGGGGTGATGCCCGCCTTGGTCAGCGCGGCGATGCCGTCGGTGGTCGAGACCGTGCCGACCAAGGTCTCCAGCGCCTTGCCGTCGATCAGGAGGCCGCCGTGTTCCGGATCGTACTGTGCGCCGGGCACCTTCGAGTCGGGGCCGACGTCGGTGGCGTTGGCGATGTCGACGGTCCACAGCTTCTTGTCCGCCTTGGGCGCCAGGTTGCCGTCGCGTTCGTCGACGAGGAAGGTGGTCGCGCTCAGCGCGGTGATCTCCGAGTCGGCGACCTTGCTGCTCTTCGGGTTCTCCAGCGGGACCACGAATTCCTTCTGCGCCTTCGTCTTCAGATCGACGGTGACGATGCGGGTGAGCGGTACCTCCTTGGCGGACCCGTTGAGGCCCGGCGTGTTCAAGGCGCTCTGCACGATGCCGACGAGGGTGCCGCCGTCCGGCGTGATGGTCAGGCCCTCCATGCCCTGGTTCGGTGTGCGCAGCGAAAGTTCCTTGGGCAGGCCGGATCCCGGGGCAAGACGCTCCAGTTCACCACCCTTGGCGTCGAAATGCACCAGGAACGGGCCGTATTCGTCGGACACCCAGAAGGTGCCATCGGGCAGTGCGACCAGGCCCTCCGGATCGAGGCCGTGATCGGTGGGCGGCAAGACATTTCCGGCGAGGTCCTTGATGGTTTCGCCGGTACTCGCGGCGACGTCGACCTGACCGTTGAACGGGACGCCCGCCGCGGTGTGCAGGTCGAGGCTGGACTGCAGCACCGCGCGGGTGCCGACCAGCTTGAACCGGCCGATCTTCGGCACGAAACTCGGTGTCGGGGAAAGCTTCTCGTTCTTACCAGGGCCGTCCACGTTCGGGCCGCGGTCGGTCAGCCCGTAGAACTCGTCCTTGCTGCCCGGCACCGGGGTCCAGGCCGAGCCGAAACCGCTGGCCTGCACCGTTGTTCCGCCGAACTCGCCCAGCGGCGGGATGTCGGTGGTGTACAGGCGCACCGCGTCGGTGGTGGTCACCTTGAAGCTGTCGGAGCCCATGTAGCCGGCGTTCGGTGTGTAGACGATCGCGCCGTCGACGCGACGGCTCAGCTTGCCGTGTTCCGGATCGGCGATACGGACGGCAGCGCTGCCGCCCGTCTTGGCGAGCAGGTCATCCAGGGAGATCACCAGCGGCTGGTCCATGGTCGCGGTGAAGTCCGCGGCCGAGTCCGACGATGAGCAGCCTGCGGCCAGTACGCCGACACAGAGCACGGCGACGGCGGTGACGCGAGGACGAGAGAGAGCTTTCACTGGGACTGCCTACCGCGCCGATCCGAAATCTGGCCGACGCGCAGGTGACAACTCGGTGCCGATCCCCGCCGAATCCTGGGCCATTGGGCTCCGCGATGCTGCGCGTGTGATGCTGACGCCATGACCACACGCGTGAACATCTCCTCCGGCTCCGAGTTCGAAGACATCGTCGGCTACAGCCGCGCCGTCCGGGTCGGCAACACCATCGCGGTCAGCGGCACCACCGCCTCGGTCACCGGTGGCAGCGCGGTCGGCGGCGACGATATCGGCGAACAGACCCGGGAAACCCTGCGCCGCATCGCCACCGCCCTCACCGACGCGGGCGCGAGCCTCGCCGACGTCGTCCGCACCCGCATCTTCGTCACCGACATCGCCCGCTGGCCCGAGGTCGCGAAGGCGCACGCCGAGGTCTTCGGCGACATCCGCCCGGCCACCTCGATGTACGAGATCAGCGCCCTGATCACCCCGGCCCTGCTGGTGGAGATCGAAGCCGACGCGATCGTCAGCGAGTAGGCCAGGCCCATCAGTCCGGCCGGAATCGTGTTGCCGCTGGCCAACGCCGTGACGATCCGAATCTGCTGCGGTAGCACGCATTCCGGGCACCTTCCTAAGCGACCCACGCCTCAGCGACTGTGAATCACACCACGTATGGTCTCCGGCCATGTCCAAACAACATAAGTCGACCAGGGCTGTGCTGGCCGTGGCTGCGACCGCGATTGCCGCGCTGACGGTCCTGGCACCCACGGGTTCCGCTGATCCCGCACCCAGTGGGACCGCGATCGCCAACAGAACGGTAGGCAAGCTCCTAATCGTGCCGCTGCCGGGCATTTACCGCGACACCTTCATGGACACGCCCGTCAATGTCCAGAAGATTTTCAAGCTCGAGGAGGCGTTTTGCACCACAGAAGAAATGGATGACATAACGCTGGACCTGCTCGACACCAACTACCGAGAAGCTCTGCCTGTCACGTTCGGGACGGCCGCTGACCCGGAGGATCCCATCAGTGAGGCCCGCGATCATGTCCTCAACACCAAGGAATTGACCAACGCGTCACGGTTGAAGCTCTGCAAACCCGAGGTAAGGGACGAGTATTACGCGCTGCTGACCGAACTGATCAACGCGGTCGAGGTGATGACACCCGTGCCCAAGGTCCGCGACGCCAAGAACGACAAGAACAGACAGAAAGAGATCGACTACATCTCGAAGCTCCGGGTCGGAGCATTCCGGGATGACATGTCGATCTGGCTCGACCCGAGCTTCGCAACCTGACCCGAAACGAGCTGCACGCCCCGGAACAGCACCGAGAGCATCAGTGCCTGATATCGAGCCCGGCTTGCCACGTTCCACCGGCGGGCCGGGGCCCGGATCGCTAGGGTCGCAGCTGTGACTAGTGCTGCTGCGGAAGATCCCGTCTCACTCGACACCCTGGCCGAGGCGACCGATCGTCTCCTCGACGCCATGCGCAAGCTGGGCGACAACGAGGCGGCCGAGGCGTCGCTGTTGCCGGGGTGGAGTCGCGGGCATGTGCTCGCGCATGTTGCCCGGAATGCCGACAGTCTGCTGAATCTGCTGTTGTGGGCGCATACGGGTGTGGAAATTCCGCAATACGCGAGTATGTATCTGCGGGACTTCGACATCGAGGCCGGTGCGCCTCGGCCTGCTGCGGAACAACTCGCTGATAACGAGGCCGCGGCGAAACGGTGGCTGGCACTGGCGAATTCGCTGACCGAGGACATCTGGCACGCGGAAGTTCGTACCCGGCAAGGGCGGCCGATTCCGGCCAGCGAAGTGCGGTGGATGCGGTTGCAGGAGGTGGAGATTCACCACGTCGATCTCAACGTCGGATACACCCCGGCGGATTGGCCCGTCGCGTTCGTCGCGCGGGTACTCGGTCAGGCGACCGTCGATATGAATCGAATCACCGCTGCCGCAACGGAACCGGTTCCGGCGTTCGCACTCCGTGCCACAGACACCGACTTCACCGGAATCGTCGGTGCCGACTCCCCCGGCAACACCATCGCCGGACCGGCCGCGTCCCTCGCCGCCTGGCTGCTCGGCCGTTCCGACGGTGCCGACCTGACCGGCGACTTGCCCGCCCTGCCCGCCTGGAAGTAGCTCATCGCGAGCGAAAAGCCCCGCCCCCATCGAGATTCGAGGGGCGGGGCGTTGCGGTCGCTCGTGTCAGCGAACGGTGAACTCGTAGGCGGGCCCGGCTTGATGGGGCCGGTCGGTCGTGGTGGTGATGCTGATTCGACCACGCCCGGTGGGGAGGTCGGCGCGCCCGACCGCGCCCGGGTTCGCCGGAAGTGCGAATCCCCAACCGCCGCTTACCAGGACGGGCACGGAACCGGAATCGCCGGTGTCGAGATTGCGCCAGTTCGCGAAGACGGTCACGGTGCACGGCGGGTAGACGAACAGGTAATGCTGGATTCCGTACCAAACGCTGGCGCCACCCGGGCCGCCGACGTCGGGACGGTTCCCCGCATTGCCGGTGATCGTCGCGAAGGTGAGTGGGTCGTAGCAGAGGGTGTTGGTGTAGCCCAGTTGGGTGCCGAGGGCGTCGTCTGCCGTGGCTGTCGCGTTGGTGGCGAGGAGCGCTCCGGCAAGCAGCGCCCCGACGATCGGTACTCGAACGAGCCAATTGCGGTGTCGCATAGTCTCTCCGTAGGTAAGCGGCGTCTGTTGAGCCGAGAGGTCAGCGGAAGGTTTCGTACAGGCGAGCGTCCGTGGCGATGCCGAAGTGTCCGGTGATGAACTCGTTGCACTCGGCCCTCGGGTGGGTCTGCGTCGCATCCATTTCGGGATGCGGGCCCGCGTAAGCGTTGCGCTGGCTCGATTGCCGGTAAGGGCCGACACCCACACCGCCCCGGGTGACGAAGACGCCGACGCAGTCGGCTTCCACCGTGAAATACCCGTCGCCGCCGGGACAGAAGCCGGTCGCGCCGGTCAGCGACCGATCGAGGACGCAGTCCCTCGGTTCGGCCGTGGCCGAACCGGCGGTGGCGACGACCGCGGCCGCCGCTAGGCCGAGGAGGGCCGAACTACTGATGATGCGGTGCCAGCTTGCTGTCATTCCGATCTCCGTTCGTTGGACCATCGCAGCAATGTATCGGCCGATTCCACCCGGAAGTTTCAGCTTCGCTGACCCCAATTCCATTGGCAGTAGCGCTAACCCTCGGGATAAAAGACGAACAGCGTGCACCCTGTCGTCGTCTGCGGAATATGCGAGGAACCCGCTGGGGCATGGATGAAGGAGCCTGCGGGATAGTCCCTGACCCCGTCGTTGAAGACTCCGGAAACCACGAAAACCTCCTCGGGCCCCGGTTCGTGCACGTCGATTCCCTGCCAGCAGGAGTTCGGGTCCATCTCGAGCACATACGCCTTCGCACCATTACCGCCGAGCCACAGCGAACGCGAGCGGATGCCGGGGAATATCTCACGAACCGGAGCGTCCTGTGCGTTCGACCATTCGTAGCCGGCCATGTTCAAGTCTGTTGTCATGCAGCCAGCCTCGCCGCACCGAGTGCCGCTGCCGAGTGTCAGAAATGACATCCCAGGGTACTTTTCTGCCATGCACCGTGTCGTCGCGCTAGTCCACCCGCCGCAGTCGACCTTCGAACTCAGTTGCGCGGCAGAGGTGTTCGGGATCGAACGCGGCGGGCTGCCAACGCGATACACCTTCAACGTGTGCACCGAACACCCCGGCCCCATCGCTACGTACGCCGGATACGCCATGTTCGTGACCGACGGGCTCGGCGCGCTCGACCAGGCAGACACCGTGATCGTCCCCGGCTGGCTACCTACCGAGGAAGCGCCCTCCCCAGCCGTCATCCGGTCCCTGCAACGTGCACACGACCGCGGCGCACGCCTGGTCAGCATCTGCTCCGGCGTCTTCGCGCTGGCGCACACCGGCCTACTGGACGGACGCCGGGCAACCACCCACTGGGCCCGAGCAGACGAACTGGCTGAACGCTTCCCCGCCATATCCGTCGACCGCGACGTGCTCTACGTCGACCACGGCGACATGGCCACCAGCGCCGGCGCAGGCGCAGGCATCGACCTGTGCCTGCACCTGGTCCGCACAGACCACGGAGCCGGCTACGCCGCACAGGTCGCCCGCAGCATGGTCATGCCGCCGCACCGCGAGGGCGGCCAACTGCAATACGCGGCACCCCCACACCCCACTCAAATCGACGGCTCACTGGCCCCACTACTGGAATGGATCACCGCCCGACTCAGCGAACCCCTCACCGTCGAGCACCTGGCCACCCAGGCCGCCGTCTCCCCCCGCACCCTCGCCCGCCGCTTCACCGACCAACTAGGCATCGGCCCCGGCCAATGGCTACTCGCCCAGCGAATCGCGGTCGCCCGAGAACTACTGGAAACCTCAGACCTCCCCCTGGACGCCATAGCCCGCCGAGTCGGCCTCTCCTCCCCCACCAACCTCCGAAGACGCTTCCTCCGCGCCCTCGGCACCACACCCGGCGCTTACCGCAGAGCATTCCGAACCGGCCCACGATAACAGCGGCCAAGGCGATTTCGAAGCGCAGAACCTTCCGTGGCACGCCCGGGACGTGTGGACCGTCCACGACTGGGACAGCCTGGCGTGGCAGCCGGAGGCGGCACTGGCGGGCGGCGTCAGGCGCGTTCACCCGAAGCCGACGGGCCGCCGATCCTGGCCCCGAATCGAGAACTGTGCGGCGTTCCTGGCGGGCGAAATTCGGCAGTACTTCAGACAATTACGTGCTGACCGACCCCAGCAGACCGATGCATGTTGGGCACCATATAGATGGGTGCAGAGCATTGGTCAGGAGGGAATGAGCCAGGGCCCCTGTGCACTGTCCGGTACGTTTTGGCCAGAACGGTATGTTTTGGCCGGTTCCAGGAAGTAAGTCCTACATGTCGCGTGTTCCCCCCATTTGGGGATATGCACATACATGTGGGGCGCAGGCGCGTCGAACCAGCATGTGGGATACATTGCAGTCCATAACGGGAGAGCGCGACAGCCACCCGAGCAGCGGATATGCCGTGTTATCGCTCACTGGGTCGATCGTTACCCCAGGTGGCGGGTGGTGGGAGTTGCAAGAACGTGCAATCCTGGAGGATGTCCGGTTCTCAACTGTTATTGGAGAAGACGAACCGTCCGGCTGGTACCTGGGCGGTCCGTCTCTCCACGGCTTGGGGCTAGCTGGCGATCTGAGTGATCAAGAGCGTCGTCCCTGAGCCGAAAACCATTCCGATTGTCATCGGAATTATCAGTTGAAGTCGGATCTGAAGAGAGACCTCGGCCGTGGCGCTACCATGCTTAGCGGCCGAGGTTTCCTTTTCTTTCAATTCCTTCTTCAATTCTTCAACTTCGTTCTGAAGTCGTTGAATTTCTTTCCTTCTCGAACCCATATCGTTCCTACCTTTTCTCGCGTGACCACAGTGGCCGAGCAGGTGCCGGACGGTGTCCGGAGCCTCCTCGACCAAGGTGGGCCAGCAGGAACGAACGTGGCAGTGAGACCGCCACCCGAAGGTAACGAGCTAATCACGACCACGCGGCACGAGTTTATCCCGTACGTCAGCACCAGGTTTGCGGGAGGTCCCGGTTTTCGGACTACACCCGATTGCGCTCGAGGGCAGTGGTATGCCGGAGGTTTGCTGAGAGAAGAGTTCCCGTTTCTGAAGTGACCTATATCACGTTATAAACGGTAATATTCTTTTGGAATGGCACGCGGTGTCAGTTTTTGACGATGCGCTGGTTTGATTACTTCGTGCACGTTGTTTGCAAGCATCAGCAGTTCAGATCTGGACATTGCCGATTAGTCAAAACGACACGCCGGGCGAAATTAAAACCATATGCTCGTCTTGCTATGCGCTTCCTGAAACTGGATAGCATTGCCAACACCGATAACAGTTCGCGAGCTGCCCGTTTCGAAAAATTCAAGATCGATCTGTCACGTGTTCCATTTCGAGTAGCACCCCGTCCTCGCATCTGGCATCCCGTTCGCAATATTGCGTTCGGCGGGCACGTCAGTCGGGGGCCGCCGCAGCGACTCATGTCGCGTGACACTATGCGGTGCGAGATGGTCGATATGTGGCACTGAGTGCCATATCTGACTGCCCTATCCCAGCCACTGGGAACGGGGCGGCGAGTGCCTAGTCGAAGTGTGCCGTGATGCTGGTGCTCGCGAACGGGCTATCCGCAGAACACACTGACGCCGACTCCGCCTCAGCGACCCTCGGAGGCTTCGTCGATTGCCGCGCGCGTTCGCTGGACGTCTGTTGGTCGGCCTGACCGCCCGGTAATGCCTGCTTATCGACGGTTGGTCGGTTGCACGGAATCTCTTAGGGCGTCTCTTCCATCGACGAGGCCGCAGAGTCCGTGGGCGGTGAGATACGCGTCGATGGCGGCTGTGGAATTGTTGCTGACCACACCGATGGTTCGGCCCACTACGGCAACATCGCGCATCGCAGCTGGAGTCGCGTCGGTTGACGTGGCAGAGCTCATCGCGTCCATGTCGAGCGTCGCTTAAGCGACGCTCGACGTTCCGGCGGTTGCAGCGTCCAGTGGAGATCTCGTAGCGAAGCACGTCGAAAGGATCTTTGGCTGCGGATACCTCGGCGGGGAGCGGCGGATCTAAAAGCACTGCAAGGTCTTTGGAGACTGCTCGGTCGATGAACCCGGCGAAGACAGCACAGATCGGGCCGTCGAAGTCGAAGAGCACACATGAGCGGTCGTGCAGTAGCTCGGCGAGACTCACGACGGCCGGTACTCCCGCGCAACGGACGAATCGCCGATCTTCCCGTCTCGCACGGGTGGTTGGCGCAGTCCGGCGAACTTCCCTAGGACATGGCGCGGTGCGCACGGCGAGACCTTCGCATGGGTGACACCGAAAATGTTCCGCAAGACTGCGACCGCGGTGATCACCCGTGAGTACGGCATAGGTCAGGCGGGTTTGCTCCTCGGCATCGGCGTAGTTCGAAGGTGGCCGAGGAGCACTACGTGGAACGGGAACTGTTGGTGCCCGACTCGCCGGGCGGCGTTGGAACCGTTCGCGGGTGCGCATCCAACTGCGGGGAAGTGTGGGATGGCGGCGAGATTGAGATCATGACGACAACGAGGACGCCGGTGAAACAATCAAAGCCCTGACAGTGGGACTGTCAGGGCTTTGATTCTGTGCGGCTGAAGGGATTCGAACCCCTAACCTTCTGATCCGTAGTCAGATGCTCTATCCGTTGAGCTACAGCCGCGTGGGTATTCAGTTGTGCCGGTTTCCCGGGTTGTGGCGGAGGCGAGAGGATTTGAACCTCCGGTCCCCGTGAAGGGACAACTCATTAGCAGTGAGTCCCATTCGGCCGCTCTGGCACGCCTCCTGGAGCCTTCTCTTCGAGGGCACCGGTCCTTTCGAACCGCCGAGCATGAAGATTACAGTAGCCCTTGTCCAGATCGCAAAACGGCTGGTTATCAGCGTAAGTTGCTGTCGAACCAGTCGAAAATGCGGGTCTGTGAGTCGACCAGGCCGTAGTCGTCCTCGGTGGCCGGATGGTCGGCGCGATGGCGGAGGCCGGGGTAGCTGACGACCAGGCTTGCCACGGCGGCACGGCCGGTCGCGTCGCGCAGTCGCTCGACCTCGACCGGCGGGGTGGCCGGGTCGTCGGTGCCGAAGAGGCCGAGCCAGGGGGCCTGCAGGTGTGGGGCGACCCGGACCAGGGCGTCGGCCTGATCGGTGAGCGGCTCGATGATGCCGGGTGCCGCGACGCTGACGGCCGCGCCGACCGGACGGTTGGTGGCGACGAGGAACGCGGCGGTGCCCGCGGAATCGAAGCCGAGCACGCCGATGGTGTCGGGGAACACACCGTGCCGGGTCAGCCAGTCGAAGCAGGCGTCGAAGTCGTCGAAGAGCTCGTCGCCGAACACCTCGACGACCGACTCGCGACTCGACCGATGGAACAGGTTGGGCGCGACCACCGTCCAGCCCTCCAGGGCCAGCGCGCTCATCAGAGCCAGCAGCGCGCCGGTGAACTCGCGGGCTTCGTGCAGCATCACGATGCCGCCGCGGGCATTGCCCTCGGGTTCGACCACGATGATGGGCACCTGGGTATCGGCGGCCCGAGGTGTCGCGTCGGTCGCAGGTCCCGGCGACCGGTCGTCGCAGCGCAGGGGGGCTAGGTCGTTGTAGGTGCCCGACATGAAACCAGCGTAGGGCGACTTGCTGATCTTCGGTAGAAATTGCTGTTGAGGGCCTATCGACCACAGAATTTCCGGTACGCGAGTCAGGCTTTGCACCAGGCCACCTATGGTTGGTGTGTGACAGCGTCAACCCGGCCGGACCTCGACTCGATTCCGGCGTATGTCCCAGGCCGCAACCATCCCGGCGCGGTCAAGCTCGCCAGCAACGAGACCACCTTCGGTCCGCTACCCGCCGCAGCCAAGGCCATCGCCGAGGCGGCCGAGTTGGCCAATCGGTATCCGGACAACCAGGCCGTCGAGCTGCGCGCCGCGCTGGCCGATTTTCTCGGCGTCACGCCGGCGAACGTCGCGGTCGGCTGCGGCAGCGTCGCGCTGTGCCAGGAACTGGTGCAGATCACCTGCGACGCACCGACCGACGAGGTGCTGTTCGCCTGGCGCTCGTTCGAGGCCTATCCGATCGTCACCAAGGTGGGCAACGCGACCGCCGTTCAGGTGCCGCTGGCCCCGGACTACCGGCACGACCTGGACGCGATGGCCGCGGCGGTCACCGAGCGGACCAAGTTGATCTTCGTCTGCAACCCGAACAACCCGACCGGCACCGCGGTCGGCACGGCCGAGCTGACCCGCTTCTTGGACGCGGTGCCCGAGCGGGTGCTGGTCGTGCTGGACGAGGCGTACTTCGAGTACATGCGGCTGGCCGAAGAAGACTTCCCGAACGGCATCGAGCTCGGCCGCACCCGGCCCAATGTCCTTGTGCTGCGCACCTTCTCGAAGGCGTACGGGCTGGCCGGGCTGCGCGCCGGGTACGCGGTGGGCGATCCGGCGGTGATCACGGCGCTGATGAAGGTGCACATCCCGTTCAGCGTGAACCGGGTCGCGCAGGCCGCGGCGATCGCCTCGCTGGACGCGCGGCACGAATTGCTGGACCGCACGCACACGCTGGTGCTCGAACGGGACCGCGTGCGCGACGCCCTGCTGGCGGCCGGCTACGAGGTGCCGCAGAGCGAGACCAACTTCGTCTGGCTGCCGCTGGGCGAGCGCAGCGCCGAGTTCGGTGAGGCGAGCGCCGAGGCGGGCGTGCTGGTTCGGCCCTATGGCGCCGACGGGGTGCGCATCACCACCGGCGATCCGCACGAGAACGACCTGTTCCTGAGCTTCGCCACCGATCCCGCAGTGCTCGAACGCTTCCTGGGGTAGGCCCTCAGACGCCGAGGGCGCCCGCCACGACCGGCCACGACTGGACCAGCTCGTCGGCCCAATACGGCCACGAGTGGGTTCCGGTCGCCCGGAAGTCGGCGGTCACCGGGATACCGAGAACGCGCAGCCGATCGGTGAGCCTGCGGGTGCAGGCATTGGTGGCGGCCTCCAGCGGCCCGCCGAAGCTGATGGCGGTGGCCACGTCGACGTCCGGTTCGCCGGGCACGTCGTGGATGCCGGGCACGCCGCTGCCGACGGACATGTAGATCGTCTTGCCGCGCAACGCTTCCGCGTGCAGCGTCACGTCGTGGTCGAGCCAGGCCGGGTCGTCCTGCCCGCCGAACATGTTGTCCGGCTCGCCCTGATAGGTGGCGATCACGGCCCTGGCCTGCGCCTGGCCGAGGTCGGTGCCCATGGAGAAGCAGCCGCTGTGCGCCGCGATCGCGGTGTAGAGCTGCGGGTGCCGGACGGACAGCATCATCGCGGCCTCGGCGCCCATGGACACACCCATCACGGCGTTGCGGCCGTTGCCCTTGAACTTCGCGTCGATCAGCGGCGGCAGCTCGCGGGCCAGGAAGGTGTCCCACATGTTCGTGCCGAGCACCGGATCCGGCTTCTTCCAGTCGGTGTAGAAGCTGGCCGGGCCGCCTACGGTCAGCACGACGTTGACGTCTTTGTCCTCGAAGAAGCGGTCGGCGTGGCCCATGTCGGTCCAGTTGTTGCTGGTCGGGTTCGCGCTGCGGCCGTCGAGCATGTAGACGGTCGGTCGCGGTTTCGACGTGTCCCGCGGCAGCAGCACCTGTACCTCGACGGTGCGGCTCATGGCGGGTGAGTCGACGAACACCCGCAGCCACCGATCGTTGATCGGTTCGATGCGGTCGATCGCCGGTTTGGCCGGTCGGTCGGTGGTCGGCTCGGCCGGACCCGGGCCGTCCGCAGAGCCGCTACTTGGTTTGGATGGTTCAGAGGGAGCCGCGGACAACTGGGGAGCGCCGAACGCCACAGCACCGGAAACCAGTGCCGCGCTGACCAAGACGCTGGAAACCCAGCGCCGCACCCTGCGCCGAGACAGCATGCGACCCATCCTGCCAGAAATGCCCTGATCAAACGCTCGGCCATAGCGGGTCGCCAGCAGATGTGACCAGGGCCACGTTTGAGCTTCGGCGGTGCCTGAATGCGGCGCTGCCAGCGCCGTTGTCCGCGGACGAGTCGGTGTGCCGCGGCGGCGATCCCATCTGGTGGGCACAGTCGGCCTGGCATCGATGTAGCCGATGTCACCCGTTCCGCGCGCATCAGGCACCCCGTTCCGACCGCAGCAAACCCCGGCTATCGGAGCGCCACGCGTCGTCAATGGGACTCGACGACACCCGATTTCAGGCCGCGACTTGGGCCAACCCAGCAAATCCAGCAAATCTGGGCACACTGCCAGCACACTCGCCGTACGCTACTCTCCGGGCCTCTTCCGGGCATGAACAAGGACGAGCATGATCGTGGATCCGCACCATCGGCACCGAGGTCACCTCGCTGCGCTTATGCGCAGCAAGCAGACCGGCCGCTCGGTACGGAGTCGCGACAGTCCCGCGAAAACCGCACTTCGCTTCGAGCCGAAGCTATTTCGCGGCATCACCGCACCGAACCGCCCTCGCGGGCCACCGGCGAGCGACGGTGTCGGCTGCGCGCCTATGCGAATTCTCCCGCTCGAACTCGTCTGTTTCACCGCAGTACCTATGCCCGACCGGAGAAAACCGTGAATCCTGTGTTACCTGTACCACCGCTCGAAAACTCGCCGGACACAAAGCCTTTCAGCACCGACCTGAAACGCCGGCTACGCGAGTGCGATGAATTCTTCCGCATGCCGGAATTGGCCCACCTGTCGTCCCAGCGCCGCCGCATCGCGCTGGAGCAGCTCGAACAAACCGGTGGCTACCTGCAGACCGCCGAGGAAATCCTGATCGGCGCCAAGCTCGCCTGGCGCAACCACGCCCGCTGTGTCGGCCGAAAACATTGGCGCTCACTGAAATTGCTCGACGCGCGGCGCGTGCGGTCCGCGCGCGAGCTGGCCGAGGTGTGCTGGCAGCACCTGCAGATGGCCACCAATGGCGGCGCCATTCAATCGATGATCACCGTCGGCCCGCCGCGCCAGCCCGACGGGCGAGAATTCCGCATCGTCAGCCCGCAGCTCATCCGGTACGCGGGCTACCGCAACGGCGACGGCACGGTGACCGGTGACGCGGCGAATGTGACGCTCACCGAATTCGCGATGAAGCTCGGATGGCGCGGTGCCAGAACACCATTCGACATTCTGCCGCTACTGATCAGCACGCCGGACGAGCCGATCCGCTGGTTCGACATTCCGCCGGAGTTGGCCCGCGAGGTGGAACTGGAGCATCCGGAATTCGAATGGTTCGCCGGGCTCGGCCTGCGCTGGCACGCGCTGCCCGCGGTCTCCAACATGAACCTCGAAGTCGGCGGCGTCACTTACCCGTTCGCGCCGTTCAACGGCTGGTACATGGGCGCGGAGATCGGCGCACGCAATCTCAGCGACACCAATCGCTACAACATGCTGCCGCTGATCGCCGAAATGATGTGCCTGGACACCCGATCCGAACGTAACCTGTGGCGCGACTCCGCCCTGGTCGAACTCAATCGCGCGGTGCTGCACAGCTTTCGCAAGGCGGGGGTGTACATCGTCGACCACCACACGGTGGCCAAGCAGTTCTGCGATCACGTGCAACGGGAAGAGGCCGCGGGCCGGACCTGCCCGACCGATTGGAGTTGGATCAATCCGCCGATCTCCTCGGGGCTGACGCCGACCTTCCATCGGTATTACGACCCGCCGGATCCCGATATCCGGCCCAACTTCGTCCGCCGGGATTTCAGCAGGGATGCCGACGAGTGAATCCGGTCAGCCCCGCCCGGGACTGTCACCTCATCGTCGGCGCAGGATCCACCAGACGATGAGGGCTGCGAGCACTGCGGCACCGGCGACCGCGGCGGGCTGGCTACGGGCCACGTCGGCGGCCTGCCTGCCACGTTCGACCACCGGCTCGGGTGCTGCGGCTACGGCCTGGTCGGCGAGTTCCCGGGTCTGTGCCTTGGCCCGCTGAGCCGTCTCCTCGAGCACCTGCTTGGCCTGTGCGGCCGATCGGCTCGCGGCTTCAGTTGCCTGCTCGGCATGCTCGCGTGCGGCCGCCGCAGCCTGGACGGCGTCGCGGCTGGCGGCTTCCCGCGCTTCGGCTGCCTTGCGGTTCGCGGAATCCTTCGCCTCGGCGGCGATTTGGCCTGCGGATTCCTTGGCCCGCGTGACCTGTTTGCTCGCGGCCTGTCTGGTCCCGGTGGCCTTTTTGGTCGCGGGTGCCTTGGTCTCGGTGGCTTTCTTGCTCGCCGCCGCCTTGGGCGCGGCAGTCTTGCGGCTCACGGCTGCCTGCGCCTGCCCGGTCTTCGCGGCGGCTTCGGTTGGCTCCGTGGCTTTTTCCCGCGCGGTGTCGTGCACCTTCGCGCGTGCGGTGTCCGCAGTATCGCTCGGCTTGTCGGCCGACTCCGAAATCGGTTGCCCGAGTTCTTCTCTGGCCGTGTCGCGATCCGCGCGTAAGGCTTCCTCATCGATCGGCCCGCGCACGATCGGCTTGTCGGCTTCGGTCGCGTCGTCGGCGCGGCGTTCCTCGTCGCTCATCGGCGTCTCCCGTCCTTGATGGCTTCGATGTCGCGTTCGACGCGAGGCGAGCACGCCACCGCCCAGTCGACGGCCGGTTACCCGGCGGCGCGGGAGACAAACACGCGCTGCCGTTTTCGGAACGACGGGCAAACGCCGACGAGCGGCGCGAGGGTCGGCGGTGGGCACCGCGGCACCCGCGCCGCTCGTCGTGGCGGTCGGCCGAGCAGGCTAGCTGCCGAAGCTGCCGGTCGACGGCTTGGGGGCGGCGGGGGTGACGACGATGTCGACCGGGGCGCCCAACTCGTATCCGCCCGCGGTGCTGGTGTCGGCGCAGCCGCCCCGCGCGGTGATGGTGGAGCCCGGCTCGAGACCGGTCAACGAGGTCTTGATGGTCTGGCCGGGCTGGGCCAGCGACTCCAGCTTGCCCTCGCCGAAGAAGACGTGGTTCTTGTCGGGACCGACGCCGGCTTCCGCCCAGCACTGGCCGCGATCGTTCGTGTTGTGCAGGGTCGCCGTGACCGTTCCCGGCGCGGTGACCTCGAAGGTGACCTCGGGGGCCTTGAACGGTGACGCCGCGAGAGCGGGGGCGGCGGTAAAGGGAGCGAACGTCACTGCCGCGACGGACGCGGCGAGCAGGATGGATCCATGGATTCGTCTGTTCATCACACGACCGGATCCTGCCCGGTAATGGCTTCGAGCACAACGGGTTCCGTCACCACAAAGCCATTCAACCAGCAACCGCAGCGCCGGGTTCTGTTCGCAAAAACCAGCCCGACCTGCGGTCTACCCAGCGGAGACGGAGGGATTTGAACCCCCGGTCGATCTCTCGACGCTCGCTTTCAAGGCGAGTGCATTCGGCCGCTCTGCCACGTCTCCTCAGTGCACGATGGTAGCGGACGGCTCAGGCGGGGCGCGTTCCGATTTCCTGATCGATGCGGGCGAAGACTTCGGCGATGACCTCTAGCTGGTGTGGGGTGAGCAGGTCGACGAAGTCGCGGCGGACGGCTTCGACGTGGCCGGGGGCGGCGGCTTCGAGGCGGCGCATGCCCTCGTCGGTGAGCTCGGCGAGCACGCCGCGGCCGTCCTCGAGGCAGGTGTTGCGGCGCACCATGCGCTCGGCCTCCAGGCGGCGGATCTGGTGGGTGAGGCGGCTCCGGGAGGAGAGCACGCCGTCGGCCAGCTCACTCATCCGCAGCGCGCGGCCGGGGGCCTCGGACAGCAGCACCAGGATGCGATATTCGGCGACGCTCAGCTCGCTGTCGCGCTGTAGCTGCCGGTTCAAGGTGGCCATCAGACGCTGGTGCCCGTCCATATAGGCCCGCCAGGCCCGTTGCTGCGCCGGAGAGAGCCACCTCGGCTCGGCTGCCACGGGACCGCTCGGTTCGGAATGCACGCCGCTCATTCTATGTCGCCCCCAACTGCGGAAAACCGCTGTGGGGAAAGACGTATCAGTCAGCGGACAACATCGGGCACGATCGGACCAGACGCTCGCGAGGGGCCCGCGGTTCACGGCGAGGCGGACGGGAGCAGTATGGAGTTCGTGCGTGCGATCAAGGTGAATGGTTCCGCGGGGCCCGACGCGATGGCGTGGGCGGACGCGCCGGATCCGGTGCCGGGGCATGGTGAGGTGCTGATCGAGGTCGCGGCCGCCGGGGTGAACCGGGCCGACCTGATGCAGCGTCAGGGGCTCTACCCGCCGCCGCCCGGGGCCAGCGAGGTGATCGGCCTGGAGGTTTCCGGTGTCGTCGCCGAGCTCGGCGACGGCGTGCACGACTGGC
Organism: Nocardia sp. NPDC060255; assembly: GCF_042727395.1. Classification (NCBI taxonomy): domain Bacteria; kingdom Bacillati; phylum Actinomycetota; class Actinomycetes; order Mycobacteriales; family Nocardiaceae; genus Nocardia; species Nocardia sp. NPDC060255. The sequence continues at coordinate 877,858 of NZ_JBHXAU010000001.1, read as the reverse complement.
AGGTCGGCGATCGGGTCTGCGCGCTGCTGTCCGGCGGTGGGTACGCCGAAAAGGTGGTCGCGCCTGCCGCTCAGCTGCTGCCGGTGCCCGAGGGCTTGGACCTCGGGGCGGCTGCCGGGCTGCCCGAGGTGGCGGCGACGGTGTGGTCGAACCTGGTCATGACCGCAGGGCTGCGGTCGGGCCAGCTGCTGTTGATCCACGGTGGCGGCAGCGGGATCGGCACGCATGCCATCCAGGTGGCGCGCAGCCTCGGTGCGCGGGTCGCGGTCACCGCGGGTTCGGCCGAGAAGCTGGCGCGGTGCAAGGAACTCGGCGCGAGCGTGCTGATCAACTATCGGGAGGACGATTTCGTCGCCGCGGTGCGGGCCGAAGGTGGCGCCGACGTCATCCTGGACAACATGGGCGCGGCCTACCTGTCCCGCAACGTCGAGGCGCTGGCGAATTTCGGCCACTTGACTATCATCGGCATGCAGGGCGGGGTCAGCGGTGAGCTGAATGTCGCTGCGCTGCTGCGCAAGTGGGGCACCGTACACGCTACCAACGTGCGCAACCGCCCCGCCACCGGCCACGGCAGCAAGGCCGAGATCATCGCCGAGGTGCGTAAGAACCTGTGGCCGCTGGTAGCCGACGGCACCATCGCCCCGATCATCCACGCCGAAGTCCCGATCGCCGACGCGAGCGAGGCACACCGCCTCCTCGAATCCGGCGAAGCCTTCGGCAAAGTCGTCCTGCGAGTACAGGACCTCTGACCGCACGCCGCGCACGAATTGGCTTGGCGCGCACCACATTGCCAACTACTTCGAGCGCAGCATGCGAATCGGTGCGCGGCGGAAACACCCTGCGGTGCGCACGCCGGCGCTGATCTCCGATGCTGCGCACGGATTGGCTTGGTGCGCAGGAAATTGCCGACTATTTCGAGCGCGGCACGAGAATCGTTGCGCGGGAGGCAGATCCGGGTGCGCTACTCCAGGGTGCCGAGAGCGCGGCCGAGCTGGTCGATTTCGAACCTGGTGGTGTAGGGGGCGAGGCCGATGGTTACCGCGCCGCCTTCGTCGTTGACGCCGAGTGCGTCGAGCAGGCGGCTGCCGCCGTGTACGCCGCTGAGGGTGCCGATGCGGTTGTCGGCGAGCTTGGCGGCGACCTTTTCGGCCTGCATGCCCGCGAGAGTGAAACTGACAGTGGGGATTCGGGTGGAGGCGCGGCCGATCACGGTCAGGTTCGGGATCTTGTCCAGCACATCCATCAGGTGCTCGAACAGCTGATCGTGGTAGTCCTGCAGCGAGGTGATCGACATTTCCAGCCGCTGGCGCCTGCTACCGCGCGCCCGCTCGTCGAGTCCGGCGAGGAAGTCGATCGAGGTGGTCAGCCCGGCGAGCAGGGCGTATTGGTGGCCGCCGACCTCGAGCCGCTCGGCCCCCTTGGCGTACGGGTTCAACGACATCGAGGGAATCCGGTCGAGGAAGGCCGGATCGCGGAAGACCAGTGCGCCGATCTGCGGGCCGCCCCAGGCGGGCGCGCTGAGCGCGACCACGTCGGCATTGAGTTCATCGATGTCGATGAGCGCGTAGGGCGCCGCGCCGAACGCGTCCGCGACGAGCAGGCCGCCCACCTCGTGCACCCGGTCGGCGGCCACCCGGACCGCGGGCGCGGAGCCGACGATCGGCGAGGCGGCGGTGAGCGCGACCAGCCGCGCGGTGGGCCCGATCAACTCCTCGAACTGCCAGGACGGCATCTCGCAGGTCTCGATCTCCACCTCGGCCCAGCGCACGTGCGCGCCGTACCGATTGGCGATCCGCAACCACGGCGCGACATTCGCCTCGTCGTCCAGCCGGGACAACACGATGCCGGTGCCGAGCCCGAGCCGCGAGCTCAGCGATTCGGCCAGCCAGGCGAGCAGCACGGCCCGATCCGGGCCGAGCACAACGCCCGCCGGATCGCCGCCGACCAGATCCGCCACCGCCTCGCGGGCCGCGTCCAGAATGGCGGCACTGCGCACCGCCGCACCATTACGACCGATATGCGAAAAAGAGGAAGTTCGGAATCCTGTTGAGACGGCGCGAGATACCGCATCGGGCACCAGCATGCCCGCTTGCGGGTCGAGATGGATCCAGCCGTCGCCGAGGGACGGTATCAGGCCCCGAACCCTCGCGACGTCGTAAGTCATGTTGGCCACTCTAAGGGCAGCGGGCGAGCCTGTGTAACCGCGTTCCCCTCCGCCTCATAGCGGGGGCACAGCGACCTGGGACTCAGCATGGCAACCGACTTTCAGCAAATCCGAACCACACGACCCGAACAGAATAGAACGCCACCCGGTCACGCTGCCGAGTACCGGGCAACCTGGTCGCAGCCCGTTATCCGCAGGCCGGTGAACACCGGCTTAGCGCGTTCGGGAACGACGCGACATGATAGGGACCATGACGCAATCGGATGAGGCCCCGGACCACATCGTCGTTGTCGGACCGGACGGCCGCCCGTTGGTCATCCCAGCGGAGGCCGCGGCGGACGCGCCCTTCACCGCGCAGGTGGTGACCGACGAGGACAAGAAAGACGAGTCGGACGATCGGGACGATACCGGCGAATCGCTCGCCGACATGGTCGAGCAGCCGGCGAAGGTCATGCGCATCGGCACCATGATCAAGCAACTGCTCGAAGAGGTGCGCGCGGCTCCGCTCGACGACGCGAGCCGCAGCAGGCTCAAGGAGATCCACAAGTCGTCGGTGCGCGAACTGGAACAGGGCCTGGCCCCGGAACTGCGCGCCGAGCTCGAGCGGCTCACGCTGCCGTTCACCGACGACGCCATTCCGTCCGACGCCGAACTGCGCATCGCGCAGGCACAGCTGGTCGGCTGGCTGGAGGGACTGTTCCACGGCATCCAGACCGCGCTGTTCGCGCAGCAGATGGCCGCGCGGGCGCAACTGGAGCAGATGCGCCAGGGCGCGCTGCCGCCCGGCATCCACGCGGGCGACCCACGCGGCGGTCCGGCCAACCATGTGACCGGCGGGTCCGGGCAGTATTTGTGAGGTACCGACCCGCGTCCAGCCGGGTCGACAGGAATGTCCAAGGGTAGTGTCGAGCACCGTGCCCGCCGCTGCCGCCCGCCCCGACTCGGACATGGGTTCGGGGCGTCCTGAAGAGAGCTCAGTGCGTTCAGATGACAGCTCAGATGAATCCGTGCGCTCGGAGGACGATCCCTCCGACGACAGCGCGGTGCGCTCCGACGACAACAGCGCGGCGGAAGAGGGTCCGGTGAGTCCCAGCGAGACCTCGACGGCACTCGCCGAACCGGTGGACACCGAACCGTTCCCCTCGGATTCGCAGACCTATCGGCGCGCGTTCAAAGACTTCCGCGTCGGTTTCGGGCAGCGGGAACTGTGGTTGTCGCTCGGCTGGCAGGACATCAAACAGCGGTACCGGCGCTCGGTGCTCGGGCCGTTCTGGATCACCATCGCGACCGGCGTGCAGGCCGCGGCGATCGGCCTGCTGTATTCCGCGCTGCTCGACCAGCCGATCAAGGACTACCTGCCCTACGTGGCGATCGGCATCATCGTCTGGAATGTGATCAACGCGAGCATTCTCGAGGGCGCCGATGTCTTCATCGCCAATGAGGGGCTGATCAAACAGTTACCCTCGGCGCTGAGCGTGCACGTCTATCGCCTGGTCTGGCGACAGCTGCTGTTCTTCGCGCACAATCTGGTGATCTATTTCGTGGTGCTCGTCGCGTTCGGCGTCTGGGAGAAACTGCACTGGACCGCGATCTTCGCCATTCCCGCGCTCGGGCTGCTCTTCCTCAACGCGATGTGGGTGTCGATCGTGTTCGGCATCTTCAGCACCCGCTACCGCGATATCGCGCCGATTCTCGGCAGCCTCACGCTGATGCTGTTCGTGCTGACCCCGGTGATGTGGAGCACGAAAAGCCTGACGTCACAGGGTGGTGCGGTCGGTGACCGCGCGAAGCTGGCCGAGATCGTCCCGACGTTCCACTATCTGGAGATCGTTCGCGCGCCATTACTCGGCGAGGATCAGCATCTGTACCACTGGGTGATCGTCGGCTCGATCACCGTGGTCGGCTGGCTGGTGGCTATCTTCGCGATGAAGCAGTTCCGCTCGCGCGTGCCGTACTGGGTTTAGGAGGGCATCGATGACCGACCATGTGAGTATCGAAACCCGCCATGCCTGGGTCGAATTCCCGATCTTCGACGCCAAATCGCGGTCGCTGAAGAAGGCGTTCCTCGGCAAGGCGGGCGGCGCGATCGGGCGCAACCAGTCCGATGTCGTCGTCGTCGAGGCGTTGAACGACATCACGCTGTCGCTGCAGGAAGGCGACCGGGTGGGCCTGGTCGGGCACAACGGCGCGGGCAAATCGACGCTGCTGCGGCTGCTCGCCGGCATTTACGAACCGAGCCGGGGTAGCGCGCGCATCCGCGGCCGGGTCGCGCCGGTATTCGATCTCGGGGTCGGCATGGACCCGGAGATCTCCGGCTACGAGAACATCATCATCCGCGGCCTTTTCCTCGGGCAGACGCGCAAGTCGATGCTGGCCAAGATGGACGAGATCGCCGATTTCACCGATCTCGAGGAATACCTGTACATGCCGCTGCGCACCTACTCGACGGGTATGCGGGTGCGGCTGGCGATGGGCGTGGTGACCTCGATCGACCCGGAGATCCTGCTGCTGGACGAGGGCATCGGCGCGGTGGACGCCGAATTCATGAAGAAGGCCCGGCTGCGCCTGCAGAAATTGGTGGCCCGATCGGGCATCCTGGTATTCGCCAGTCATTCCAACGAATTTCTCGCCCAGCTCTGCGATTCCGCGCTGTGGATCGATCACGGACACATACGCCAGCGCGGCGGTATCGAAGAAGTGGTGCGAGCCTACGAGGGTCCGGACGCGGGCAACCACGTCGCGACCGTGCTGCGCGAGTTGGCAGACGAAAAGGCCTTGGCAGCCGAAAAGACCATGGACACCGAACGAGAACTGGAGCGGAACCAGGCATGAGTGAGCCGACCGGGCCGGACACCCCGATCGAGACTGTCGGCCCTGGGGCGCAGAGCTATGGTCCGACGGAGACCGGCCCCGAGGCCCGCATCGTGGCCGTCGTGGTCACGCACAAGCGGCGTGAGCTGCTCGCGGAGTCCTTGAAAGTCATTGCGTCCCAGGCCCGTCCGGTGGATCACCTGATCGTGGTCGACAACGCCAACGAGCCCGAGGTCGCCGACCTGGTGCGCGATCAGCCGATCGAGTCCACCTATCTCGGCTCGGCGCACAACCTCGGCGGCGCAGGCGGTTTCGCGCTCGGCATGCTGCACGCGCTGAGCGTAGGCGCGGACTGGGTTTGGCTGGCCGACGACGACGGCCGCCCCGAGGGACCGGACGTCCTTGCCACCCTGCTGGATTGCGCGAAGCGGCACGGGCTGGTCGAGGTGTCGCCGGTGGTCTGCGATATCAACGAACCCGATCAGCTCGCCTTCCCGCTGCGTCGCGGCGTGGTGTGGCGGCGGCGGCGTTCCGAACTCGGCGACGAGGACTTCCTGCCCGGCATTGCCTCACTCTTCAACGGCGCCCTGATCTCCGCCAAGGTCGTCGACGTGATCGGCGTGCCCGACCTGCGCCTGTTCGTGCGCGGCGACGAGGTCGAGGTGCACCGCAGGCTGGTCCGCTCCGGCCTGCCCTTCGGCACCTGCCTGCAGACCGCGTACCTGCACCCCAACGGCGCCGACGAGTTCAAGCCGATCCTCGGCGGACGCATGCACACCCAGTACCCGGACGACCCGATCAAGCGCTACTTCACCTACCGCAACCGCGGCTACCTCATGTCCCAGCCGGGTATGCGCAAGCTGCTTCCCCAGGAATGGATCCGCTTCTCCTGGTTCTTCCTGGTCACCCGCCGCGACCCGGCCGGCCTGCGCGAATGGTTCCACCTGCGCTCCCTCGGCCGGCACGAGCAATTCGGCAAACCCGACCAGCGTCCGTAGCCGTCATAAATCGGTTGTGCGGGGTGGCGGAGCCATGTCAAAGTTGGGCAACTGCGAGCGAGGCGAGGAGGTGTTGACCGTGGCTAGGAACATTCGGATTGCCGTGCCCGGACGAGCTGTGCTCACGCACGCCGTCGCACGGAACACCACCTCATACGTCAGTCGCTGAGTCCGGGTTGGGCTCGGTGCCCAACGAAAGACTCCCTCCATCATGGTCGAGAACGACCTTCTTGTTCCTTACGGCTGGACCGAAGCCGTAGCCGATGAATACGCCTCGCTGATCGAGGAGAACTGCGTGCCCGCCCGGGTTATCCGGATGGATCGCAGCGAATGTGATGTCGCCACCTCGGCCGGGCTCGCCCGTGCCCGGTGCCCTCGGGGCGATGCCGAGGTCAGCGGGCTGTGCACCGGGGACTGGGTGACGATCGATGCCGAATCGACTGTGCGGCAAATGCTTCCGCGGCGATCGGCGATCATGCGATCGTCGGTGTCCGGGCGCTCGCAGGCGCAGGTGCTGGCCGCCAATGTCGACACGGTGTTGCTCTGCACGGCGGCGAACGCGGACGTCGACCTCGGCCGGATCGAGCGGATGCTCGCGCTGGCCTGGGAGAGCAACGCGCAACCGATCGTGGTGCTGACCAAAGCCGATGCGGCAGTGGATATCCCGATCGAGGACGTGCGGGCCGTCGCGCCCGGCGCGAGCGCGCTCGCGGTGAGTGCGAACAGCGGTGCCGGGCTGGACGCGCTCGCCGCCATGCTCGACGGGACGGTCGCGCTGATCGGCCCGTCCGGCGCCGGGAAGTCCACCCTCGCCAACGCGCTGCTCGGGCAGGAAGTGTTCGCCACCAACGCCGTTCGCGCGGCGGACAAGAAGGGACGGCACACCACGGTGCATCGGGAGCTGCGCCCGCTGCCGAACGGCGGCACGCTCATCGACACACCGGGCCTGCGCGGGATCGGGCTGTGGGACGCCGCCGAAGGCATCGAGAAGACCTTCAGTGACATCGAATCCCTCGCCGCCCGATGCCGATTCGCCGACTGCGCGCACAACGGTGAGCCCGGCTGCGCCGTGCTGGCCGCGATCGACAACGGCGCACTCCCCCAGCGGCGCTTCGACAGCTACCGCAAGCTGGCCAAGGAGAACGCCTGGATGGCGGCCCGCGCCGATAAACGCCTGGAGGCCGAGCGCAAACGCGACTGGCGCGTCATCTCCAAACAGCAGCGGCAGGGCTATCGGGAACGCGGTTCCCGCCGCTGAACGCGCGGGGCGGGCGGTACGCGGTTGGCGATCGGCGACCGCCCGCCCGGCGCAACGGCACCGCTCATCCGCGCCCCTATGCAACCCGTTGCATATGACGAGGGTTTACGCTTATTGTGCAAACGGTGGAAGGCTGCGGGGCCTTACCTGCGGCGCCGACGACAGGAGCACGTCAATGACGGAATCGGGATCCAAGCCGCTCGCGGGCCGGACGCTGATCATGTCCGGCGGTAGCCGGGGTATCGGTCTGGAGATCGCCAAGCGGGCCGCGGCCGACGGCGCGAACATCACCCTGATCGCCAAGACCGATCTGCCGCATCCCAAGCTTCCCGGCACCATCCATACCGCGGCGGCCGAACTCGAGGCGGCCGGTGCGCAGGTACTGCCGTTCGTCGGCGATGTGCGGATCGATGAATCGGTGGAGGAAGCCGTTCGGCAGACGGTCGAACGGTTCGGCGGCATCGACATCGTGGTGAACAACGCCTCGGCCATCGATCTGTCGCCCACCGACGCGCTGACGATGAAGAAGTACGACCTGATGCAGGACATCAACACCCGTGGCAGCTTCCTGCTGGCCAAGACGAGCCTCCCGCACCTGCGCGAATCGGCCGCGGCCGACCGCAATCCGCACATCCTCACCCTGTCCCCGCCGCTCAACCTCAACCCGAGGTGGGCAGGCATGGCGCTCGGCTACACCATCGCCAAGTACGGAATGTCGCTCACCACATTGGGTTTGGCGGAGGAGCTGAAGGGCGACGGTATCGGCGTGAACTCGCTGTGGCCGCGCACCACCATCGCCACCGCCGCAGTCAAGAACCTGCTCGGCGGCGAGGAGATGATCGCCACCTCGCGCACCCCCGACATCTACGCCGACGCCGCTTACCTGGTGCTCACCTCACCGGCCAAGTCGACCTCGGGCAACTTCTTCATCGATGACGATGTCCTTGCCGCGCATGGCATCACGGATCTGGAGAAGTACCGCGTCGTGCCCGGCGACGGCAAACTCACCACCGACCTCTTCCTGGACGACTCCCCGCTCGGCCGGTAGCACCGACAGCTGAGGGCCGGGCAAAATCTTGCCCGGCCCTCAGTTGTGTGCGAGATCAGTTGTCGCGCTTGGCATTCTCGATGCCGTAGAGGCGTTCCCAGTTGGCCCGGCTGGTCAGCTCCGGCACCGCGGCGCGGTACTCCTGCTGCAGGGCGGGCAGTTCGTCGCGCAGCCGGCGCAGCACCTGGATGGTGCGGCGGAGCAGCTGACGCGCTCGCGCCTTGTCTCGCTGCCGGACTCGGACGCCGGACTGTGAAGCGTCGGTGACCACCACGTGGTCGAACAGCGAAACATGCCACCAGTACGCGTCTTCGCGGGTGACGCCGATGACGCCGTGCTGGGTGCGGCCGAACCACTGGTTGATGGCCCGCTTGATCAGCACCAGCACCGGACGGCTCGGTTCGCCGGTGGCGCGGCGCAATTGGATGTCACCGGAGCGCACCGGCGGCGTGGACGCCGGATGCTTGATCGTCTCGGGGTAGTCGGACCGGGTGCCGCGGGCGGCGGCCAGCGCGTCGATGCCGCCGTCCCGCAACACCTTCGGCCCCTTCAGGAAGTCCTCGATGCCCTGCAGCGTGGTGTGCACCAGGCCGTATTGCATGGCGACCAGCTGCTCGGACAGCTCACGGAACAGCTTGCGGGTGATCGCCTTCGCGTCCAGGTCAGTGTGCAGCGAGCCGACGATCAACGAGTTGCGCGTGCTGAAGTAGCGCGCCCAGTCGTCGTAGTCCTTCCAGTAGAAGTCCGCGTGCCAGACCGCCGCGTTCGGCAGGGTGACCGTGACGAAGCCGTTCTCGCGGGCCCGGATGCCGTATTCGACGTCGTCCCACTGGAAGAAGATCGGCACCGGCAGCCCGATCTTGGCGACCACCTCGGCCGGGATCAGGCAGGTCCACCACGCGTTGTAGCCCGCGTCGACCCGGCGCTCCTGGTTCTTCTTGAGCATGCTGGTGTTGCGCAACGCCTTCGGCACCTTCTGCCCGTGCCGCAGCTGCTGCAGGTGCACCTCTTCGGCGCCGACATTGAGGTAGTCGGGGTTGAGCAGGAACAGCATCTGCGCGCCGACCAGGGTGGGCTCCACCGTCATGTTGGCGAAGGCGTTGAGCCGCAACACCGTTTCCGGCTCGCACAGGATGTCGTCGTCCATCAGGATGACGTCGGCGTGCTCGTTGGCCGCGGACACCTCGTAGAGCCCGCGGGTAAAACCGCCCGCCCCACCGAGATTGGGCTGGCGGATATAGCGCAGCTTGTCGCCGAAGACCGGCACCACCTCTTGGTAGCGCGGCCGGTTCTGCACCAGATCGGTGCCCTGGTCCACCACGTACACCGCGTCGATCGCGGCCAGCACGACCTCGTCGGAGGCCAGCGCCGCGACCGTGTGCGCACAGTCCTCGGCCCGGTTGAAGGTGCAGATGGCGATCGCGACGGGCCGGATGTGGTCCGGCGCGGCGGTGGTCCAGCTGACCTCGGTGATGCCGAGGTCGCCGCCGATCGCGTCGAATTCGAGCCAGATCGCGCCGCCGTCGACGTACTGATCCAGCGGCGCGCTGAGCGTCAGCGGGCCGCTGTCGGTGACCTGCGCGGTGTCGATGATCCGGCGATGCCCCGCGATATCGGAGGCGACCAGGCGGACCCTGGCCTTCTTCGTCACGTCGAGCACCATGGTCACCCGCACCTCGGTGACGGTGGTCCAGCGCTGCCAGTAGCTCGCGGCGAAGCGGCCGAAGTAGGTATTGGTGTGTGCGGCGGTTCCCTTCTCCAGCCGCAGCACCTGGCGTTCCCGGTGCGCGCGACCCTTGACGACGGCATAGAGCTCGTCGCTCACCTTGGCCGACGGACCGGTGAAGATGCCGCGCTGCAGCACCAGCCGATCCGGGGCCAGGTGCTCGGAGCGCAGGGAGGTCGGGGCGGCAACGGCCGGCGCTCGATCGTTCGTTTCGGTCACGGCCTGGGTAGCCGACTGATCCATGAAGTCCTCGAAATCGTTATCGTGCCGGACGGGACAGACTGCCCCTGGATGCCGTTCGCGGCGGGGGTGAGGATATCAACCAGCGTAGCTAGCTGCCTGCTCAGTGGTGGTGCCGACGCGTCTTTTACTGTTGCTGAACGTTCGCTGAAGTATCGGTATCGGCCGCGACGGCCGACTCGCGCGCGCCGGTGAAGACGAACTTGTCGTAGGCCCAGTAGCGGAAGATCACGGCCACGATCTGGCCGATGAGGGTGCCGGAGATGTTGTCCGACAGCGGTGAGGACAGGTCGAGCACGTACCGGGAGAAGCCGAGGCAACCCAGTTGCAGGCCGATCGCGACGACGTTGAAGACCGCGTAGAGAAGGTATTCGCGCCCGGGGTTGTCGGTCTTCTTGTGCGCGAAGGTCCACCACTTGTTCCCGAAGTAGGTGACCACCGTAGCCACCAGGATCGCGATGATCTTGGCGGGCAGTGGGTAGTGATAGAGCACCCCCTCGCCACCCCAGAACACCAGGAGGTTGTAGGTGCCCGCGTCGACCAGGAACCCGATCGCCCCGACCACCAGGAACGCACTGCCCTGCCGTAGCGCGGTGCGCACCTTCCGCACGATCGATGCGTCGCCGGGCGGCACGGTCTCGCCCGCCTGCGCGGTCGACTCACTGGTTGGCACGGCCCGACGGTACCGCAGCCCGCGCGCCGCGTGCCCCGACCCAAAATTCCGGCCCCGACGCGGTGAGGTCGGCCACGCGTCCACCGTGAGTTCCCTGTACCCTCCCGGTGTTCCCACATTCACCACCGATCGCGAGGATTGACCCGGGTGGACTCCACCGAGCTTCGTATTGCCGCCGTGGTGCCGTGCCACAACGAAGAAGCGTCCGTCGCCAAGGTCGTCGCCGACCTGCAGGCCGCCGTGCCGGGGATCGTCGTTTACGTCTACGACAACCTGAGCACCGACCAGACCGCCGAGCGCGCCCGCGCCGCCGGTGCGATCGTGCGCCACGAGTACACCAAGGGCAAAGGCAATGTGGTCCGCCGCGCCTTCGCCGACATCGAGGCCGACGTCTATCTGATGATCGACGGCGACGACACCTACGAGGCGTCGGCCGCGCCGCTGATGATCAAGACGCTGCTGGACGGCCCGTACGACCACGTGCTCGGCGTGCGCAGGCAGGACGAGAGCGGCTCGGCGTACCGCGCCGGGCACGAGACCGGTAACAAGGTGCTCAACGGCGTGGTCGGCAAGGTGTTCGGCGAGAACGTCGAAGACATGCTGAGCGGCTTCCGGGTGTTCTCCCGCCGCTTCGTGAAGAGCTTCCCCGCGGTGTCGCGCGAGTTCGAGATCGAGACCGAGCTGACGGTGCACTCGCTGCACCTGCGGGTGCCGCGGACCGCGGTGCCGGTCGATTTCCGGGACCGCCCGGCGGGCAGCGAGAGCAAGCTGCGCACCTATCACGACGGCCTGAAGATCCTGGCGCTGATCATCGGCTTGGCCAGGCACGAGCGGCCGGTCATGTTCTACGGCCTGTTCGGCACGCTGAGCTGGCTGGTGTCGATCATCCTGAGCATCCCGATCGTCGTCGAGTTCTACAACACCGGCACGGTGCCCCGGTTCCCGACACTGTTCCTCGCGTTCACCTTGCTGCTGCTCGGCAGCCTCGCGTGGACCGCGGGCCTGATCCTGGACGGCATCCGGCGTTCGCGGCACGAGGCCGCGCGGCTGGTGTATCTGCGCTACTCCGCGGTGAGCGCGGACGACTTTCATCCGAACGGCAACGGCGGTGACGCCCGCACCGGCGGAGACCGGCAGTGACCGCCGCGGCGGACCGAGCCACAGCGGAAGACAGCGAATCGACGGGGACGCTGGACGAGACTGCCCCCGCGTCGGCCAACGGCAACGGTGCGGCGAAACCCTTGTCGGTCAAGACTTCTGAGAGCTCGTTCGGCGGCCGCGTGGTGACCCGCTTCGGCGGGGCGACGATCGCCTTCACGGTGCTCGTCGCCATCTTCGGCGGCCTGTTCACGTTCCTGACGCCCGCCTTCTGGGGCCATGACGAGATCACCCAGTTCGGCCGCGCCTATCAGGTCGCGCACGGTGGACTGCTGCCACAGCAGATTCACGATGATCGTGGCGTCGCCTACGGCGGCGATGTGCCGAAGAGCATCACCGCGCTGATGGGCTACGCGCTGCACGACTACCAGAACAACCCCGAAGAGCCCGGCTCGATGGTCGAAGACCCGGCTGCGTACGACCGGCTCGGCGGTGCCGCGGTGTCCGACGCCAAGGAACCGGTCTGGTTCACCAACACCGCTGCCTACTCGCCGGTGCCGTATATCCCTGCCGCCGTTGGCATTCGAGCGGCCGAGCTGTTCGGCCTCGATGTCGGCGGGACCATCGCGCTGACCAGGTTGGCCGGGCTGGTCGCGTACCTCGTGGTAGTCGGCTTCGGCCTGTACGCGCTGCGCGAGCGCCGGGTGCAGTGGCTGGCGTTCACCGTCGCGGTGCTGCCGATCGCGGTGTTCCAGGCGGGCACCGTCACCGCGGACACGATGACCAACGCGCTCGCCATCATGGTGTCGGCGCTGCTGGTGAAGGCGCTGTTCCTCGGCGACCGGCTCGGCAGGCTGGAAACCGGTGCGCTGCTTGCCGCGACGATCCTGCTGCCGGTGAGCAAGCCGACCTACGTGCTGCTCGCGATGCTCGTCGTGCTGGTGCCTGCGGACCGGCTCGGCTTCACCGGTTGGAAGCGCGGAATCCCGTGGGGTTTCGCGGCATTGGGCGGCCTGGTCTTCGCCGTCTGGATGAAGATCGCGGCACCGACCGGCGACGGCATGGGCCTGATGCGGCCTGAGCACCAATGGCATTCGGTGAAACCAGGCGAGCAGTTGCGCGGGATCCTCACCGACCCAGGCCATTTCATCAACGTCTTCGGAGAGAGCATCGCGCTGCGCGACGAGCGGTGGTTCAGCCAGTTCTTCGGTGAGCTCGGCTTCTCCTACATCGACGTGCCCGCGTTGACGATGCTGGCCTGCCTGTTCGCGTTCGCGGTGAGCATCGGTGTGGCGGATCGGATGACCGCCGCCACCTTCCGGCGCACGCTGCTCGTCGCGCTCACCGTGGCGGCCAGTGTGGCGATGATCTACGTGACGCTGTACATGTCGTTCACGCCGGTCGGCTACTACATCATCGACGGCGTGCAGGGCCGCTACTTCGTGCCGCTGGCGATCGTCGCCTTCGCGGTGCTGCTGCGCTGGATGCCGTTGCGGCTCACCAACATCGCCGGACGTACCCCGACCCTCGGTCCCGCGGTCACCGTCATCGTCGCGACGGTCATCGCACTGATCGGCGCGGTCTGGAAGTACTACGACATCGTCTGGGGCTAGTCGAGGGTCTGCTCGCCCGCGGCGACGTAGGCGCGCTCGGTGATGGCTTTGTAGGGGCGCCACCAGGATTCGTTGTCGCGGTACCACTGGACGGTCGCGGCCAGGCCGGCCCGGAAGTCGGCGTAGCGCGGGCTCCAGCCGAGTTCGGTGCGCAGCAGGGTGGCGTCGATCGCGTAGCGCTGGTCGTGGCCCGGGCGGTCGGTGACGTGGTCGAAGTCGTCCGGGTCGCGATCGAAGGCCTCGAGGATCATCCGCACCACGGACTTGTTGTCCTGCTCGCCCTGCGCGCCGATCAGGTAGGTCTGCCCGATCCGCCCGCGCTCCAGCACATCCCACACGGCGCGGTTGTGGTCGTCGACGTGGATCCAGTCGCGTATCTGATGACCCGCGCCGTAGAGCCGCGGCCGGACGCCGTCGATCAGGTTGGTGATCTGACGCGGGATGAACTTCTCCACGTGCTGATACGGCCCATAGTTGTTGCTGCAGTTGGACAGCGTGGCGCGGACGCCGAACGAGCGGGTCCAGGCGCGCACCAGCAGGTCACTGGACGCCTTGGTGGCCGAGTACGGGCTGGACGGGTTGTACGGGGTGCGTTCGGTGAACGCCGGCTCGTCCGGCAGCAGATCGCCGTAGACCTCGTCGGTGGAGACGTGGTGGTAGCGCACGTCGTAGCGCCGCACGGCCTGCAGCAGCGAATAGGTGCCGACGATATTGGTCTGCACGAACGGCCACGGCTCGGCGAGGGAGTTGTCGTTGTGCGATTCGGCGGCGAAATGCACCACCGCGTCGACGCTGCTGACGAGCTCGTCGACCAGATCCAGGTCGGCGATATCACCGTGCACGAAATCGATGCGGTCGGCCACCGGGTCGAGCGAGGCGCGATTTCCGGCATAGGTCAACGCGTCCAGAACCGTTACGGTGGTGTCGGGACGGTCGGCCACGGTCTGCTTGACGAAGTTGGCTCCGATGAATCCGGCTCCGCCGGTGACAAGCACTCGCACGCCACGACTCTACTTCGACGGGTGCGCGAGAGCGGGATCGACGCAACGCCAGGCGATCTCGGCCGATCCGCCAGAGTTGCGCTCCGTGACCTTGGTCTCATACTCTCCGGTAGATATAGGACGCCCAGTCTGCTTTGCGGATCAAAACCCCGGCAGGCGTGCATATTTCCGCAACCCCACCATGCCATGAGTCTCCTTGGTGAACAAAATTTGAATAAAAGGTCACAACCGGTTCACCACGCGTTAGCTGGTCTAGATTTCGATCGTCTAGTCCCCTCCGAACGCTTCACATCGAGGTTTTCAACAAAATGCTGATGAGGAAATTCGCCGCGACTTCGGCGCTGCTGATCGCCGCTCTTGGCGTCACCGCAGGCACCGTCAACGCGGCTCCGGCCCCCGAGGCCGATAACGGAGCCGTCAACTTCACGGCGAGCTCCACCGACTCCCAGACCATCGTCAAGACCGATGCCGGCTCCATGGTCGTCGAAGACGGTGTCTTCAAGATCAAGGCCGTCAACGGCACCACCCTCGCCGGCACCGACCTGAAGTTCCGGGTCGATGACTACGAGTTCCCGATCGCGGCCGACATCGCGGATCACACCGCGACGCTGACCCCGCAGTTCAACATGGACAAGGCGGTCTACAAGCCCGTCGCCCTGCCCTTCGAGGACAAGGCTCCCTGGAAGAGCGAGTTCGATCGTGAGCAGGCCGCCTTCAACCGCATGAAGGACACCATCGCGATGGGCGCCACCATCGGCACCCTGGTCGGTGGCCTCGGCGGTGCGGCCGTCGGTTGCGTCCTCGGCGGCATCCTCGGTGCCACCGCGGCCTCGGCCACCATCATCGGCCTGTTCGGCCCGTTCATCCCGGCCGCCGCCATCGGCTGCCTCGGCGGCATCATCGCCGTCGGCGCACTCGGCACCGTCGCGGGCCAGATCCTGATCACCGCCCCGGTCGCGATCGGTGCTGCCATCCAGTACTTCGCGACCACCTCCGGCCCGTTCAACGCGCCGAAGTAAGTCGAAAATCGCTCTAACACAACTGAATTCGCACAACTGAAGAAACGAGCCAGGAACCCGCTCGACTGTCCGTCGAGCGGGTTTCCCCAAGCCCAGCCGTGTTACTGAAAGTTTGCGACCTCAGTTTCCGGCCCCCACCCCCCTGCCAAAAGCACCTGGATGAGGACCAAAACGCATGATCATCAAGAAGTTTGCCGCCACCTCGGCCCTACTTATCGCCGCGCTCGGTGTCACCGCTGGCACCGTTAACGCGGCTCCGGCCCCCGAGGCCGGCGACGCCATCAACTTCACCGCTCAGGCCGTCGACTCGACGTCCATCATCAAGACCGATGCCGGCTCCATGGTCGTCGAGGACGGCGTCTTCAAGATCAAGGCGGCCAACGGCAGCACGGTCGCGGGCACCCCGCTGAAGTTCCGGGTCGATGACTACGAGTTCCCGATCGCCGCGGACATCGCCGATCACACCGCGACGCTCACCCCGCAGTTCAACATGGACAAGGCGGTCTACAAGCCCGTCGCCCTGCCCTTCGAGGACAAGGCGCCGTGGAAGAGCGACTACGACCGTGAGCAGGCGGCCTGGAGCCGGATGACCAGCACCATCTCGATGGGTGCCACCATCGGCACCCTGGTCGGTGGCCTCGGCGGCGCGGCCGTCGGTTGCGTCCTCGGCGGCATCCTCGGCGCGACCGCGGCCTCGGCCACCATCATCGGCTTGTTCGGCCCGTTCATCCCCGCCGCCGCCATCGGCTGCCTCGGCGGCATCATCGCCGTCGGCGCCCTCGGCACCGTCGCGGGCCAGATCTTCGTGACCGCCCCGGTCGCCATCGGTGCGGCGATCCAGTACTTCGCCACCCTGGCGCAGCCGTCCATCCCGGCGCCCGCGCCCGCCAAGTAGGCAACGCGCACAACCGAATACACCGTCGAAACCCCGCTCGGCCTTGCGCCGGGCGGGGTTTCGCCTGTTCCCGGCAGGCGCGAGCCCCGTCCCGGCCACAAGCGGAACGGGGCTCGCCTGGACAGGCCGGACGGCTTACGCGGTCCGCGCCTGCTGGCCCTCCTCGATCCGGGCACGGACGAAGCGCGACACCCGGGCCAGCGCCGCCCTGCTCTCCGGCAGGTTCGGCGCGATGCTCATGAACGCGTGCACCTGACCGCGCCAGAGTTCCACCGCGTTCGGCACACCCGCCGCGGTGAGCCGCTGCGCCATCAGCTCGCAGTCGTAGCGGAGCACCTCGTCCTCCGCCGCGATCAGCAGCACCGGCGGCAGCCCGGCCAGGATCCCGTTGACCGGCGAGAGCAGCGGGTCGAGCTTGCCGTCGATCTCCGCGCCGATGCGGACCACCGCCTCCAGCGCGAGCAGCGGAATGTACGGGTCGCGCCGGACATTGACGTGCGTTCGCTTGGCCGCGTAGTCCAGATCGAGCAGCGGACTCAGCCCGACCAGCCCGGCGGGCGCGGGCAGGCCGACCTCGATCGCCCGCAACGCGGTGGCGAAAGTCAGGTAACCGCCCGCCGAATCACCGGCGAACACGATCCGGCTCGGGTCCGCGCCGTGCCGGAGCAGCCAGCGATACGCGGTGAGGCAGTCGTCGACCGAATTGGTGATGCGCTTGCTCGGCAGCTGGCGATAGTCGACGTTGACCACCGGCAGGCCCGTACGCCGCGCCAGGCTCGCCGCGACCGGCCGATGGGTACGGAGCCCGCAGACCGCGAATCCGCCGCCGTGCATGTACAGCAGGGCACCATGCCGCAGTGCCCGGGCCGCGCCCGCCGGGCGCAGGATCTCCATCCGGAAACCGTTGAGCGACACCTGCTCCCGATCGATCCCCGACGGCTCCGGCCGCAGCCGCGCCAGGGTGTCGATGGCCAGCGCGCCGATCGGGATGGTCGCGCGGGTGATCGGCGCGGCGCGCAGGGCGGGCCGGACGACGCCGAGGCAGGCCGCCAGCACCAGGCGCGCGGGGGCACTCAGATTTTCCGGATTCATCACATTGCCGGGCTCGCCGACGCTGGTCGCTGCCATCGCGCACCTACCTCACCAACTGGCGCGCCGAGCCACGACCGAGCGGTCTCAGGCGAGCTGTCGGCGCTGACATCTCACACAATGATGTTTCAGAACACCATGTGTTGTGTGACCTAAGCAACAGAATCACCGAATCGGCGGCTCATGAAACCGGGAAAGCCCATTCCGTAATCAATTCGACGAGTACCCGGAACCTCGCCGACGCTCAGCGCGGGCCGAGCTGGCAGACTCCTGGTCATGCGGGGAATCATCTTGGCTGGTGGCACCGGATCCCGGTTGCATCCGATCACGCGCGGGGTCAGCAAGCAGCTGGTCCCGGTCTACGACAAGCCCATGGTCTACTACCCGCTGTCCACCCTGATGCTCGCGGGCATTCGCGACATCCTGGTGATCACCACGCCCGCGGACGCGGACGCGTTCGGCAGGCTGCTCGGCGACGGCGCGCAGTTCGGCCTCTCGATCAGCTACGTGGTGCAGCCCGAGCCGGACGGCCTGGCCCGCGCGTTCGTGCTCGGCGCCGATCACATCGGGACCGACAAGGCGGCGCTGGTGCTCGGCGACAACATCTTTCACGGCCCCGGGCTCGGTACCAGCCTGAACCGCTTCGCCGGGATCGACGGCGGTGCGGTGTTCGCCTACCGGGTGTCGGATCCGACCGCGTACGGCGTGGTCGAGTTCACCGAGGGACGCGCGGTATCCATCGAGGAGAAGCCGAAGGCGCCGCGGTCGAACTACGCCATCCCCGGGCTGTATTTCTACGACAACGACGTCGTCGAGATCGCCCGCACGCTGCAGCCTTCCGCGCGTGGCGAATACGAGATCACCGACATCAATCGGGCCTACCTGGCACAGGATCGGCTGCGCGTCGACGTGCTCGCCCGCGGCACCGCGTGGCTCGACACCGGCACCTTCGACTCGCTGCTCGACGCCGCCAACTACGTGCGCACCATCGAAGAACGACAGGGCCTCAAGATCGGCGTGCCCGAGGAGGTGGCCTGGCGGATGGGCTTCATCGACGACGAGCAGCTGTGCAAGCTCGCCGAACCGCTGGCCCGTTCCGGCTACGGGAGCTACCTGCTCGACATCCTCGAACGCGGGCGGGACTGGTGAACATGGAGTTCAGGGAACTCGCGGTGCCCGGCGCCTGGGTGATCACGCCGCGCCAGCTCGGTGACGGCCGCGGCATGTTTCTCGAGGGATTCAAGGCCTCGGAGTTCGAGAAGGTGACGGGCCGGCCGTTCGATCTGCGGCAGGTGAACCTGTCGGTCTCGGCGGCGGGCGTGCTGCGCGGCATCCACTACACCGAGGATCCGCCGGGGCAGGCGAAGTACGTGACCTGTGTGCGCGGCGCGTTCCTCGACGTGGTCGTCGACCTGCGGCCCGGCTCGCCGACCTACGGGCGCTGGGACAGCGTGCTGCTCGACGATGTCGACCGGCGCTCGATGTTCCTGTCCGAGGGCCTCGGGCACGCGATCCTCTCGCTGGAGGACAACTCCACGGTCACCTACCTGTGCTCGCTGGAGTACACGCCCGAATTCGACAGGGACATCGACGCTTTCGACCCACGGCTGGGGATCGAGTGGCCGACGGTGGGCCGCGACGGCAGCCCGCTGACCTTCATCCGCTCGGCCAAAGACACTGCGGCGCAACCTTTTTCCTGACCAACGCGAAAGCCGACCGGCACCACCCCACAGTGGCGCCGGTCGGCTTTTTCGAGTCGGCCGCGAGGGTCAGCCGACGAGTTCGAGCTCCGGTTCCGGAGCAACCTCGGCCTGCTTGTCACGCTTCTTCACGAAGAAGGCCGAAAGGGCAACCAGCGCACCGACAATCGACACGGCCGTGGCGAACATCAGAGCGGGCCGGTAGGTGTCGAGCATCGCGGTGGGTGAGGTTTCACCGTGGCTGCCCGACGCGATGATCGCGGTGGTCACCGCGAGCACGATGGCCGCACCGACCTGCATGGAGGTCTGCAGCACGCCTGCCGCGAGACCTTGCTCGTCGTCGTCGATCCCGTTGGTCGCCTGAATGTTGATGGCGGGGAAGCCGACCCAGCCGATGCCGATCAGCAGGATCGCGGGCAACAGCATGGTCCAGTACGACGGCGCGGTGTCCAGCCGCAGGAACAGCAGGTAGCCGACGGCCATCACGGCCATGGTGACGCCGATGATCGGGCCGGTGCCGAACCGGTCGACCAGCTTGTCCGAGAACACCGCCGACAACGCGACCATCAGACCGACCGGCAGCAGCGCCATCGACAGCTTCAGCGGCGACCAGCCGAGGCTGTCCTGCATGTACAGGGTCACGATGAACTGCCAGCTGAAGTAGGAACCGGCCACCGCGACGATCGCCAGGCTCGCCCGGACCAGCGACACCTTGCGCAGGATGCCGAGCCGGACCAGCGGGTGCTTGACCCGCTTCTCCACCGCGATGAACCCGGCGAACAGCACGAGCACTGCGGCGAACGAACCGAGTGTGCGGGCCGAGGCCCAACCGGCCTCCGGCGCGGTGACGACGGTGTAGACCAGCAGCAGCATGGCGGAGGTGGACAGCAGCGCGCCGAACAGGTCGTGGCCGCCGCCCTCGGCGGGCTTGTCCTTGGGCACCAGCACCCACGCGGCGGCCAGCGCGGCCAGCGCGATCGGGACGGGCAGCAGGAAGGTCCAGCGCCAGCCGACGCCGGTCATCAGGCCGCCGAACAGCAGGCCGGACGAGTAACCACCGGCGCCGAACACGGTGTAGATGGACAGCGCCTTGTTGCGGGCCGGGCCCTCGCCGAAGTTGGTGGTGATGATCGACAGACCGGTCGGCGCGGTGAACGCGGCGGCCAGGCCCTTGACGAAACGGGTGAGGATCAGCAGCGGGCCCGAGCTCACCAGGCCGCCGGCGAGCGAGGCGACCGCGAAGATCGCCAGTGCGATGAGGAAGACCTTGCGGCGGCCGAACAGGTCGGCGGTGCGGCCACCGAGCAGCAGCAGGCCGCCGTAGCCGAGGATGTAGCCGCTCACCAGCCACTGCAGCGTTGAGGTCGAGAGATCGAGTTCGTTGCCGATGGACGGCAGCGCCACACCGATCATCGACACGTCGAGGCCGTCGAGGAACAGCACGATGCACAGCGTGATCAGCATGCCCCAAAGGCGGGTAGTCCATCTGGTCGGATCGGTCGCGGAAGCGGCCGCCAGGGTTGCTGGTGAAGTCATGCCGGGTACGTTACATGCACACGCATTAAATGCCAACACATTTAATGCAGTTGCATGGACTGGCTCTGACCACTAGGATGGGGCCATGTCGAACCCATCGGCAATCGAGACAGCCCGCCGCACCGTCGCGCAGACCGGGCTGATTGGCGAGTGGCGCGAGCTGCTCGACCGGCACGCGACGGTGAGTTGCGCACTGGAAAAAGCGCTACAGGGACAGCACCGGATCGGACTCAGCGAGTTCGAGACCCTGGACCGGCTGATCGACGCCAACTGCGGCGACTATCGAATGAGCGATCTGGCCAACGACATCTACCTGAGTCAGAGCGCGCTCTCGCGTGCGGTGGCGCGGCTGGAGCGCGACGGCCTGGTGTCGCGCACCATGTGCACCGACGACCGCCGCGCGGTGTTCGTCTGCCTCACCGAGAAAGGCCGCGAGGTCTACGAGCGAGCGCTGCCGACGCACCGCGCCGTGCTGACCGACACCTGGGGCTCGCCCGGCCAAAAGTGCTGAGGCGCAACGGCGCCCAAGTTCAGCACTACACCGGGCTGCTGTCCCGCGCTTCCTCGATGCCGGCGCGCGCGTCCACCGCCGCGGCGCCCAGGCTCGTGAAAGCCTTTCGGTACCGGTCGATTTCGATTTCCTTGTCCAGGTAGACCGGCCCGGTGAACGCCTCGACGTAGACCACCGGCGGCTCGGGCTGCTCGCCGACCCGCAGCTCGGGGAACTCGAGCATGACGAATCGGCCCGATTCCATGCCCTCGTGGTAGCCGGAATCCGGTGGCACCACCCGGATTCGGACGTTGGGCAAGTCGCACATGCGCCGCAGGTGTTCCAGCTGCCCGGCCGCCACCTCGGCGCCGCCGATGCGCCGCCACAGCACCGCCTCGCTGATCACCGCGTCGAGGTGCAGCGGCGAATCGGCACGGGTGACCAACGCCTGCCGGGCCCGGCGCAGCTGCACCCGGCGATCGATCTCGCTCGCCGACATCTCGGGGCGCCCGGTGCGCAGCATCGCCCGCGTGTACGCCTCGGTCTGCAACAGGCCGGGGACCAACTCGTTCTCATAGGTCGACAGCCGCGCGGCCGCCTCCTCCAAGCCGATGTAGACCTCGAACCCCTCGGCGATCACATCGCCGTACGCGGTCCACCACCCCCGCGCCTTGGTCTCCCGTGCCAAGGCGGTGAGCGGCCCGATGAGGTCGGACGGCGCGCCGTAGACCTTGCACATCGCCTCGACGTCGAGGCTGCGCAGTGAGGTCTGGCCGGTCTCGATCCGCCAGATCTTGGCCTCCGACCATTCCAGCTGCTGGGCCGCGGTCCTGGTGGTCATCCGCGCCCGGTTGCGCAGGTCGCGCAGATGGCGCCCGAGCTGGCGCCGGGGCATGGTCGATCCAGTCGTCCCCTGCGGTAAAGCCATAGGTGTTCCCCCCTCGTTGCCGTGCGCCGGTCGCACTCCCGAACCCATCCGGGTTCGCCCTCGCGACCATCCCTAGCTGATGCCCGTTTCGGTATCTGAGCATCCAAACAGCATTGTTTCACAGCAAATCGGACACAGGTCACGATCGGTGGCTCAGCTAGGCCGATGGCCTCACGACGCCAAACATGTTTGGCCAGCGCGGTTTGCCGCCGGCTACCTGCGCGAGCCGCCCTTGCGGAAGCGCCAGAACTGCACCGCGCGAACGTCTTCGGAGAGCTGGTTGACCGGCTCGGCGACATCGGACAGCGCCTGGAACAGATCGTCGGCCAGCTCGCTGATGTGCTCCATCCTGGTCGCCAGGCGCGAGGCGTTCGCCAGGAATTCCAGGATGAGCCGCACCGCGGCCGCGATGGTCAGCCCGAGCGGAACCCCGATCAGCGCCGCGAGCACCCCGAGCACCGCCGAGACCCGCCACATGGACACCGTGAGCGCGATCGGCACCGCGAAGGCGAACACCAGCCCGAGCATGTAGACCAGCGGCAGCAGCGTGCGCGTCGCCGTGCGGCGGAACTGCACATCGAGCAGACCGCGCGCCGCCTCGACGCTCCACTGCCGGAAGGCGCGCGGGCTCTCGAACGGCTCCGGCGGCCGCTCGTCCGCGACCGGGGTGCCGCGAGAGAACCGGCGGGCCGCCGACTCCTTCCAAGTGATCCACCGCGATTCGGCTTCGTACTCCTCCGGATCCGGCAGCTCACTCTCCGTGCCGGTGCCGTTGGACTCATCACTCATGATCGAAATCCTCCCCGTAATCCCACCTCCGGGCCAGCCGTAACCTCGTGCAGACCACACGAGTCCCATCATCCACAGCGGCCTCGCAGGAACGGCACAGCGAAAGAACAGGTCAGCGGCCGAAAGTAGCGGCGGGACAACAACTCTTGACGAGTTCGAGCAACGTCATAGCAATTAGCTTTCAAGTAGGGCTGAAAGAGACGTAGCCAACAGTCCTGAAGAAGTTTTGAAGATCGCGTAACGCTGCGCACCACAGGCACCGATACGCCCCATGAAGATGCAGGACCCAGATCTACCGGGGAATGGAGAGAACAGTGCGCACCACGTTTCCGACTTCCGTCTCGGCGGCCGCAATGACCGCCGCTGCGCAGGACTACACCCAGCGCGGATGGACGGTCGCAGAAACGGCCAACGGTCTCTGCCTGATCACCGATGACGACCTTTCCGCCATCGAGGTCAGCGGCGAGCTGGCCGGCGAGGTTCGCCGCTTCCTGCGGGCGAACAACCTGTCCGGCCCGGTCATCGAGCTGCCCGGCGCCGAGCGTCGCGAGATCCACTTGGTCACCGGCGTCCGCAAGGCCGCCATGGCGCTCGAGGCGCTGACCGCCGCGGGTGCCACCGTCTACACCGACGGCGCGGGCGTCCCGCTGCCGCCCACCCAGCTCTCGGCCGGTTCGGCCTGCTGGAGCGTCGCACCCGGTGAGGCCCGCTGGGTACCGCCGGTCGTCGCGATCAGCGCCGCCGTCCGGGCCGCCACCGCCCGCAAGGGCTCGGCGCTCACCAGCGTCGCCTGCTAGCCCGCCTCTCCGCGTATTCAGGCCAGACTTAGGTGCCACAACAGCAACGTTGGCGGCTGGCCGTGACGTAGTAGCCAAGTTAGCCCGTCCCCGACGAGTTACCCATGTACTTACGAAACCACGCGTCTCGCCCGAGACGCGTGGTTCGGTTTCTGTATCACTGTGTCGCCTTGGCCGTATATCGCTCGTTCTCTTTTCAGACCGGCGTGCGCGCGGGAGGATGGGGCATGGCTCCTGTCACGGATACTCGCAACTTGTTGCGCACCTGCCCGCTTTGCGAGGCCGTGTGTGGACTCGAAATCACCCTTGATCCCGACGATCACGTGACCTCGGTCCGTGGTGACAAAGCGGATCCCTTCAGTAAGGGCTTCATCTGCCCGAAGGGGGCGAGTTTTGGCCAACTGGACGAAGATCCGGATCGGGTGACCGAACCGCTTATTCGAGATAGGGCCACCGATACCTGGCGGGCTGCCTCATGGAACGAGGCATTCGATCTGATCGCCGAACGTTTTCCTGCGGTTATAGCCGAATATGGAAAACAATCGGCGGCAGCGTATTTGGGCAACCCGAACGCACACACCGTGGCGGGCGCGCTGTATGTGCCGGTGCTGCTGCGCGCGCTGAGCACCAAGAACATCTTCTCGGCCAGCACCGCCGACCAGATGCCCAAGCAGGTGGCCAGCGGGCTGATGTTCGGCGACCC
Source organism: Nocardia sp. NPDC060255 (assembly GCF_042727395.1). Lineage (NCBI taxonomy): Bacteria > Bacillati > Actinomycetota > Actinomycetes > Mycobacteriales > Nocardiaceae > Nocardia > Nocardia sp. NPDC060255. The sequence goes on along the minus strand of NZ_JBHXAU010000001.1, from coordinate 853,282 downwards.
GCTGACCGTGCCGGTGCCGGATCTCGACCGCACCGACTACCTGCTGATGCTCGGCGCGAATCCGCTCGAATCGAATGGATCGCTGTGCACCGCACCGGACTTCCCCGGTCGGTTGAAGGCCTTGCAGCGCAGGGGCGGCCGGTTCGTGGTGGTCGATCCGCGGGTCACCCGCACCGCGAAACTGGCCGACGAGCATCTGTTCATCCGGCCGGGCAGCGACGCGTATCTGCTGTTCGGGATCGTGCACACGCTGTTCGCGGAGAATCTCACCGACGTCCGGGTCGAGGTGGCCGGGCTCGATGAACTGCGCACGGCCGCAGCGGCATTCAGCCCGGACTCGGTGGCGGTCCGTACCGGAGTACCTGCGGAAACGGTGATTCGGCTGGCGCGCGAACTCGTCGCGGCGCCGACGGCGGCGGTGTACGCCAGGATCGGCACCTGCACAGCGGAATTCGGCACCATCACCCAGTGGCTGGTGGACGCGATCAACACCCTCACCGGCAACCTGGACGCGCCCGGCGGCGCGATGTTCGCCACCGCGGCGGCGGGCGGCATCACGCGCAGCAGGCCGTTCCGGCTCGGCCGCTGGACCAGTCGGGTCCGCGAAATGCCCGAGGCGATGGGCGAACTGCCGGTCGCGACCCTGGCCGACGAGATCCTCACCCCCGGTGACGGGCAGATCCGCGCGCTGGTCACGGTCGCAGGCAACCCGGTGCTGTCCGCGCCGAGCGGTCCCCGCTTGGACGCCGCCTTCGCCCAACTCGACTTCATGGTCAGCGTCGACCGCTATCTGAACGAAACCACCAGGCACGCCGACGTGATCCTGCCGCCGCCGCGGCCGGTGCAGTCGCCGCACTACGACTTCGCGCTGTTGCAGTTCGCGGTGCACAACTACGCGCGCTACTCCCGGCCCCTGGTGCCGCTGGCCGATCGGCCCTCGGAATCGGCGGTACTGGCCCGCCTCGCCGCGGCGGTCTCCGGCATGCCGCACGAGGGAGTGGACGGGGTCGACCCGATCACCGGCGTGGACGAATTGATCATGGCGGGCACCCTGCAGAAGGCCGGAATGGCCGACCGGCGCGGCGAATTGGCCGGTGCGGACACCACCGAGCAACGCCTCGACCTGATGCTCCGGCTCGGCCCGTTCGGCGAGTGGAACGGCGGCACGCTGAATCTGCAAGTGCTGCTGGACAATCCGCACGGTATCGATCTGGGCCCGCTGCAGCCGAGGCTGCCCGGCGTGCTGCGGACCGCATCGAAGCAGGTGGAGCTGGCCCCGCCGCCGCTGCTCGACGACGTGGCCAGGATGCGGGCGCGGCTGGCCGATATCGCGCCGGACGTGGTGTTGATCGGCCGGCGCCAGCTGCGGTCCAACAACAGCTGGATGCACAACATCGGCCAGCTGGTGAGCGGGTCGAATCGCTGCACGCTGCACATCAATCCGGCCGACGTGGCCCGGCTCGGGCTCGGCGAGCACGCGGTGGTGAAGTCGGCCGCGGGCACGCTGACGGTGCCGCTGGAGCCGACCGAGGCGATCATGCCCGGCGTGGTGAGCCTGCCGCACGGTTGGGGGCACGCCGACAGCACACAGACCGTCGCCAGGGCGCACGCGGGCGTCAACGCCAATGCGCTGACCGATGATTCGGTGGTCGACGTGCCGTCGGGCAACGCGATCTTCAACGGCGTCCCGGTGACGCTGAGCCCGGCATGACGGCGGTCGGCGCCGATCCGAAAGCAGGCCAACCATTCCGGCCGGTCGGCTTGTGGTCGAACGACGGAATCCCTTGCGCTAACTACGCATTCAGTGCATTCTCAACGTTGATTTCCCAGTTTTTGCCAGGCCGAACGGACTAAAATGGACAGGATTTCGGTTTAGTCGCGGGCTCAACGACGACCCTCGAAGGATCCGGACTCCGGCGACCAGAGGGTGGCGAAGATGCCCGGTACACAGTGCGGCAGCGACGGTGAGCACGAGCTACAGGATCGGTACGGCACCCAGGACAGAGCCGCCCGCTTCTACAACGACCAGGTGCTCGAAGAGCTGAACCCCACGATGATCGAATTCATCGGCCGGATGGAGATGGCCTTCATCGCCACTTCGGACAAGCACGGCGAATGTGATTCCAGCTTCCGCGCGGGCGAGCCCGGTTTTCTGCACGTCATCGACGAACGCACGATTGCGTACCCCGAATACCGGGGCAACGGCGTACTGGCCAGCCTGGGCAACATTCTGGAGAACCCGCACGTCGGCATCCTGCTCATCGATTTCGTCCGCGATCTGATCGGCCTGCACATCAACGGTTCAGCCCGGATCATCCCCGACGCCACGCTGCGCAACGCCACCCCCGGCCTGCCGGAGAACCTCAAGGGCCGCACCGCCGAACGCTGGGTGGTCGTCGACATCGAAGAGGCCTACATCCACTGCCGCAAGCACATTCCGCACCTGGCGCCCGCCGACCGCGAGCGACGCGACTGGGGCACCGACAACGTCCGCGCCAAGGGCGGCGACTACTTCGGCGCCAAGGCCGAGAGCGGCGACCGGGCCGGGGCGCTGGTCACCCGCTGACGCTTCAGTGGATCTTGAAGATCACCAGGCGTTGCACGACGAAGTTGATGACCGTGGCCGTGCCCTGCGCAATGACGAACGCCAGCAGCTGACGCCAGGCGGCGTCGGGCAGCGCGTCGTAGAGCACCGCGTTGATGCCGACCTGGACGGCGAAGGTGACCGCGTAGAGGATCACCACCGCGACGAACCGGGCCCGGCTGGGCGGCGCCTGGAAGGTCCAGCGGCGATTGATCAGATACGCCGTCGTGGTGCCGACGATGAAGCTGAGTGACTTGGCCACCTCACGCGGCAGCCCGATCAGGTTGAACAGCAGGCTGTACAGCCCGAAGTCGACGATCGCCGACAGCCCGCCGGTCAGGGTGAACCGGACGATCTGCGTCTTCAGGTCGACGTCGGTACCGCCCGGCTCGTCGACGAGCGGCAGCTCGGCCGGGAGCGGCAGGTGGGGTTCGGCATGCACGCGACGAGCGTAGCGGTCGCTAAACCGATATGTAGATCACTACTCCGGAGTAAGAGACATCGACGCCGATGTCGGGTCATACCTGTAGCCTCTATGCCGATGTCCACGAAAGCTCCGACCGCCACCACGACAACCGGTAACGAGAACGGCGCCACCGTCACAAACGATGGGGCCGACGCCGGGAACGCGTTCGCATTGCCGACGCAGACCCGCACGTTGACCGGGTGGGGTCGCACCGCACCAACCTCGTCCGAAGTGCTCTCGACCAGCGATCCGGAACTGATCGCCAAGGCTGTCGCCATGGTCGCCGAGGACAATGACTCGAAGCCCCCGCATCTGCGCCGCGGCGTGATCGCGCGCGGGCTCGGCCGCTCCTACGGCGACCACGCGCAGAACGCGGGCGGCCTGGTCGTCGACATGACCGCGCTGAACAACATCCATCGGATCGACCGCGATACGCGGATCGTCGACGTGGACGGCGGCGTCAGCCTGGACCAGCTCATGAAGGCGGCGCTGCCGTTCGGGCTGTGGGTCCCGGTGCTGCCCGGCACCCGTCAGGTGACGATCGGCGGCGCCATCGCCTCCGACATCCACGGTAAGAATCATCACAGCGAGGGCAGCTTCGGCAACCACGTGCGCTCGATCGATCTGCTGACCGCCGACGGGCAGGTGCAGCACCTCACGCCGAAGCGCAACGCCAAGCTGTTCTGGGCGACCGTCGGCGGCAACGGGCTCACCGGCATCATCCTGCGCGCGACCATCGAGATGACGCCGACCGAGTCGGCCTACTTCCTCAACGACGGCGTGAAGACCACCACGCTGGACGAGACGATCGCGGCGCACAGCGACGGCAGCGAGGCGAACTACACGTACTCGAGCGCCTGGTTCGACGTAATCAGCCCCGCGCCGAAGCTCGGCCGGGCCACCATCACCCGCGGCAGGCTGGCCAAGGTCGACGAGCTGCCCAAGCGGCTGCGCGCCAAGCCGCTGAAATTCGATGCGCCGCAACTGATGACGGTGCCGGACATCTTCCCGAACTGGACCATGAACAAGCTGACGCTGCGGTCCATCGGCGAGGCGTACTACGCGATGGGCGGCAACTACACCGGCAAGGTGCAGAACCTGACGCAGTTCTATCACCCGCTGGACATGATCGCGGAGTGGAACCGTGGCTACGGTTCCAACGGATTCCTGCAGTACCAGTTCGTGGTGCCGACCGAGGCGGTCGAGGAGTTCAAGCGGATCATCATCGACATCCAGGGCTCGGGGCACTACTCGGCGCTCAACGTGTTCAAGCTGTTCGGCGCGAGCAACCCGGCGCCGCTGAGCTTCCCGATGCCGGGCTGGAACATCTGCGTCGACTTCCCGATCAAGCCGGGGCTCAACGAGCTGGTCAGCGAGCTGGACCGGCGCGTGCTGGAGTTCGGCGGGCGGCTCTACACCGCGAAGGACTCGCGGACCACCGCCGAGACGTTCCACCAGATGTACCCGCGGATCGACGAGTGGATCAAGATCCGCCGAAGTGTCGATCCCACAGGCGTTTTCATGTCCGATATGGCGAGAAGGCTGGAGCTGCAGTGATCAATGCCGTAGGTAACCCGCAGGCCATCCTGCTGCTGGGCGGGACCTCCGAGATCGGCCTGGCGATCTGCACGGAATACCTGAAGAAGGGTCCCACGCGCATCGTGCTCGCCGCACTGCCGAACGACCCGCTCCGCGAAGACGCGGTCGCGCAGATGCGGGCGGCCGGCGCGAGCCAGGTCGACGTCATCGACTTCGACGCGCTCGACACCGACAGCCACCCGAAGGTGATCGACGCGGCCTGGGACGGCGGCGACATCGATATCGCCATCGTCGCGTTCGCGCTGGACGGCGATCCCGAAGAGCTGTGGCAGAACCAGCGCAAGGCCGTGCAGGTCGCCGGAATCAACTACACCGCATCGGTTTCGGTCGGCGTGCTGGTCGGCGAGAAGATGAAGGCGCAGGGCTTCGGGCGGATCATCGCCATGTCCTCGGTGGCCGGCGAGCGGGTCCGCCGCTCGAACTTCGTCTACGGGTCTACCAAGGCGGGCCTGGACGGGTTCTTCCTCGGGCTCGGCGAGGCGCTGCGCCCGCATGGCCCGCAGGTGCTGGTGATCCGGCCCGGCATGGTGCGGACTCGGTTCTCCGCGCACGTCAAAGAGGCGCCGCTCACGGTCGACAAGGAAGACATTGCGGTGCTTGCGGTTTCGGCCGCGCAGAAGGGCAAGGAGCTCATCTGGGCGCCGGGCGCCTTCCGCTACGTGATGATGATCCTGCGCCACATCCCGCGCCCGATCTTCCGCAAGCTCCCCATCTAATTTTCTTACCCCGAGCCGCACCTCGATCCGCCCCGCATTTCGATGCGCGGGTCGGCGGGGTGCGGTTTTCGTTTCGCCACGACCGGCACGTGTTGCCACATCCGAACCCGGACCTGGCAGCATGATCGCCGATCCCCCGCACGCTCTCGAACCGAGACCGCGCGGCGCCGATGCGAATGCACACCCGAGTGAACCCGGAGATGCCATGCGAGTAATCCGAGAATGCCGCAGCACGGCGTGCCGCTCGCACGTCGCCGGAGCCGGTCGATGACGGCGGTGCTCGAGGAGCGAGGCGAAGCCCCTGCTCCGGTGCGCGGACGAGGATCGCTGCTCGCCAAGCAGATCGGGTCGGGTGTCGGTGAGGCTGTGCTGGCGGCGCTCGTCGCCATCGTGGTGACCACCGTCGGGCTCTACGCGTTCTCGATCGTGCACTGGCCTGCTTTCAACTCCTCCAACGTGACTCGCGCGTTGACGACGGTCGGGCAGGTTGTCGCCGCCGTCTTCGTGGTGGCGGCGATCGCGCTGACGCGGCTGCGGCCGGGTAGGTGGTTCGCTCGGCCGTGGGTCACGAAACTGCTGTCCTGGGTTGGTATTTCGACGTTCGTCACGTTCACGCTCGGTATGCCGTTGGGCGCGACCAAGTTGTATCTGCTGGGCGTCTCGGTGGATCAGGAGTTCCGCACCGAATACCTGACCCGGCTCACCGATTCCGCGGCGCTGCACGACATGACCTACGCGGATCTGCCGCCGTTCTATCCGGCCGGGTGGTTCTGGATCGGCGGCCGGGTCGCCAACGTGCTCGGCATGGACGGGTGGGAGGTGTTCAAGCCGTACGCGATCGGATCGATCGCGGTGGCGGCGGTCATCTCACTCGTGCTGTGGTCCAAGCTGATTCGCGCGGACTGGGCCATCGCGGTCACGGCGGCGGTGACCGCGCTCGCGGTCGCGTACGCCTCGCCGGAGGCCTACAGCGCGGTGATCGTGATCCTGCTGCCACCGGCGCTGGTGCTCGCCTGGGGTGCGCTGCACCGGCCTGCCGAGCGGGGGAACAGCCTCGGCGGTTGGGGTGCGGTGTTCGGCACCGGCTTGTTCCTGGGGATGGCCGCCACGTTCTACACCCTGTACGCGGGCTTCGCGGCCTTCGCCGTCGGGCTGATGGGCGTCATCGCGGCCGGGCTCGCGGTGCGCGAACAGTACGCCGCCGCGCGGCCTCGGCGCGCCAGGGGCAACGACGACACCGTCCGGCCGTGGCGGGCGGCCGTCCCGCCGCTGGTGCGGCTGGTGGTGATCGCGGCGATCGCGGCACTGGTCGCGCTGATCGTGTGGTTGCCGTATCTGCTGAAGACGCTGAGCGGGAAGGTCGCGACCTCGGGCTCCGCGTTCCACTATCTGCCCGAGTCCGGTTCCGAACTGCCGTTGCCGATGGCCGAGTTCTCGCTGCGCGGCGCGCTGTGCCTGGTCGGCCTCCTCTGGCTGGTGCTGCGGGCCGCCTCGTCGCGGCGCGCGCAGGCGCTCGGGATCGGTGTGCTCGCCGTCTACCTGTGGTCGCTGCTGTCCATGGCGGCGACCGCGGCGGGCACCACGCTGCTGTCGTTCCGGCTGGAGTCGGTGCTGCTCGCGCTGCTCGCCGCGGCGGGCGCGTTCGGTTTCGCCGAGGGCGCCAGGGCGGTCTATCAGGCGTTGAACGAGCCGGGCGGCTTCCGGCTCGCGGCGGTGGCGGTCGCGATCGTCGGCGCGCTCGCGTTCACCCAGAACATCCCGCACATCCTCGCGCCGGAGATCACCACCGCGTACACCGACACCGACGGCAACGGGGTGCGCGCCGACAAGCGTCCGCCCTCGGCCGTGGCGCATTACCGCGCCATCGACGAGGCCCTGCTCGCGCAAACCGGACGGCCGCGCTCGGGCACGGTGGTGCTCACCGCCGACACCAGCTTCCTGTCCTTCTATTCGTACTACGGCTTCCAGGCGCTCACCTCGCACTACGCGAACATGCTCGCCGACTTCCCCGCTCGCGCCGCGACCATCGAGAGCTGGAGCAAGCTGAAGTCCTCCGGCGCGCTGCTCGACGCGCTGGCGGCCAGCCCGTGGCGTGCGCCGGACGCCTTCCTCTTCCGCAACAGCGGTGACACCTACACGCTGCGCCTCGCCAGAGACGTCTACCCGAACGATCCCAACGTGCAGCGCTACACCGTCGCGTTCCCCAAGGACCTCTTCAACGACCCGCACTTCACCACCACCGACATCGGCCCCTTCACGCTGGTCACCGTCCGCCGATAGCCAGCTCGAATAAAACAGGGCAGAAGCGCGTCTCGACCTGCGCCTCTGCCCTGTTTTCGGGCTGCTCGCAGCTCCCGTTGCCAGGCGCTACACAGCGTGTTCGGTTAGCGTGGGCGGCTGAGTTGCAGCTAGTTACAGGAGCGGTTTGCAGGTGGTACGGGCACGACAGGTTGATCTGGGCACGCAGGACGGGTCGGCGGTAGGAGTCGCGGAAAAGGAATCCACCGCGACCGGCATGCGCACCACCGAGACATCGGCTCCGGTTCGCAAGCGCAGGCTGCCCAGCATCCGGATCAGTCCGTTCGATGTGGTCGCCGCGTTCGGCTACCTGGCGTTGGCGGTCGTCGTCTTGTCCGGCCAGTGGCGCAATACGCAGAGCGGTTACCTGATCAAGAGCGGTCAGGACCAGACCATGTGGGAATGGTTCTTCGCGGTCACCGCGCATTCGGTGGCGCATCTGGAGAACCCGCTCGGCACCACGCTGCAGAACTTCCCGGCCGGGGTGAACATGATGGCCAACACGGCCATGTTCGGGGTCGGGGTGCCGCTGACTCCGATCACCCTGCTGTTCGGGCCGACCGTGACGTTCGTGCTGGTGCTTACCCTCGGGCTGGCTACGACGGCACTGGCCTGGTACTGGCTGTTCTCCCGTGAGCTGGTCCAGTCCAGGATCGCGGCCGGTATCGGCGGGCTGTTCTGCGGTTTCGCGCCCGCGATGATCTCTCACGCCAACGCACATCCGAATTTTGTTGTGCTGCTGCTACTTCCGATCATGGCCGGGCTGCTGATCCGGATGGCGCGACGGGCCGGGGTGCATGATTCGGATCGGCGGCGCTGGCGCGTCCGCGACGCCGTCCTCCTGGGATTCCTTGTGGCGCTGCAGATCGCGCTCGGTGAGGAACCGCTGCTGATCTTCGCGCTGTCGTTCGGGTTGTTCACGGTTGTGTACTACGTGCACACGCCGCGACAAGGTCTGCGCGTGCTGCGCGGGATCACCCCGGCGATCCTGCTGGCCGGGGCAATCGCCTTGCTGTGCACCGTGATACCGCTGTGGTACCAGTTCTTCGGGCCGCAGAGCTACCGCTCGATCGATCACGGCCCGATGGGCAACGACCTGAAGGCGATCACGCAGTTCCCGTCCGAGTCGCTCGGCGGGCTCTTCTCGCCGGGACAGTACGTGGCGATCAACGACACCGAGCAGAACGCCTACTTCGGCTGGCCGCTGCTGCTGGTGCTGGCCGGCACCCTCGTGCTGCTCTGGCGCGAGCGGGTGGTCCGGGCCGCCGCCGTCGTGATCGCGGTGTTCGGCGTGCTGTCGCTCGGCGCCGTCGCCATGTTCGGCAAGCGGGACACCGGCTTCGCCCTGCCGTGGCGCTGGGCCGAACACATCCCGCTGCTGAACACGGTGCTGGAAACCCGGCTCACCATGGCGGCGATCCCGGCCATCGCCGCGGTGCTCGCCCTGGCCACCCAGCGGGCGATCGGCTGGTGGCGGGCATCGCCGGTCGACTGGCGGCCGCTGGCCTGGTTCGGCGCATTGCTTTTCGCGTTGCTGCCGCTGATCCCGACCGTGCTCCCGGTGGTCCAGCGCCCGCCGACACCGGCGTTCTTCGCAGACGGGCTGGTGCGCGATTACGTCAACACCGGGTCGGTGGTGATGGTGCCGCCGTCGCGGCCGATGGACGCGGGCGCGCTGCGCTGGCAGGCCGACACGGACTTCGACTTCCCGCTCGCCGGCGGCTATTTCGTCGGCCCGACGAGCACCCAGAAGAAGGGCATCTACGGCCCCGAGTTCCGGCCGACCACCGCGCTGCTGGTGCAGGCGCAGGACACCGGCGCCGTGCCGCCGCTGACCGATGAGGCCCGCGAACAGATCCGCGCCGACCTGAACTTCTGGCGAGCCGACGTGTTCGTGTTGCCCGCGACGAGGAATGTGGACACGCTGCGCACCACCATGACGCAACTGCTCGGCTTCGGGCCGACCCGGGTGGCTGACGTGTGGGTTTGGGATGTTCGCGCGATGCGATAGGTGGTGATCACCGGCTCCGGCGGCTCGGGTGGCTAGCATCAACCCCCGTGCGACCGGACCGATCAACTCGAGCGTTCACCCGTTACCGCCTGATCGCCCTCGTCTCCGGGCTCCTCGGATTCGTGCTGGCGCTGCTGACACCGCTGTTGCCGGTGCGGCAGGACCAGGCCACGCTGGACTGGCCGCAGGCCGGGCTCAGCAGTGTCGAGGCGCCGCTGGTGTCGTATCAGCCGTTGCGGCTGAGCGCGACGCTGCCGTGCTCGCTGATCCAGGCGGTGGGATCGGGCACGGTGGTGTCCACCGTGCCGGTCTCGTCGGGACAGGCGACCGCCACCGGGCTGGTGGTGTCGGTCGCCGACGGCACGCTGTCGGTGGTGCTGCGCGACGTGCCGCTGCTGTCCGCGCCCGTCGCCGAGATCACCGCGGCCGGATGTACCGCGCTCACCGTCGATTCGACGGCCGCCGCGACATCCACCGAGATCGCCGGTGCGACACGGCAGGACGGGACGCCGTTCCGCAACACCGTGACTCGGGACATCCGGCCGCAAATGGTCGGTGTGTTCACCGATCTGGCAGCCGGGCGGCTGGACGGTGCCCGGTTGCACGCGGACATCGACTCGCGCTTTTCCTCGTCGCCGTCGGTGCTGAAACTGATCGCGATCATCGCGGCGGTGGTCTGCACGATCATCGCGCTGCTCGCACTGCACATGCTGGACACCAGCGACCGGCGACGGGCGCGCCGGTTCCTGCCCGCGCACTGGTGGCGGTTCACGGTGACGGACGCGGTGGTGCTCGGCACGCTCGGGCTGTGGCACTTCATCGGCGCCAACACTTCTGACGACGGCTACATCCTGAACATGGCGCGCGCCTCCGGGCACGCGGGCTACATGGCCAACTACTACCGCTGGTTCGGCGTGCCCGAGGCGCCGTTCGGCTGGTCGTACGAGGTGCTGGCCTGGATGACCAGGATCTCCGACGCCAGCCCGTGGATGCGGCTGCCCGCCCTGCTCGCGGGCGTGACCTGCTGGTTGGTGATCAGCCGGGAAGTGTTGCCGCGCTTGGGCGCCCGGGTACGACGGAACAAGGTCGCGCTGTGGACGGCCGGGCTGGTGTTCCTCGCGTTCTGGTTGCCTTACGACAACGGTCTGCGGCCCGAGCCGCTGATCGCGGCGGGCGCGCTGCTCACCTGGTGCTCGATCGAACGGGCCATCGCCACCGGGCGGTTGCTGCCCGCGGCTGTCGCGGTGTTGATCGCCGGGTTCTCGCTGGCCGCCGGGCCGACCGGGCTCATCTGCATCGGTGCGCTGATCGCGGGATCTCGGCCGGTGCTGCAGATCATCATCAAGCGGGCGCGTGGGGTGGTTCCTGCGGTTGGCGGTGGAGTGGCCGAAAGCCCCTCGGGTGCAATGGGACTCGAGGACGACGCGGACGCTGTTCCGGCAATGAAGTCCGGCGCATCCGACGCCGGCGGTACCCGGCCGTCTTGGGTAACAACGCTTTTCCGCTACTTGGCGCTGCTCGCACCGGGCCTGTCCGCCGGAACCCTCGTGCTGGTGGTGGTTTTCGCCGATCAGACGCTGTCGACAGTGCTGGAAGCCACCCGGGTGCGCACCATCGTCGGACCGAACGTGGCCTGGTTCGACGAACGCACGCGGTGGGATTCGCTGCTGATGCTCTCACCGGACGGATCGCTGGCCCGCCGGTTCGGTGTGCTGGTCATGCTGCTGTGCCTGCTGGTCTGCGTGCTGCAGGTGCTGCGCAAGGGACGCATCCCCGGCACCTCGCGCGGGCCGTCGGTGCGGATTCTCGGCATCGTGTTCGCGTCGCTGGTGCTGATGATGTTCACGCCCACCAAGTGGACGCACCACTTCGGCGTGTACGCCGGCTTGGCCGGTTCGCTGGCCGCGCTCGCGGCGGTTGCGGTGGGCAGTGAGGGAATTCGCTCGCCGCGCAACCGGGCACTGTTCGCGGCGGCGGTGCTCTTCCTGCTCGCGGTGACGTTCACCGGGTCGAACGGCTGGTGGTATGTGTCCAGCTACGGCGTGCCGTGGTGGGACAAGGCGCCGCTGTTCGCGGGCAAGGGCTTCTCCACGCTGTTCCTCGGGCTCAGCGGGGTCGCGCTGGTGGTCGCGGTGTGGCTGCACTATCGGGAGCCGTATCGCCGGCCACGCACGACGCCAAGGCGTTTCGATCGGTTCGCGAGCGCGCCGTTGACCATCGCGGCGGCGCTGCTCGTACTGTTCGAGGTGGCGTCGCTGGCCAAGGCGGCCGTCGCACAGTACCCCGCATACTCGGTCGCCAAGTCGAATCTCCAGTCGTTGAAGGGAGATTCGTGCGCGCTGGCGAACGAGGTGCTGGTGGAGACGGACACGCGTAACTCGCTGCTGCTCCCCTACTCCGGCTCGCCCGCTGACGGATTGGCCGCGGAATCAAAGGGATTCACGCCCAACGGCGTCGCGAGCGACCTCACCGCCGACGCGGACGAGACCGTGTCCGGCGGCGCCAACTCGGTCAACTCCGACTCCAAGAACAAGACCACCAAGACCACCGGTGCGGGCACCGGCGGCGGCACCACGAAACAGACCGGCATCAACGGCAGCACCGTCGCGCTGCCCTTCGGCCTCGACCCGGCGACCACGCCGATCATGGGCAGCTACCAGGAGGACGAGCAGCAGCAGGCCTCGCTGACCTCCCAGTGGTACCGCCTGGACCTGGCCGACAGCATGCGCCACGACCCCGCCTACCAGGTGCTCACCATCACCGCGGCGGGCCGGATCCGGCACGTCGACGCCGACGGCGTCGTCACCTACGGCCAGGAACTGCACCTGGAATACGGCGTGCACGAGGCGGACGGCTCGGTGCGCAAGCTCGGCTCGGTCGACCCGATCGACATCGGGCCCGCGCCGTCCTGGCGCAACCTGCGGGTGCCGCTGGACCGGCTGCCCGCCGAGGCGAACGCGGTGCGGTTGGTTGCGGTGGACAACGACATCACCCAGAAGCAGTGGCTCGCGGTCACCCCGCCCCGGCTGCCCAAGCTGACCACGCTGAATTCCGTTGTCGGCTCGAAGAATCCGGTGCTGCTCGACTGGCACGTCGGGCTCGCCTTCCCGTGCCAGCGCCCCTTCGACCACCACGACGGCGTCGCCGAGGTGCCGAACTGGCGCATCCTGCCCGACCGGGTCGGCTCCGACGCGTCCAACGCCTGGCAGGACGACATCGGCGGCGGGCCGCTCGGCTGGACCGGGCTGCTGCTGAAGTCGGAAACCATCCCCAGCTACCTCGACCACGACTGGTCGCGCGACTGGGGATCCCTGGAGAAGTTCACCCCCTATGACCCGAACGCCCGGCCCGCTGAGATCGGCGTCACGGTCGAAACCCGGACCGGCCTCGCCAAGGACGATCCGATCCGGGTTCGCTAGCCGCCGTTGCCGTTCCGCGACACCGGACCAGCCGGTTCGGTGTTGCGGTGCCGCAAAGATGTTGTAAACAGACCGGTTGGACGGCAAAAACACCGCACGATCGCAGGACGAAACCCACAGAAATCCGTAACCTGTGCACTATGACGTCGGCTTTCGACCACATGGATCTACGCGACCTCGTCGGTCTACTCACCGCAGATGAACAACGCGAACTACGCCCCGCCGTACTCCGCGTACTCGACCGCCTCCCCTCCCAGGAGGTCCTCCGCCGCGAACTCGGTCTGCGTATGACAAAGGTCTGAGCAACCACCCAGCGACCGCCGACGACACCTGAGCCAGGCCGCAACGAGCGCCGCCGCACCCAACACCGCGTCCACGCCACCGGCAATCAGTATGCGAACGCTTGCACCTTTGGCGTATTGCGCATGTGGCTGTCAGCCAGTCGATATTGTCGACGCCCATGCGGGTGGGCATATACATCGACGGCTTCAATCTCTACTACGGTGCTCGGAACATGTGCGGACGAAGCACACCGGGTTGGCGGTGGTTGGACCTACGCCTACTCGCGGCCAAAATCACTGCGACACAATCAAATTGGGCTAGCGCAACTATCGATAGAGTGGTGTACTGCACTGCTCGGATCAGTGGCCGCGACAATCCGGTCGGCGCGAATGAGCAGGACGTCTACCTTCGTGCGTTGCAGCTAGCGAAGTCGATAGACGAGTTGTCCCTCGGCTCGTACGTCCATCGCGCGACGACTGCTCCACTTGCGACCTCTGGCAAGAAGGGGCGCCCAGAACTGACACACCCGGCATGGCCGCTGATGATCCAGAACGGGCAGGGAACGCCCGAACCGAATGCCGTGTTCATGGTGTCCATCGCGCGGCGGGAGGAGAAGGGCTCTGACGTCAACGTCGCGTCTCATCTGCTACTCGACGTCCTGCAGGGCACGGTCGATGCTGCCGTCGTGATCAGCAATGACAGCGATCTCGAATTCCCGATATGTGAGGCCCGACGGCGAGTCCCGGTAGGGACGGTCAACCCGACAATGAGCTTTCCCGCAGGACGGCTTCGCGGTGGGCCGAGCGACGGCGTCGGCGGACACTGGTGGTACCAACTCCAGCCGAACGACATCACCTCAGCTCAGCTTCCACCTATGATCGGCCATCTGCGGAAGCCGACACCTTGGTGATCGCATAGCGCGCCGGTCGTTCGCTTGCGGTTCGAGCGATTTCGGGGCATCCTTGATCTATACCGCCCGTCCCCTCTGGGGGCGGGTTTATTTTTGCCCTGCTTCGGCTCGGCCGACAGACCTGGGCCACGGTCTCAAACATGCCATCTAGCGGCCGCAGGCCCGTTGAGGGGTGGAGTACCTCTCGACGGGCCTGCGGTCGTTTGATGCGTGCTAGAACACTCGGAGTTGGCCGGGAGACCAGAAGCCGGAGCGGGTGGCTGTGCCAGTTTCGAGTTGGGCGGGGGTGGCGGTGCGGTCGTACTGGTCGTAGCGCTCGAGGGAGCCCCAGTCGCGGGCCCAGTTGTCCTTGAGGTAGGTGGGGACGGTTTCGGACTTGGCCAGCATTTGGGCGAAGCCGAGGAGGCCGCCGAACTCCTCGGCCTGCCAGGTGTTGGTGGAGCTGATGGCGAGCGGGCGGTCCGGGAGGATGCGGTAGTTGGGGACCTGGGCCACGCCGTTCTTGTGGTAGAGCGGGCGCTGGCAGGGGAACTGGAGGCCGACGGCCCAGTCCTCGAGGACCGGCTGGTCGGGGCCGATGAAGCTGTTGAGCGACTCCAGCTTCGGCATCCGCGGCGGGGTGAACGCGAGCCACTGGTCGCCGATCAGGATCGGGTCGTTGGCGACGACGCGCACCACGTCGGCGTCCGGCGCGATCTCGGCGAGCGGGACGCGCAGGTTGCGCCAGGACGGGAACGGGCCGATATCGCGCGGCAGGTAGGTGCCGAGCTTCTCGATGTTGCCGTCCGGCAGCCGCTTGCCGTAGTCGACGGTGAGCGACTGGCCGTACTTGGTGTCGCCGGTGTCGTCGACCGACAGGATGCGGCCGGCCGCGGAGATCACCACGAGCGGCTTGTCCGCGGACCGCGGCGCGAGGCCGTACCAACTGGACGTGAGGTGCGCGGGCTGCTGCACCCCGCTCTGGTAGCTGCCGAGGATCGGCGTGGTCGCCGGGTCGAGCCCGAAGGGCAGGGCCACGGTGCTGCCGTTGATACCGCGCGCGCCCTGACCGCCGCCGGTGCCCGCGCTCTGCCCCTCGGCGAACGCGGCGCCGACCGACTGGGTGGAGGTGTTGCCGGTGCCCGGCTTCACCTCGACGCTGTCGGCGGACAGGTCGTTCGGCACCCCGTTCGGGTCGAAGCCGACCGGATCGGCACCGGCCAGCGGGTCGTTCGGGTCGGTGAGCGGATGGGCCGGATCGGCGACCGGCTGCAACGCGCCGCCGTTCGGATTCGGTTCCACCAGCACGTCATTGGCGAGGCCGCAGCTGCTGCCGCCGATCGCGTCGAGGTTCGACCGGGCGATGGAGTACGCCGGGTACTGCGCGACCGCGCCCTTGACCAGCGAGAGCACCTCGAGCAACACCATGAGCGCCGCGACGACGGTCAGCGGGATCGCGGCGAACTTGCGAATCCGCTTGCCACGCGCCGACTTCGGCGAGGCCTCCGGTTTCGCATAACCCTCACGCAACGAGTGCCAGGCGACCAAAGCCAATGCGAGACCGAACAAACCGAGCATCAGGGTGTTGGACTGGTAGCCGTGCAGCGAGATCCGCTTGTCGAACCACGGCACGCCGAAGCTGGACACATACCAGTAGCCGTTGATGCCGGAGAACGACAGCGCCAGCACGAACAACAACCCGGCCAGGAAGATCGCGCGATTCTTCCGCGCTCGCAGCGCCGATGCCGAGACCGCGACCGCGGTCACCGCGGCCAGCGAACCGGCGATGCCCGCGTACGCGCCGAAGTGGTGCGTCCACTTGGTCGGGTTGAACATCATGAAGAAGATGGTGCCGAAGACGACACCCATCAACCGCCAGGTCGGCCCGCTCGCGATGCCCGGAACCTGCCTGCGCCGCAACAACACCAGCATGGTGGTGAACAGGCACAGCAGCATCACCAGGAAGGCGAACCGGCGGGCCAGCGAGCCGTCGACGGTCTCCACGAACAGGTAGTAGTAGCGCAGGTAGTCCTCGTACCAGGCGAGGTTCGGCCCGGTCACCTGACGCACCCGGTTGGCCTCCTGGATGCCCGCGAAGGTCTGATCGGTGTACACGACGATCAGCACCAGCAGCCCAGCTGCGGCGATCGGCGCGAGCAGCGGCAGCGTCGACCACCACTTCGCCCCGTCGGAGCCGAACTGCCGTCGCCTGCGCACCACGATCCGCACCAGCGGACGGATACCGGCGAGCAACGCGGCGACACACATCAATCCGGTAGGCGCGGCGGCCAGGGTGAACGCCGCCACCAAGACCGCGACACCGGCGGGCAGCAGCCTGCCGGTCGCGATGGCCCGCTCGATCGACACCCAGGTGAGCAGCGCGCCGAGCGCGACGATCGGCTCGGACCGCAGGCCGTTGTCGAACGGCAGCCAGAACGCGAGGAACACCAGACCACCGGTCCACAACGCGACCTTGCTGTTGCGCACACCGCGGCCGAGGCGCGGCACCACCTCGCGGCTGATCACCATCCAGCAGAGGATCGCGCAGAGCAGTGCGGGCACCCGGACCCATGCGCTCGCGGTGGAGAACTCAGCGAAGAGCTGGATGACGTAGTAGTACCAGCCGAACGGCGCCTCCGGCACGCCGTACCAGCGGAAGTAGTTGGCCATGTAGCCCGCGTGCGGCGCGACCCGCACCATGCTCAGGATGTAGCCGTCGTCGGAGGTGTTGGCGCCGACGAAATGCCACACCAGCAGCGTGCCGATGATCGCGCCGTCGGCCCAGGTCGGCTTCAGCCAGTTCGACGGCAGGAACCGGCGGTGCCCGCGCCCGTCACTACCATCGAGGCGAGCCAGCGCCGCGAGCGCGACCAGCGTGCACAGCACCGCCGCGATCATCGCGATCAGCTTGATCGCGGTCGGGCTGCTGGAGAAGCGGGTATCGATCGTCATGTTGAACGACAACCCGGCCGGCACCGCGCCCTTGAGCTCGGAGAAGACGCCGACCACCTGCGGGCGCAGGTCGCTGTTCATGGTGCCCTCGACCGGCACCTCGAGCTGCTGCCCCGGCGCCTTCGGATCGTCGACCATCCGGGTGAGGCCCTTGAACTCCGCATGCGTGCTCTGGTTGTCGGAGGTGAGCTCCAGCGCCGAGCACCGGTCCATGTCCGAACGCTGGGCCGACACCACCACCGCGTTGCGGTCGACCACGTCCACCGAGGTGTCCGACACCCGAATGAACAACGCCTCCAACGCGGCCCGGTCGCCCTGCGGCGGCGCGGTGGCCAGCAGCATGCCGCCACGCTCCGGCAGCTGCGCGACCGCGCTGCACGGGATGGTGGCGCGCAGGTCGATCGGCACCTGAGACATCAAGGGGGCCTGCACATTGCCGAGCGTCCCGCCCTGCGGCCAGTTCAGCTGCGCGGTGGTCTGTGTCACCGGCAGGAACGGGGTGGCCAAGGCGAACAGCGCGCCGAGCAATCCCGCGACCAGCGCGATTATTCGCGCCGTCCGGAAATCGGCCGAAGAGGCCGCTGGCACGGCGGGCGGTTTCGTCAGGACAGCAGTAGCGGCGTCGGGCACGATTGGCAATGCTAGCTGTACCGCGTCTCCGCGTCTCGAGGCCAGGCTAGTCCGCCGCTCCGAGTCTTTAGGCCGACTTAGGTGCGCCGTAAGTTTCGAGGACGTCCGGCGCATAAGTGCCGAATCGCGTTGCGAGGTGCCCGCGTTCTCGCGAGATCAGTTGTCCGTTTCTAGATCAATTGAAATGCGAAATGAACTTTGAGCCTTCCGACCTGGACAAACATCACAGTTGATCCTGCGGGAAGGTAGGCGACTCGCCGGACACGCCCAGCATGGGCCACTCTTCCCGGACGCGCGCCGCAAGCGATAGTCGGGCCGCATCTCGAGACCGGCAAAAGGCGCGCGACGGCGGGCTGGCAAGGTGTGGGTATGACCAAGGTGAATCTCTCGACGAATTACGGACCGATCGTCCTGGAACTTGACGACCAGAAGGCGCCGAACACGGTGCAGAACTTCGTGGATTACGTGAACGCGGGTCACTACAACGGCACCATCTTCCACCGCGTCATTCCGGGCTTCATGATTCAGGGCGGCGGCTTCGAGCGCGGCCTGCGGCAGAAGGGCGTGCAGGCGCCGATCCAGAACGAGGCCAACAACGGCCTGAAGAACGACAAGTACACGGTGGCCATGGCGCGCACCAACGACCCGCACTCGGCGACCGCGCAGTTCTTCGTCAACGTCTCCGACAACGCGTTCCTGAACCACTCCGCGCCGACCCCGTCCGGCTGGGGTTACACGGTGTTCGGCAAGGTGATCGAGGGCACCGAGGTGGTCGACAAGATCGCCGCCGTGTCCACCGGCTCCGCGGGCGGGCACCAGGACGTGCCGACCGACGACGTCATCATCGAATCCGCCAGCCTCGGCTGAGGTAGCCCGACTCGGGTGAATCGGGCCGCGCCACAACGGGATGCGGCCCGATTCCGGTTTTTACAGCGGCAGCAGGTGATGCTTACGCGGATTGCGCGCCAGCGACTTGTCGCGCAGCAGCTGCAAGGCTTTGCGCAGTTCCAACCGGGTGTTCGCGGGCTCGATGACCGCGTCGATGTAGCCGCGCTCGGCGGCCACCCACGGCGTCGCCATGGTGGCGTTGTAGAAGTCGATCATCTGCTGGCGCATGGCCGCCCGCTGTTCCTCCGGCGCGGCCTCGATCTGCTTGCCGCCGATCAGGCTCACCGCGCTCTCCGCACCCATCACCGCGATGCGCGCGGTCGGCCAGGCCAGGTTCACGTCGGCACCGAGCTGCTTGGAACCCATCACCGCGTAACCGCCGCCGTACGACTTGCGAATCACCACAGTCACTTTCGGCACGGTCGCCTCCACATAGGAGAACAGGAACCGGCCGCCGCGCTTGATCACGCCGATCTTCTCCTGCTCCACGCCCGGCAGAAAGCCAGGGGTGTCGACGACGAAGACCAGCGGGATCTCGAACGCGTCGCTCAGGCGGACGAAATGCGCCGCCTTGTCCGAGGCCCGCGCGTCCAGCGCGCCCGCGTAGACCATCGGCTGGTTGGCCACGACGCCGACGGGACGACCGTCGACGCGCGCGAAGCCGGTGATGATGTTGCGTCCCGCCGTGGCGCCGATCTCGTGGAAGCCGCCGTCGTCGAAGATGCGCAGCAAGATGTCGTGCATGTCGTAGGCGGCGTTATCCGAGTCCGGGACAAGCGAATTCAGTTCCCGGTCGCTGTCGGTGAGCTCCGGCTCCAGGCCGGGATTCACGATCGGCGGCAGCTCCTGACAGCTGGTCGGCAGGAAGCTCAGGTAGTCACGCACCCACTCGAACGCCGACTTCTCGTCCGGCGCGACATGATGGATGTTGCCGTACTCGGCCTGGCTCTGCGCGCCGCCGAGCTCCTCGAGGCTGACATCCTCGCCGGTCACCTCGCGAATCACCTTGGGCCCGGTGACGAACATGTACGCCTCTTCGGTCGCCACCACCACATCGGTGTTGATCGGGGCATACACCGCGCCGCCCGCGCACTTGCCGAGGATCATCGAAATCTGCGGCACCAGACCGGATAACGGCTCCTGGCGCCGGCCCAGTTCGGCGTACCAGGCGAGCGAGGTCACCGCCTCCTGCACGCGCGCGCCGCCGGAGTCGTTGATGCCGACCACCGGGCAGCCGACCTTGGCCGCGTACTCCATGATTCCGGCGACCTTGCGGCCGAACATCTCGCCGACCGAACCGCCGTAGACGGTCTGATCGTGCGAGAACACCGCCACCGGTCGGCCTTCGACGAGGCCGTGCCCGGTGACCACGCCGTCGCCGTACAGCGCGGTCGGGTCACCCGGCTTGCGCACCAGCGCACCGATTTCCACGAAGGTGCCCGGATCGAGCAGCATGTTGATCCGCTCGCGGGCGCTCGGGATCCCCTTCTTCGCGCGCTTCGCCACTCCTGCTTCGCCCGCCGGTTCCTGCGCGAGGTCCATTCGTTTACGAAGGTCGGCGAGCTTCTCGGCAGTAGTGCTCACTACGCCCCTTTCGTCAGGTTCACCCCTAGGGGGCAATCACCGCAAGCTTCGCGGTGAGGTCGGCTCCGATCTTTCCGATCCGCGGTTCATCGACGATCTGCAGGTGGTCTCCTGGGATGTGAATGACCTCAAGGTTTGGAATGTATTCGTCCCAACCACCATTCGGACGCCGATCGGCGTAACGGGGCTCCAATTCGATCATGCCGTCCTGGTAGCGATCCGCGAGATACAGCACAACGTCGCCGTCGTACCGGGTCGGCGTGGTCTTGGCCAGGTGCCGTCCCTCGATCCACGAGGTGCGCTGATGCTCGAGCACGCCGCCGGGAATCTTGGTACCGCTGATCTTGACCAGATCGCTGATCATCTTGAACTGCTCTTCATCGGTAGCCGCTGCCAGCTCTCGCAGTTGCTCCGGCGGTAGTTCACCCTCGACGCCATAGGTCTTCTTCGCGAAGACCTGGTAGCGCTCGATCCGGCGTACCCGTTCCTCCGGACTGTTGTCCTCGTCCTCGACCGGGATGGCCAGGTCGATCAGGCCGACGATGCGCACGTCGGCGCCGTCGGCACGCAGCAGCTGCGCGACCTGCAGTGCGAACACCGCGCCGAGCGACCAGCCGTACAGCACGTACGGGCCGTCGCCCTGCATCTTGCGCAGCTCGGTCACGTACTGCTGCGAGCGCTCCAGGATGTCGCCTTCGACGCGTTCGAAGCCGTACATGGGCGTGCCCGCCGGCAGTCGCTTCAGCAGCGGTTCGTAGACCAGCGTGTTGCCGCCCGAGGGGTGGAACACGAAGACCGGCACCGCATTCGAGCCCGCTTCGCGCGCCCGCAGCGGCCGGATGAAGCCGTCCACGTCAGCGCCGCTGTCCTGCAGGTTGCGCACGACATCGGCGAGCTGCTCGATGGTCTCGCAGTCGAGCACGTCGTCGACGGTGACCTCGGCCTTGACCCGCTCGGTGAGGCGGTCCGCCAGCTTCTCGGCGACCTCCTCCTCGAGGATCGGCAGGGTGTTGAAGATGCCGCCTGCCGACTTGCCGGTGACGATCGCCCAAGTGGCGAAGGTCAGGCGTTCGGCGGCGTCACGTGGCGGGACATCATCCTCGTCGGCCGAGGACGGCGCACCGAAGACCGACTCCGTCGTAGTCGCCTGCGCGATAACCGCTTCCGCGGCACCGACGGCAGTGGTGTCCACGTTGTCGAGCGACTGCTCGATGGCAGCTTCCTTCGCTTCCGCTGCGGCAGCCTGCTCTTGCGAGACCGGAGCCGGTGTCGCCGTACCGGGCGCGGCACCGGTGATGCCCGCGGCGGTTTCGGCCTCCACGACGATCTCCGCGGCCTCGGCGGCCACCGACGTGCTCTCCACGTCCAGCGAAACACCTTCGGCGGCAGTCGCTTCCGCGACCGCGGCGGCCGGGTCGGCACCGGCTTCCACCGCGGCGCGTGCCGCGGCGATGAAATCGGCGTCGACGACGATTTCCTCGCCCGCTGCCTGCCGCGCGGCCACCGCCTGCATCTCGTCGCGGTGTTCGACGGCGTAGCGCAGTACCTTGCCGACCTCGTTGAGGTTGGCGTCGCGCACGGCCTGGATCTGCAGCTGCGGGATGTCGAATTCGTATTCGACGCGGTTCTTGATGCGCATGGCCATCAGCGAGTCGAGGCCGAGCTCCATCAGCGGGATCTCCATCGGGAGGTCCTCGACCGCGTAGCCCATCGACTCGGCGACGATCAGCGCGAGCCGGGCGTCGAGCGTCTGGTTGCCGTTGGGGTCCCACCGGTCACCGAAGGTCTCCACGACCTCTAGGTCGCCACCCGCCGGTTCGATCGCCGGGCTGGTGGCCGGAACGATCTCAGCTGCAACGGATTCGGGCAGCGGCGCACCGGAGGTGACCACCGCGTCGAACAGCAGCCGGAAGCTCCCGCCCTCCTTGGCGTGCACCTGCACCGACGCGCCACCGGGATGCGGGGTGAGCGTGGTGGTGAGGGTGCCGACGGCGGGCACGGCGGCGTGCGCGATCGAGGCGCCGAGCGACACGTCGCTGAGCACCTGTGCCGCAGCGGCAGTCACGAGCGCGGCGAGATCGCCTGCCGACTCTGCCTGCACTTCCCACGCGTGCCTGCCGTCCGGCAGTGCCACATGTGCGCCGGGCGCGCCGGTGCTGCCGGTCGCGGCCAGCGAGACCTTAGGCCAGAACTCCTTGCGCACGAACTTAGTTCGCGGAATGTCGGCGTAGTCACCCGGGGTCAGCAGCGACGACAGGTCGACCTTGTGCCCGTGCACGTACAGCTGGGCCAGCGCGCCGATCACGCCGGCCGCCTCGTCTTCCTTGCGCTTCAGCGTCGGGATGAGCTGCGCGTCATGCAGACCGGCCGCGAAGGTGGTGCCCAGCACCTGCATCAGCGCAACGGAATTCGGCGCGAGCTCCAGAAAGGTGGTGTGCCCGGCGTCCACCGCGAGCTTCACCGCGTTGGTGAAGAACACGCTGCCGCGCAGGTTCTTGACCCAGTAGTCCTCGGTATGGATCGGATCGTTGCCCGGACGGTAGAACGCGCCCTTGTGCACCGTCGAGTAGAGGCCGGTCTTCAGCTTGGTCGGCTCGATGCCGGCCAGCTCCGCGGCCAGCTCGCCGAGCAGCGGGTCCATCTGCGAGGTGTGGCCCGCGCCGCGGGTCTGCAGGATGCGGGCGAACTTGCCCTCCGCCTCGACCCGCGCCACGATCGCCTCGACCTGAGCCTGCGGGCCGCCGATCACCGTGTTGGTCGGCGCGGCGTACACGCCGACCTCGACGTCCGGGTAGTCGGTGAGCAGCGCTTCGATGTCCTCGGCGCTCTTCTCGACGAGTGCCATGTTGCGCACGTCGTCGTCGGTGATCATCTGCTCGCCCTCGTACATCAGCCGCGAGCGCGCGCAGATCACCCGCACCGCGTCCTCGAGCGGCAGGCCACCGGCGATGTAGGCCTCGGCGACCTCGCCCATCGAATGACCGACCACCGCGTCGGGCTGCGCGCCGTGCGCCCGCAGCACCGCGGCCAGGCCGATCTGGATGGTGAAGATGCCGACCTGCGAGGTGCCGACGTTGTAGTCCTGGCCGTCATCGAGGAACAGCTCGCGGATCGAGTACCCGGCCTCGTCCTCGACCAGCGCATCGACCTCGTCGACGGCCTTGGCGAAGATCGAGTTCTCCAGGTAGAGCCGCTTGGCCATCTTGCGATGCTGCGCACCGAAACCGGAGAGCACCCAGACCGGACCCATGACGGCGGGCGCGTCGGCGGTGAACACACCGGCGCCCGGCTTGCTCGCGGCGATGGCGCGCAGACCGGTGACGGCCTCCTCGTGAGTGCTGGCGAGCACCACGCCGCGCGAACGCCAGTGGCTGCGCTTGGCCAGCGAGCGGGCCACATCCTCGAGCGAAACATCGCGGCCCGCTTCGGATTCCAGCCAGTCGGCCAGTTCCGCGGCGGCCCGGCGGCGACGCGAGGGCAGGTAGCCGGAGACCGGCAGGATCACCGGCAGCGGCTCGGTCCGCTCGGCAGTCCATTCAGCAACGGGGGCAACGGTTTCCGCGACAGGCGCGGCGATTTCCACTGCGGAAGCGGCAGTTTCGGCGACGTCCCCGTCCGCTTCCTCGACAACCGCGTCCGCTTCCGCGATCACATCGGTGGTCTCGTCGTCGAGATCGGCATCGAGAGCCGCGACCGCGGAATCCGCCTCGGCTTCGATGGCTACCGGCTCGACAGCCGCGACCTCGGCCGAAGCCGGAACATATTCCTGCACAACGACATGCGCGTTGGTGCCGCCGAAGCCGAAGCCGGAGATGCCGATGGTGGCGGTGCCGCTGTAGCGCGGGAATTCCGTAGGCTCGACGACCACCTTCAGGTGCGACTGATCCCACGGGATGTACGGGTTGGGGCCCGCGTAGTTGATGTTCGGCGGAATGACGTTGTGCTGCAGGCCCATCAGCACCTTGGCCAGGCTCGCCGCGCCCGCACCGGACTCCAGGTGGCCGAAGTTGGTCTTGGCCGAACCGAGCAGCGCGGGCTTGTCCTCGTCGCGGCCGCGGCCGACCACCTTGGCCAGCGCGTCCGCCTCGATCGGATCGCCGAGCGGGGTGCCGGTGCCGTGCGCCTCGATGTAGTCGACGGTGGACGGCACGATGCCCGCGTCCCGGTACGCCCGGCGCAGCACGTCGGCCTGGGCGTCGGGGTTCGGCGCGTACAGGCCGTTGGAGCGGCCGTCGCTGTTGACCGCGGAACCCTTGATCACGGCCATGATTCGGTCGCCGTCACGTTCGGCGTCGGCGAGGCGCTTGAGCACGAACAGCCCGGCGCCCTCCGAGCGGACCATGCCGTCGGCGTCGGACGAGAAGGCCTTGACCCGGCCGTTCTTGGCGACGCCGCCGCCCATGTCGAAGCCGAGGGTGGCCATCGGCGCCAGGATCATGTTCACGCCACCGGCCAGCGCCACATCGGCGTCGCCCTCGCGCAGTGCGCGCACCGCCTGATGCACGGCGACCAGGGTCGACGAGCACGCGGTGTCGACGGTGACCGAGGGGCCGCGGAAGTCGTAGAAGTAGGAGACGCGGTTGGCGATGATGCCGTTCGAGCTGCCGCTGATCCCGTAGGCCTGCGCGGACGCAGGCACGTTCGGTCCCTGGTCGGCGCCGAGCCCGAGCGCGGCGATCAGCATGAAGTCGCTGGTGGACGAGCCGATGAACATGCCGACCGGCTGGCCCTTGAGCTCGCTCGCCGGAATCCGGGCGTGCTCCAACGCTTCCCAGGTCAGCTCCATCATCAGGCGCTGCTGCGGATCGACCCGCTCGACCTCGATGGGCGACATCGCGAAGAACTCCGCGTCGAAGCCCTTGACCACGTCCTGGTCGAGATAGCCGCCGAGGGTGTTGCCGTCGGCGATCGCCTTGGCGGCCGCCGGGTTGCTGGTGAATTCTTCCCACCGGCCTTCCGGCAGCTCGCGGATGGCGTCGCCGCGGCCGATGAGGAAGTCCCAGGTCGACTCGGGGGTGTCGCCCGCGCCGGGCAGCCGGGTGGACAGGCCGATGATGGCGATGTCGTGCGAATCGCCCGGGGTGAAGCCGTCGGTGTAGAAGGCGTCACCGGACGCCTCCTCGACGGTCTCCGGCTCACCGTTGATGACCATCTCGGCCAGCGAGGCGATCGTCGGATGCTGGAAGTAGGCCGTCGCGGTGAGCACAACGCCGGTCAGGTCCTCGATGTCACCGACGAGCGCGATGGCGTCGCGCGAGGCGAGCCCGAACTCCTCCATCGGCCGGTCGACGGTGATCTGCTCGACCGGTTGATTGATCGCGTCGGCGACCCACTGACGCAGCCAGTCGCGCAGCTCGGCGACCGTCATGTCGGTCTGTGCGCCGCCGGGGGTGGAGGCGGCGGCCACCTGCGCGGAAGCCTGGTCGGCCTCCGCGCCGGCGGGCAGGGATTCGCTCGTCGTGGTGGACGTGCCCTCGTTGTCAGCCATCAATTCCTCAAGCTACCTGTCTGCGAACCGGGCGTGCCGCGCTTGGGACATTGGACGACATGTCGGCTGTCCGAGGCCACCCCTGGGCAATTACTCTTCCGGTGCATCGGGGAACGCCTGCTGGGTGTAACCACCCCGGAGCGTTCCCTCGAGGTAGGCGGCCTTGCAGGCCCGCCGGGCGATCTTGCCGCTGGAGGTACGCGGGATGGAACCCGCGGGCACCAGCAGGACGTCTCGAACGGTGACACCGTGGCGTGACGCAATCGCGGCACGCACCTCGTCCGCGATGGGTAGTGGATCCGCCTTGCCCGCACCCGGACCACGCTCGGCCACGATCACCAGCTGCTCGGAGGCGTCGTCGGCGTCGAACTTCAGGCCCGAATGGCTGCCCTGGTCGAAGACGAGCGCGGGCAGCTGGTTCGCGGGCACCGAGAACGCGGCGATGAAACCGGGGCGCAGCGCCTTCGAGGCCTCCTGTGCGGAGAACTCGAGATCCTGCGGGTAGTGGTTGCGGCCGTCTACGATCACCAGGTCCTTCACCCGCCCGGTGATGTACAGCTCGCCGTCCAGGTACACGCCGTAGTCGCCGGTGCGCATCCAATTCGCGTCGCGCTCGGTGCCTTCGGCGTGGCTGCCCTCGGCCAACCGGTGCGGCACCTTGTTCTGGAAGGTCGCCGACGTTTCGTCCGGCCTGCCCCAGTACCCGATGCCCATGTTGTTGCCGTGCAGCCAGATCTCGCCGACCCGGCCGTCGGGCTGCTCGGTCCCGCCGTCGACCTCGACGGTCTCCGGGTCGACGATCACGGCCCACTGCGACAGCGCGACGTAACCGCAGGAGACCTGCGCGATGGCGTTCTCCGTGCCCGGCTCGACCTTGACCATCCGGCCCGCGTTGAGCTCGATGCGGTCGACGTAGGTGACCTTGGCCTCGTCCTCGGCCTTGGTCGCCGACACGAACAGCGTCGCCTCGGCCATGCCGTAGCACGGCTTGATCGCCGTCTTGGGCAGGCCGTAGGGCGCGAACGCCTCGTTGAACTTCTTCATCGAGGAGGTGGTGACCGGCTCGCTGCCGTTGATCAGGCCGATCACGTTCGATAGGTCGAGCGACTCGCCGTTCTTCGGCAGGCCACGCGCCGCGGCGTGCTCGAACGCGAAATTCGGTGCGGCGGCGAAGGTTCCGGCGCCGTCGGACTGCGCGGCGAGTTCCTTGATCCAGCGGTACGGGCGGCGCACGAACGCGCTCGGCGACATGATGGTGATGTACTTACCGCCGACCGCGGGCAGGATCACCGTCAGCAGGCCCATGTCGTGGAACAGCGGCAGCCAGGTGACGCCGCGCGAGTTCCAGTCCAGGTTGATCGCGTCGACCATCTGCAGCAGATTGGTGCCGACCGCGCGGTGCGTGATCTCCACACCGGCCGGAGTACGGGTCGAGCCCGAGGTGTACTGCAGGTAGGCGATGTCATCGATGGCGATATCGGGACGCACCCAGCTTTCACCGACGGTATCCGGGATCGCATCTACCGCGATGATGCGCGGTCGCTGGGCGAAGGGCAACGAGCGAAACAACTGCCGCACCCCGGCCGCCGACGAACTGGCGGTCAGTACGGCGGCAGGCTCACAGTCGCCCAGCACGGCATGCAGGCGGTCGGTGTGCCCCGGCTCGTCCGGATCGAACAGCGGCACCGAGATGGTGCCCGCGTAGATCGCGGCAAAGAAGGAGACCACGTAGTCCAGGCCCTGCGGCGCGAGGATCGCGACCCGGTCGCCCGGGTTGGTCACCTGCTGCAGTCGAGCGGCCACCGCGCGCAGCCGAATGCCGAACTCACGCCACGTCAGTTCCTGCGCCTCGCCATCACGCTCACGCGAGTAATCGATGTAGCGGTACGCCAGGGTGTTCGCGTCGTTCCGGGTGTGCTTCTCGACGTGATCGACCAGGGTGTGATCCTCGGGAATTCGGATGTTCCCGGTCTCGTCCAGGTAGTCGTCGAAAGTCTCTTCCATTCCTTCTTCTCCTCCGAGGCACACGCAGCAAGACGGCGACAACGCCGTAGTTACCTGTGAGGCCCCGACTCGCTTTCGCCCGCGGGTGGCTCCAAGTGCCCGAGTCAGCCTGCAGTTATTGGGCGGTCTGCGCGGTGACCGCTATCGGCTAGATGTACTCAAACCAGAGTCATGTTACAGAGAAGCCCGGCTCACTCGTCTCGCAGCAGGGGAATAACGGGGGCGAACGCGTCCATCTGGGTGGGAAACACCCCGACATACGACATCGAGGTGAGTTGGCGCACACGACGGATCTGCTCGGCGATTTCCTCGAAGCTGCCGATCGCCACGTAGGGCGAGTTGAGGATGTCCTCGACCGAAAGCTTCACGTCCACTTCGAGATCCGGGTGCAGACCACGCTCGATCGCGGAAAGTGCCATCTCAGCGGTCTTCTCGCGATCGTCGGTGATGACGATGGCGGTGATCGCCCAGTTGAGCTCGATATCGGCGAACCGGTCGCCCGCGGCGTCGCGGATCAGGTTCACCTTCTCGATCGTCTTCTCGAGCGTGATACCCGACAAGAGGCCTTTACCGTTCTTGGTGGTCACCGGCACGATCGAGATGATGTCGGCGTGCTTGGCGGCCAGCCGCAGCATCTTCGGGCCGCCGCCACCGGTGCAGATCGGCGGGCGCGGACCCTGCCGCGGGCGCGGCGTGCCCTTGATCCCGCGCACCTGGTAGTACTTGCCCTCGAAATTGCACTCCTGGCCGCGCAGTAGCACATCCAGGATGGTCAGCGTCTCGTCCAGCTTCTCCAGCCGGATGCCCGGTGTCTCGTAGGGCAGGCCCGCGGCGAGGAACTCGTCCTGCTTCCAGCCCGCGCCGACGCCGACCTCGAGGCGCCCCTTGGACAGCACGTCGATGGTGGCCAGGTCCTTGGCCAGCACCACGGGATGCCGGAAACCGTTGGCCAGCACCGAGGTTCCCAGGCGGATCTTCTCGGTAGCCTGAGTCAGCGCGCCGAGCGCGGCGATCGGGCCGATCTGGTCACCGAGGTGATCCGGCACGAAGAAGGTGTCGAACCCGTACTCCTCGGCCTGCTGCGCCGTCTGGACGAACTTGCGGGCGCCACCCTCTTGCTTGTTTCCCTCGCCCGCTGCCCCGAAGCGGAAGCTGCGCAGCGGCGTACCGAGCGCGGTCAACTCACCGGCTGGTGCGGCGGCTTCTGTCATGAACTCATGCTCCTGGCTGTAAGGAAATTCGGGCGCGACGGTGCAGGGCGATCCCACCCCGAACACGAAGTCGGTGTTGCCTGCGTCGCGATCACCAGCGGCACTTTACAGCGTCCTGCCCAACAGGAGTCGCGCTTGCCGGAGCAGGTCTAGGTGTACTGCGTGCCGACCGGAACATTGGCTGTGACATTTCACGAATGCGCCGGATGCGGCGCCGATTCGATGAGGCCGTTCGCCCAGTTGACGGTCCACTGGGTCGAGGTCGCCCCGTTGTCCTCGACGACGAAACCGTTGTACAGCGAGTGCACCGGATTGCCCGCCGCCCGCACCAGCGCGCCGACGCTGCCCATGATGTTGAACGGGCTCAACGCCTGTCGCGGTGCGTCACAGATCAGATCGCCCTGCGCGCAGATGGTGAAGGTGCGCTCGGCCAGTTCGCCGAAACCACCCGGCCGCGGACCGGTCATCGTGATACCGGGAACGTTGAGGCCCTTGAGCGCGACCTCGGCACCGACTCCAGCGGGCACCGCGCCGACCTGGACGGGCTGGCCGGGACCGGTGTCACCGGTACGCCTGCCATCCGAAATCAGCGTCACGCCGAGCACCTTGTTCGCCGGCACCGGCCCCTTGCCCTGACCGATATCCGAAGCCACGTCGCCCGCGATCACCGCGCCCTGCGAGAACCCCGCTATCACGTAGGTGGTCAACGGACAGTCGCGGTAGCGCGCGGCCATCGCGTCGACCATCCGCTGGGTGCCCTCGGACCGGCTGTCGTTGTAGGACGCCTGGCCGTCCGGCGGCAGCGCGATCGGATTGGAGAACTGCGCGACGTACGGGACGGTGTACACGTCCAGCCGCTCCTTCGGGAACTGCTGGCCGACCGGGTTGGAGATATTGAGCATCAGCGACACGGGATTCGCGGACGGATTGTGCGGGTCGTCATTGCTGTTGGACTCCCAGGTGCCCGGCACCGAGATCATCTGCACATCCGGACAGTCCGCCGACTGCGAAGTCGGCTCCTTCGGCGGCTTCGGTCCCGGCTTCGGCTGCCGCAGCAAACCGGCGAGCAGGTACCAGAGCAGCAGCACCACGATGATGATCAGGACAGGAATCCCGATCAGCAGAAGGCACCCCGCCGGCCTGGACCGGCGAGACGACGAACCGCTGCGCGCGTTCACTTGCAGTACGTCTGCTTAGCGGCGCTGATGTAAACCTGCCCGGCCTTCTCCACCGGCATCTTGGCCGGATCGAAGGACGGATCGGAACCGGCCATCGCGGTCACGAAGGTCATCAGATCCTGATCGGAAGCACCCGACGCGGTGCCCTGGCACACATAGTTCGCCACACTCAGCGCGATATCCGGCGTAGACGGAGTGACACCCTGCTGCTTGAGCGCGTCGAGATACTTCTTGTCCTTGTCGGTGAGCTTCGACGTGTCCGCAGGCGGCGGAGTATCGATCGGCTGCGGCCGCTCGGGCGCCACCGTCTCAGCCGGCGGCTGCTCCGAAGCCGGCGCAGGCGCGGGCGCCGGGGCCTGCTGACCAGGATCGACACTGGAGCTGGACGCGGCAGGCGGCTGCGACGCCGCCGTGGTACGGGTCAACGTCGGCGTGCTCGACGCGGTCGAGTCATTGCCGCCACAGGCAGCGAGCAAGCCGGTCGCGGCGACCGCCACAACAACGCCGAATACCTTGCCACGGGTCCTCTGCATGAATTCTGTCCTCGATCTGTTCGCAAACGGGGGAGGTCGCCCCCCAACATAGCTGTCTTATTTGCCGCGCGGGCGCGGCGTGTTCGCGGCCCCCGGGTGTCTCGCGTCCGAGCGGCCGAGACTCGCGCCTACGGCGCATGCGCTTCGGC